>JAHFDZ010000428.1:1518-3289 GCA_023248745.1 Myxococcales bacterium | reverse complement strand
GAGCGTCCATGAGCCTATTCGCGAACTGGGGCAACATCGGCAAACTGCCGGAGCTACGTCGTCGCATCATTTTCACATTGGTGATGCTCGGCGCGTACCGCATGGGCATGTTCGTGATGATCCCCGGCGTCGATCGCAAGGTCGTTGGCGAGGTTGTTCGCAATAGTTCGAGTGGTTTTCAAAGCTTGATGAACCTCCTCAGCGGAGGCGCCGTCGAGCGAGCATCGGTTTTTACCCTCAGCATCACCCCTTACATCACGGCGAGCATCATTTTGCAGTTGCTCGGTATGGTGTTTAAGCCGCTCGAGGAGCTTCGCAAAGAGGGCGAAGCTGGATACCGCAAGATCAATCAGTACACGCGTTATGGCGCGCTGCTCATTGCGTTTGGCTATGCCATCAACAAAGCGCGCGAGCTCGAGGCGATGACCCAAAACGACCTGGGCGTCGGTAGCCGTCATGCGGTCGGCGACCCCGGTTGGAGCTTTCGCATCACCACCGTGATTACGCTCGTGACGGGCGTCGCGATCATGATGTGGATCGGCGAGCAAATCACCGAGCGCGGCATCGGAAACGGAACGTCGCTTCTCATCTTTGCGGGTATCGTCGACGGCGTTCCAAACGCGGTCTTCCAGTACTTCCAAACGAAGAAGGGCGATCTTCAGCCGCTCAACCTCGCGCTCATCGGCGCAGTCGTTCTCGCGACCGTCGCGGTGATCGTCTTCTTCGAACGCGGCCAGAGGCGCATTCCCATCTACTACGCGAGACGTACCGTGGGTCGTCGCGTGTACGGTGGTCAAGAATCTTACCTACCGATTCGCGTTAACACCGCCGGTACGATTGGACCCATCTTCGCCAGCTCGCTCATCGCGTTTCCAGCACAGTTCGGGGCCTGGTTCCCCAACTTCCCAGGCATCAATTCCGTGACCAGCGCCGTTCAGCGCGGCGATTGGGCATTCAACAGCGTTTACATTTTGCTCATCGTCTTCTTCTGCTTTTTCTACACGTCGGTCACCTTTCAGACCGTCGAGGTGGCTGACAGCTTGAAGAAGCAACAGGCGTTCATCCCAAGCGTCCGTCAAGGAAAGAGCACGGCCGAGTACATCGAGTTTGTGCTCAATCGCGTGACCGCCGGCGGCGCGCTTTATGTCGCGGCAGTGTGCGTCATTCCGACCGTACTCAGCCAAAGCCTTCGCATCCCGTTTCAGTGGGGTGGGACGTCGATCATGATCGTTGTCGGTGTAGCCCTCGACACCGTCAATCAAATCGAAGCACAGAGCAAGCGCTACGATGGCGTGACTTCGGGAGCGAATCGCGCGCGCATCAGCGGTCGGAGGGCAGGATGAGAGTCGTTTTCGTCGGTCCGCCAGGTTCCGGAAAAGGGACGCAAGCCAAGGTGCTCTGCGATCGTTTTTCGATTCCTCAAGTATCGACGGGCGACATGCTTCGCGCCGCAAAGAGTGAGGGCCGCCTTCCCGCCGACATTGTACAAGCCATGGTTTCGGGTGGGCTGGTTCCCGATGCGATGGTGGTCGAGTTAATCGAAGACCGAATCGCGCTTGCCGATGCAGCGGCAGGTTTCCTCCTTGACGGATTTCCACGCACGGTGCCGCAGGCCGAATCGCTCGGTGCAATGTTGAAGGCCAAAGGCCTTGCGCTAAACGCGGTGATCGCGCTCGATGTGCCCGAAAGCTTGCTCGTCGAGAGGGCAATCTACCGCCGCACCGACAATCGGACTGGACAGATCTACCATTTGCAGTATAAGCCGCCCCCT
>JAHFDZ010000428.1:0-1508 GCA_023248745.1 Myxococcales bacterium | reverse complement strand
TGCTGACCTCGAACATCGTCAAGACGATCACGAGGACGTGGTGCGCAAGCGCCTCGCTACGTACCTGGCGATGACCGCAGATTTGCTGCCGTATTACGAAAAGGCGGGCTTGTTGACTCGAGTGAATGGTGTTGGAGAGGTGTCAGAAGTGACCGAACGCTGCTTGGCAGCACTGAAAGGTGCGAGCCATGGGTGAACGGCGCGAACGCAAAGAAGCAAAAGGCGACAAACTCGAATTCGATGGCGTGGTGCTCGAAGCGCTTCCTAACGCCATGTTCCGAGTCAAGTGCGACAACGGTCTCGTTGTCCTCGCGACCATCAGCGGGCGCATGCGCCAGTTCTACATTCGTATTCTTCCGGGCGATCGTGTGACCGTAGAAGTAAGCCCCTACGATCCCACGCGCGGCCGCATAACGTATCGACACAAATGAGCGAGCAAAAGCGAGCAAGTGAGTAGGTCATGAAGGTTCGTCCGTCGATCAAAGTCATCTGTGCAAAGTGCAAGGTCGTGCGTCGCAAGCGCGTCGTGCGGATCATCTGCGAGAATCCCAAACACAAGCAGCGTCAAGGTTAAGGTAAATCAATGGCTCGCATTGCAGGCGTCGACCTTCCACGACACAAGCACGTCGCATACTCGCTCCCGTACCTCTACGGCATTGGGCGCACCCTCGCGTTTGAGCTTTGCGCACGCGCAAACATTCCGCCAACCAAGAAGACCGAGGAGCTCAACGAAAACGAGATCCGACGCATTCGCGAACTTCTCGAGACCGAATACAAGGTCGAAGGCGATCTCCGTCGCGAAGTGCAGATGAACATCAAGCGCTTGATGGACCTTGGTTGCTATCGCGGCCTTCGTCATCGTAAGGGCTTGCCGGTCAATGGCCAGCGCACGCACACCAACGCACGCACGCGCAAGGGCCCACGCAAGGGCGTTCTCCAACGCGCGAAGCCGCGCGTATAGCCCCTCGCTTCGAGGTGTGCTTCAAACCCCGTTTCTGACGTCAGTATCTGGAGTCTAGTATGTCGACCGCCAAGACAGCCGCCCCAAAGGGCAAGTCCACCAAGCGCAAGGTTCGAAAGAACATTTCGACCGGTATCGCGCACATCCAATCCACCTTCAACAACACCGTGGTGACGATCACCGACATCAACGGCAACACGTTGTCGTGGTCGAGCTCGGGGTCGAAGGGCTTCAAGGGCTCCCGCAAGAGCACGCCGTTCGCGGCTCAACTTGCTGCAGAGGAAGCTGCCCGCCGCGCGCAGGAGCACGGTGTTCGCTCGGTTGCTGTCTTCGTGAAGGGCCCAGGCTCCGGTCGTGAATCGGCACTCCGCGCGCTTCAGTCCGCGGGCTTCCGCGTCACGTTGATCCGCGACGTGACGCCAGTTCCGCACAACGGATGTCGACCACCGAAGCGACGCCGAGTTTAGTTTCGTCGGTCGCGGTTCGCTTGGAAGGGCCGGACTTTACGTTATGGCGTGACGCGGGCTTCAAACCTTTTGGTCAAGAG
>JAHFDZ010000427.1:440-3309 GCA_023248745.1 Myxococcales bacterium | reverse complement strand
GACGCCGGCACCGACGCCCCCGCTGAGGCTGCCATCGACGCTCCCGCTGACGCTCCCGCTGAGGCTGCCATCGACGCCCCCGCTGACGCTCCCGCTGAGGCTGCCATCGACGCCCCCGCCGACGTTCCCTCTCCCCCCGACGCTCCGTCTCCCACGGACGCGAAGCCTCCAATCGACGCACTCGTCGACGCTCCCTCTGCTGCTGACGCCGGAAAAGACGCAGCGACCCCCGACGACTCAGGCCCCGTAACAACACGCCCCGACAGCGGCTCTGAACCTTCTGCGATCGAGCCCGGTGGATGCAGCTGCGATACCACGTCGCAACGAAGCCACTCACCCGCGCCATTTGTCGCCGTCGTATTTGGCCTGCTCGCCGCCTCACAGCGTCGTTGGCGCAGGCGCGTCGATTGAGTGAATCCGTCCGAAGAGTGACGGGGTCGAGCGTCACTCTTTCGCGTCGAGCCACGCGAAAAGATCGAGATGACGGTGGCGCACGGCTTCGTATGCGAGGCCGTGGCATTGCCGAAAAAATTGATACCGCGCAGCAAGCGCGTCGCACTCGGCATAGGTCGGGGGACGCGCTTGTGCACTTTGGAAAATCACCGCGAAAGGTGGCAGCGCTTGCAACTGTGCGAGGATCGTTCCCGCGATGGGTATGACGCCTTGTATGCCCGCGACTTCGATCGCTGGGGTCGCTCCGAGTTGCAGATTCTGCAAAGCGAGGTTGGCCGTCGCGATTGCAAAGGGCTTTGAGGCCACCATGACGCGTGGCGAGCTTGGATCTGCGCGATACGCAAAGGCGTACGTCGAAAGAAGCACTGCAGGCGAGAGCGGCCATCGATCTGGAAAGGGTGGCGTGGTGCGGAGATCCCAACCTGCGCTAGGCCCATTGAGAGCCAAAAATACACGCTCGAGGCCTTCGTCAACTTTGTTTACGTCATTCTTGTTCACGGAGAGCTCTCTTGGGTGCGATGCGCTTCCATGCTTCGCGCATGAGTTGTTCAACCATCTTGACGTTTGCCTTTGCAGGCCAAACGCCGAGACAGCCGAGCTTCGTGGTCCAGCCGCCGTAGCTGAAGAACATGTCGGGATGTTCGTCAATGAGGGCTTCGGCAAGGGCAGGTGGCTTTACCGCGATCATCGCCTCTTTGCCGTCTTGGGTCATGGTTGCAAAGATTCGTTTGCCCACCCGAAACGAAGTCCGTTCCATATGCGGTGCTTCGTGGGCTTCTGGGAAAGAAAGCGCAAGGCGACGAAACGCGTCTTTGGTCACGGCGCGTAGTCTACGACGTGCTTTTTCGCGCGCATTACGAAATTTTCTTGCGTGCGCTTGCTGGAAAAACGCGTGCCGGTGCTTCGCTACTTTGTCTTCACGCGCACTTGCTCCACGACAAATGACGCGACGTCGGATGGTTTCGTTCCCGGTCCAAATCCGGCGTCGAAGCCGAGGTCGAGCGCAAGCTTATGGTCGATGCGTGGGCCGCCAAAGAGGAGCAGCACTTCATCGCGCCATCCTTGGCTGTTGATGAGCTCGACAAGCGCCTTGCCATTCTCTTTATGGCAGTCGCGTTGCGTGATGACCTGACTCACCAAGATGGCGTCTGCACCCACAGCGCGTGCACGCGCAGCAAGTTGCTCATTCTCGACTTGTGCGCCCATGTTGAATGCTTCGAAGCCTTTGTAGCTCTCGAGGCCTTTGTCGCCGCCATATCCTTTGTAGTTGAGGATGGCGTCGATGCCGACGGTGTGTGCGTCAGCGCCAGTGCAAGCGCCCACGACGACGACTTTGCGCTTGATGTCATTCTTGATGATCAATTCGATCTCATCGCGTGAAAGCGTGCGCGTCGTGACCTCTGGTACTTCGATGGCGGCGAGATCAACGGCGTGTTTCGAGCCGCCATAGACCACAAAAAAAGTGTAGCCCTCTGCGCACGCCTCCATTGTTGCAACGAGCGGATCGGTAAGACCGTGTTCCAGTGCGAATATTTTGGCGGCTTCGCGCGAGCGTGCAGAAGGTGCAACGGGTAGCACAAACGACATTTGCACCATGCCGTCGTTTTGGCGATCTCCGTATGCGCGAATCAGCTCCTTGCGACTCACGATTGCGCCTCCAACGCGTCGAGAAGTGGATTCATGTATTGCGCATGCTTTTTGAGTACTCCGCCGTAGCCCTTGCCACCCGTTCTCGTCCGCTTCACATCCGCAAACGCGCCATTGCTGATCGCATCCCAAATGCCATCGCGCGAAACGTCTTCGAGCTGGGCAAGCGCTTCGTCAAGAACCTGAACGGCGCGCTTCGCAATGCGTCCGTCGGGCTTGAAAGTAATCTCGTCGCCCAAATGCTTGCATGCGGTATGCACGTACCGTGTGGCCTTCAGAGAGAGATAGCGATCCATCAACATCGGGTTGTGGACGGCTTCACTGAACATCCCCAGAAGCTCAATGGACTGATTCGTCGCGACGCCAACGAGGTTGAACATCGCATCGTGAACGTGCGCGAAAAAGATATCGCCTGTCTTGTGCTTGGTCGGTGGCATCCACTTGATAGGATGGTGCGGGAAGATTTGTCTTACGAGCTGGGCTTGCGACAATTCGAGCAAGAAGCTGTCTTCGATCCACGGATCGATTTCATAGGCGTGCCCGAGCCCGAGCTGTTTCTCATTCAAGCCTGCCCGAAACGCGAACGCTTCATTGATAAACTGACTTGACAATACAGTGTGCGCTTTATCGACCGCGTCTGCAGTTGTTAGGTAGTTGTCTTCACCGGTGTTAATGACAATCCCGGCTCGTGCGATAAGACGTCGTGAAACGTACTGATCCACGAACGTTCGACACATGTTGATGTCGCGAAATAGAATGCCGTACATGG
>JAHFDZ010000427.1:0-430 GCA_023248745.1 Myxococcales bacterium | reverse complement strand
CGTCATTGAGCAGCATGTCAAGGCCTTCGACGGCGGCCATCCAAGCGATTTCGGCCATGCAGAGGCCGGATGAATAGTTCGTCTGATGAACGTAACGACCTCCGCTGCGTGTGGCCTCGTTGGTCGCTGCGCGGATGATGCGAAAATTTTCCTGCGTCGCGAATGTGCCGCCATAGCCTTCTGTGGTTGCGCCGTCAGGGACGTAGTCGAGTAGCGATTGCGCTGTGGCGCGAATGACGGCCACGATATCGGCGCCAGCAAACGCCGCTGCTTTGGCTTGGAGGGCGTCGTCGTGGATGTTTCCTGTTGCGACGATGACGTACTTCAATGGTGACTCGCCGGCAGGGTGCTCTTGCTTGAGTGACTCTCTTGTGGTTCTTGCTTCGTCGATTCGCGCGAGGGCGGCAGTCGTTGCGGTTGCGATGGCGCT
>JAHFDZ010000217.1 GCA_023248745.1 Myxococcales bacterium | reverse complement strand
GCCGACGCCAGCACCACCGAAGAGGCCGATCTTCCCGCCCTTACGATAAGGCGCGAGCAAGTCGATCACCTTGATACCGGTCGGGAAGATCTCGACCTTCGTCGATTGGTCTTCGAACTTTGGCGCCGCACGGTGAATGGGCGCCGACCTCTTTGCGTTGACGGGACCCGCTTCGTCAACAGGCTCGCCCGTAACGTTCAGGATGCGGCCAAGGCACTCGGGACCCACCGGCATCATGATCGGATTACCCGTGTCGCGCACTTGCATGCCGCGCACGAGTCCGTCTGTTGAGTCCATCGCGATTGCGCGAACGGTGCTCTCACCGAGATGCTGCGCGACTTCGAGGGTCAGGTTGTCCTTGGCAGTCGAAATGCCAGGGTTCGACAACTTGAGGGCGTTCAAAATCTTGGGAAGCTGCCCATTTGGAAATTCAACGTCGACGACGGGACCAATTACCTGGACGATCTTGCCCGCAGTGGGGCTCGCGCTCGGAACGTTCATGTCTAAAGCCTGGCTCCTCTTAGCAAGGCGCATCACAGCGCCAACAGCGGTTCGCGCCTTATCATGGGCGCAACGCAGGTACAACGAATGCGATGGGCTCTGATCGGAACCTGCCCTTTGCTCAAGCCTTCCTTCCTCGACCGACGGCGAAGAGCCTGCGAAACGGAAAACGCGTCGTTCCGTTGCTCTGTTCGGGGTACGCAATTCGTAACTTGTTACGATACATTTCTAAGAATTGCGACAATTGTGCCTCTGCAAGCTCAGTGAGAATCGGACGCAATGCCGTCCCTCGTACCCATTCGAGCACCGCGTCCTGCCCCCTTAAAATGTGCACATACTCCGTGTACCAAACATCGACATCTTCGAAGCGCGCAGACAAGTGGTCGAGATACCTGTCGGCCGGAAGCACCGACGCGCGCCGATCTTTGAGGCTGATCCCCAGTTCTGCTGCGGACTCGTAAAGAAGCCGGTGACTTTTGGCTTCGAAGTTCGCGGGCACTTGCATCGCGAAGGACCCACCACTTGATACAAACGACATGAGTCGCGGAATGAGCGCGTCGTGATTCGGTACCCATTGGAGTGCCGCGTTGGTGAAAATGAGATCGTATTCGCGATCCGCGCGCCAGCTCTCGAGATCGCCCTGGATCCAATTAACGTGCGACGAGAGTTTCTGTCCCTTTTGCAACATCTCGAGTGACGAATCGAGACCAACCGAACTCGCCGCCGGATAGCGTCGACACAGTTCAACGGTGAGCTCGCCCGTGCCGCATCCCAGGTCGATGAACGATTGCGGAGACCCTGTGATGCGCGCCATCAATTCGTAACCAGGACGGAATCTTTCAGCTGCAAACTGCCTGTATTGCTCTGGATCCCAGGTGGTCATCGAAGTCTGTCTCCTTCTGCACTTCATGGGGCCGAGCGACGCGATCGTCAACGTAAGTATGTGATTGTGTGCACAAACTTTCGAAGGCCGCGCTCTTGACCCAAGAGGGCCCGCCCCGTATCCGAATAGGTCCGAGCCGCACAGCTGTGATTTCACCCGAAACAATCAACCTCGTCCGCGACCGCACCGACATCGTGGCGATCATTTCTGAAGCGGTGCCTTCGCTGAAGAAGCGCGGACGCTCGTTTGTCGGCTTGTGTCCGTTTCATCAAGAAAAGTCTCCCAGCTTTCACGTCAACGCAGACCGCGGGTTCTTTCATTGCTTCGGATGCAAAGAGTCTGGTGGTGTCTTCGATTTCTTGATCAAGCAAGAAGGCTACACATTTCCAGAAGCGGTTCGCGCGCTCGCAGAACGCGCAGGAATCCCGATCGAGGAAGCGCGCGACTACGATTCGCAGCAAGTCGATCGCGCACGCAAGGCAAAGGAAGAGCTCTTCGCCGCCAACCAGATCGCGACGAGCTGGTTCGAGATGCAACTGCGCGAGCATCCGTTGCGCCAATTTGCGATCGACGAGCTTGCGCGTCGAGAACTCAAGCCGGTTGACGAAGTCGTATCTGCATTTCGCCTCGGATATGCACCACACAGCTGGGACGGCCTGGCGTTGCACCTTCGCTCGCAGGGCATCTCACCGATAGTCGCCGAACAGGTCGGCCTCTTGGCGCCACGAAGTTCGGGTACCGGCCACTACGACCGCTTTCGTCACCGACTGATGTTTCCCGTCATCGACGTTCACGGAAAGGTAATCGCTTTCAGCGGTCGCGCACTGAAGGACCCTCCCGATTCAGACGCAAAAGGCGACCCGCCACCAAAGTACGTCAACTCTCCAGAGAGCCCGATTTACACAAAGGGTCACGCGCTTTTTGGCTTGTTTCAAGCAAGGCATCAAATACGTAACGAAGAGTGCGCCATTTTGGTTGAGGGCAACTTCGACGTCGTCTCGCTTCACGCACGCGGCATCACCAACGTGGTCGCTCCTCTAGGTACAGCGTTCACGACCGATCAAGCCAAGCTTTTGCACCGCTTCGCTGAACGCGTTGTCCTCTTTTTCGATGGCGATTCGGCGGGTCGCAAGGCAACGCTCGCAGCGCGAGAATCTTGCCGAGACGCAGGTCTCAGTGCGCGCGTTGCGAACGTTCAAGAAGGTAAAGATCCTGACGATCTCGTGCGCTCACGAGGCGCTGCGCACATCAATGAGCTCGTCAAGGGCGCGCGCGGGATGCTCGAATATTTGCTCGAGAACATGCTCGATGGTTCGTTTTCCCAGGCAGACGTCTATGAACGAGCGCACCGAATTGAGCGTGTCGCAAAGCTCTTGAGCGAAGAAAACGACCCCGTCGTGCGCAGCATGGCAAAGTCATACGCCGATCAGCTCGCCGGGCGCCTCGACATGGTGCGATCAAGCGAAGCTTTTCGCGCACTTGAGCAGCAAGTGAAACGTGCCTTAGCCCAAGCGACGACCGAACGAGGTCCGTTGCCTCGCGAAGCGCGAATTAAGGCGCGTGAGCCAGGCGCCGCCGAGCGGACAGAAATTGTCGGCGCTCTAATCGAATTTCCTGAACTTCTTGACGATGAAGAAGTGAGCTCCCACCTCGACCTACTCGAAGGCCTAGCGGTGACAGCGCTAACTGCGCTCCGTCGCGCCACTTTTGTCGCACCCAGCGGTTCGAAATCGCTGGACAGTCAGCTCTTTCTTGACCAGATACCGGTTTCGCTTCAGGCCTTCGCTTCGGCTAGGTTGGCGGCCCCAGAGCACGAGACTGAAAAACAGGCGCGCGAAACTTTGATCAACAATCTTACTAAGCTACGAAAGCTGGTGCTCTCACGCGAGCATCACGCTATCTCGCGCGAAGCGCACGCCGCCGAAGGTGATTGGGAACGAACGATAGAACTGGCTCGCGACGCTCAAACGCGAGTCCGGTTGTTGCAAGGCATCAAAAATTCAGACTGAGAGAGCTTCAGACTGAGAGAAGCAGAGGTATCGCGACGATGGCCACGAAGAATCGGGATCGGAACGGAAAAGACGCGGACGCCCTCGAGTCAGGGAAGAAGAGCTTTATGACTTATGATGAGGGCGGCGACACCATGTCCAACGACATGGGCGGCGACCAAATCGACGATGTCATGGGCTCGTTCGGCGAGGAAGACATCGAGATCGTCGACGCTACGACGCAGGTGAAGATCGCACCGAGTCGGCTCGCTCAAGAAGAAGCGGCCGATAAGAAGCCGGTCGTGCGTCCTGGCGGCAAGCGCGAGGAAAGCGTTGACGACAGCTACTCGAAGTCGAACGATCCAGTTCGCCTTTACTTGCGCAAGATGGGAAGCGTTTCGCTCCTCACGCGCGAGGGCGAAGTCGAGATCGCGAAGCGCATCGAAGAAGGCGAAGTCATGGTCCTCACGGCCATTCTGAATTCGCCCGTTGCTGTGCGCGAGATCATCGAGCTCGGCGACAAGCTTCGTAAGCACAAAATTCGCGTCAAGGACATCATCCGCGACGCCGAAGACGAGAACGGTGAGTTCGACGAAGAAGAAGCCGATCGTCGCATCCTTCGTCTGATCGACAAGGTCAAGCACCTTGACAAAACCGTTCAAGACGTCAACGAAGCACTTCAGACGGCAACAGCCGCAAAGAAGAAGTCGCTCGACGCCGAAATGGCCGACGCACGTCTGAAGATGGTCGAGACGCTCGAAGAGATGCGCCTCAACAAAAAGACGATCGACCGCGTCGTTGCAAAGCTGACCTCGCTTATCCAAAAGGTCGAGCGAGCCGAAGGTGGAGCAACCGAGCTCGAGCGTCGCACCGGCGTCGACATGGAGCTCCTTCGTAAGGAAGCTCGCACCTCACGCGGCGACGCAATGGCCGAGCGCAAGTTCAAGCGCAAGCACGGCGTCACGCCCGACGAAGTTCTCGCAAGCGCATCGGCTGCTCAAAAGAATCTTCGACGTGTTGAAGAAGAGCTCAACCTTGACGTCAAAGAACTCCGTCGCACCTACGGCGAAATCCGCGAGGGTCAACGCATCGCAGAGAAGGCGAAAGCCGAACTCGTCGAAGCCAACCTCCGCCTCGTCGTCAGCATCGCGAAGAAGTACACGAACCGCGGGCTACAATTTCTCGACTTGATTCAAGAAGGCAACATCGGCCTCATGAAGGCGGTCGACAAGTTTGAGTACAAGCGTGGTTACAAATTCTCCACGTACGCAACGTGGTGGATTCGCCAGGCCATCACCCGCGCAATCGCCGATCAAGCACGCACCATCCGCATCCCGGTGCACATGATCGAAACGATCAACAAACTCATCCGCACCAGTCGCTACCTGGTGCAGGAGTTTGGTCGCGAGCCCACTCCAGAAGAAATTGCCGAGAAGATGGAGCTCCCACTCGATAAGGTCCGCAAGGTCCTCAAGATCGCAAAGGAGCCAATCAGCCTCGAAACGCCAATCGGCGAAGAGGAAGATTCACATCTTGGCGACTTCATCGAAGACAAGAGCATCATCTCGCCTTCAGAGGCCGTGATTAACAACAATCTCTCCGAGCAAACGCGTCGCGTTCTCAAGACGCTCACGCCGCGCGAAGAGAAGGTTCTTCGCATGCGTTTCGGCATCGGCGAAAAGAGCGACCACACCCTCGAAGAGGTCGGTCAAGACTTCGAAGTTACGCGCGAGCGTATCCGTCAGATCGAAGCGAAGGCGCTGCGCAAGTTGCGACATCCATCACGCAGCAAGCAGCTCAAGGCTTTCATCGAGAGCTGAAGTTCGCGCTTGCTCAAGACACGCTTAAGACCCAACGGAGCACATCGGTGCGCGAGTTGGGTCTTTTGCATTTTCGCGCTAGAGAGGCATGGCCATGGCCTCAATCGATCGCTTTCTCCCTTCGGCTTTGCTGCTTGGCGTTTTCGCAGCTTGCTCGTCGAACGACTGGGAGATTGAAGGGACCGTGAAAAATGCGACTTCGAGCGAAGCCGTTTTTCATGCAAAAGTGTCGTTGGTGTGCGGCCAGCATGGGCTTCCCGACGCACGCGATCTGACGACGCAAACCAACGATCGTGGCCACTTCAGTTTCGCGGGCAAGGGAAAGATCCCCGCAGATTGCAGCGTGAAAATCGAAGAAGAGCGCTTCTCGCGTCACGAGACGAAGCTATCGGAAGACGCATTTCGCAAGGGAAGCTCGAATGGCAAACGCTTCGTGCTCGATACGCTGCTGCACCCGCATAAGTGATGCGCGCGCCGGCATGGGTTGCAATCGCAGTCGTGGCGCTCACAGCGTGCCGTGGCGGCTGCAAGAAGAACGACGACCACCATCGCGCCATTGCGGCGATGGGACCCAAGGTGATTGATTGCCCACCGGGGCTGGCTCGCTGCGAGGGTGCCAGCGTTTGGGCTAGCTCAGGCGGAACCGTCTCGAACGATTGTGCGACACCAGAATCGTGCCTCTGTCCGTGGACGCACGTGGGCTCGTGCGCCCGCGCTTGCGTTGCAGACGACGTTACCGTCATCGCCGATAGAAACGTCGCTGTAGCGCAGTTGTGCGAGTCAGGCGTGAATCAGGTACAAGCGGCCAGCGACGAACGCATCCCGTGCGACGGTCCCGCTTGGCTCTGCAGCAAGGGAAACCTATTTCGATGTGCGGATGACGCCACGTCTGCGACGGCCGAAGGCACGTGCATTCGAGGATGTGCGAAAGTCAGCGGGGTTGACGAAATGCTTCCGCTACCCGTTGCCGGCGCCCTCTTGTGCGCGCGCTAGGCCTTCGTTTCTCAACTTGTCGCAATGGCCCGCTTGAGCGCGCTCATGTTGGCACGGTCGGCCACCAAGAAATAGCCCGCCGCGAGCACGGTCCAAAGGAACTGCACAGCGTAAAGAAGGAACGCATATGCACGTCCCTGCGCGAGAATGACGCTCGCGGGGAAGTACATGGTGGCGCCGCAATAAATTCCCGCCTGAAACACGCCGGCGAGGCCCGGTGGGCCTGGAATTAAGATCGTAACGCCAAGCATTCCCATCAACGCACACGTTTCGCCAAAACTAATGACCGAACCGTCAGCGTGATGGACGCCACACCCCCACGCGAGCAGCCACATGCCAAGCGCGTTTGCGCCCCAATAGAGTGTGCTCTCGAATAGGAATCCGCCCGCGTCGCGCTTGCTGCCGAACATTGCGAGACCTGCCGCAAATTTCTCAAACGTGTCAACGAGCTTGTCTGTCAACTTGGTTGATATTTTGCCGAACGTCAGCCGGAGCACTCGCGTTGCGAAAGTCGGCGCGAAATAAAAAATGGCGATGCTTACAAAGGCCGCTGCAAAGATGGCGAGCATCACGAAGCCGTAGATCCGTACGTTCGCCACTTTGACGCCTTCGAGGCCAACGACGTATTCGGGTAGTGGCTGGATCGTCGGAACAAAAATGAGCGCAAGGGCGAGCACGAGTGAAAGGTAAAGTCCGTCGACAACCCTTTCGGCGACGACGGTGCTTGTGGCTGCGGTGAGCGATACCTTGCCCTTCTCGCGCAGCATCATGGGCCTTACGAATTCGCCCAGACGAAGCGGCATGATCAGAATCGCCGCAAACCCGATCCATGAGACCGTCAGAATGCGCCGGATCCCGAAATCGCCGACCCCTCGAAGCAGAAAACGCCAACGAACGGCGCGAAAGTAGTTCATCGCAATGCACAGTGCGACGTAGGCCGGCAGCGTCCACCACCGAACATGCTCGAAATCGGCGAGCTCTGGCTTGAGCTTGAGATCGCCGCGAATGACGATAAACGCGAACCCCAGCGTAATCAGCGCCGACGCGGTGAGCTTCCAGGCATGGCGCCGCACGAAGCTTTCGCCAGCAGCCTTAATCGGAATCGACGGAATCGGAATCGATGGAATTGGTTCGCTCACGCGCGATGACTCCAGGACGCGTTGCCCCTCAGGTGAAGCGGTTTCATATGACGTTGACATCGTGATTGCAAGACGCGAGGCACAATGTGTGCCTATGGGCGCAAGTTGTTAATGTCCGCACGAGAGCTGCGCCATTTGCAAAAATGGCGTGCCAACTTGTGTCACCGCTCAGCTGCCGTCCGCGCCAGCGTCTGCAGGCGGTTTGTCGCGCTCTTTCTTGCGCCGAGGCGGATCTCCGTACTCGGAGCGGAGCTTATTGGCAAAGGCGTTAATGAGCGCGTGTTCGTGGTAGCTGGGCATTTCTTTGAGCTGAACCATGACTCGAACGTCGTCATTGGCACGAACAAGCTCCATCGATCCGGTCGACACCTTCGACCCGCTCTCGGCCGACGTGTACTCGAACAATAGGTAACCCGTTGTGTCGTCTTTTTCGATGATTTTGTAACTTCGATCGACGCGAATGAAGCGAACGGCCGCATTCCATGTGCGATCGAAGCCGTACGCCGAGTCGTACGACGCCGTCGCGTGCGCCTCGTGCATGCTGGTGGCTAGGGCAGAAGCGACGACCACAGGTGCGGCAAACGCCGCGAGCGCCCAGCGACGGATCATTGTTCTCGCGTAACGTGCTGCTGCACGTTTGGCCAAATTTTCGACGCTATCGCTTGAGCCAGACGATCTGCCGGTTGCCACCGGGTGCGAGGGTGCTGTCGGAGGTTCCGAACACGATTGCTGCCGCATCGTCAGTGAACTTGACGAACGAGACGAGGTACTTATCGCCGGTACTTGCGACGTGTTCGATAGCGTTGGTTGAGCGATCGCGAACGTAGACGTGAAGGAGTCCGCCCGTGGCACCACTGGCGAGATTTTCGGCAGTTGAGTCGAATGCTACGAAGCGTCCGTCAGCCGAGATCGCGGGGAACCAGCTCTCGCGGTCGCCTTGCGCACCAGCGGCCGATTGGCTCGCGCGTGCAGTCGTTGCTGCGGCGATATCGCGAACGTACACGTCCAAATTGTACACACCCGAAGTTACGAATTGATACGACCACGAAGTGAACGCAACGACCGGCGCGTCCGCTGCGAGCGCCGGCGTTGAGGATAAGTGCTGACCTTGCGAGCCGTCGGTTGCGATCGAAACGAGAGAGAAGGCGTTCGCTCCGCGGTCGTATGTGAAGATGTCTCGTTCGGCGTTGGTATCGTTCGGAACGAGATTCGATGCGAACGAATCCAGCGCGATGCGATTGCCGTTGCGCGAAATTGCGGGGTACCAACTCTTACCGTTGGCTCCACGCGTGACGAGCGTGAGTGCCTTTGTTTCACGCGCGTAGAGGTAGATATCGCCGTCGGGGTTCACATCGTCAGGTGTTAGTGCAGCATCGGATTGAAAAACGACATAGGCACCATTGCCCGAAACACGCGCTTGAAGACTTTGGGCCGAAGCGGTACGCCCAAGCGCGTCACAACTAAGGCACGTTAGTCTATTTTCTTGACGGTCAAGAAGGAAGACATCCCAAGTCTGGTTCGCATCGGTGGCGGCGAAATTTGATGCCTTGGATGCAAACGCGACAAAGCGGCCATCGTCTGAAATGGATGGGTCGTTGCTGAGTCCATCACCCTCAACCCCAAGCAGACCGACGCTAATGCGTTCGGTTGTCTTCAGCTTGCGATCGCGCAAAAAGATATCGCGCACGCCATTCTTGTCACCCGCAGCAAGGTTCGACGCTTCGGAAGCAATGGCGACAAACCGTTGATCCGCGCTCATCGCCGCAAACAGACTCTCGCCATTGCCGCTCGTACCGTCGGTCGCCACACTCAGAACTTCAAGGCGAGGCACTCCTGCTTCGGCGTCGCCCACATCAGCCTCGGCAGCGAAGGGCGCATCAAGCGGTGCGTCGAAGGCAATCGTACCCGCATCGGAAGGCGCGATCGAAGTCCCACACCCAAAACAAAGCGCAGTCGCCGACCCCCAAAAAAGCTGGTGCCCTGCAACCCCCGAACGCCTCACGGCACCAGCCCAAGCGATAAACGCGTGGCACTGCCCACCACCCCCAAAGGACTCGCACCCCAAGGCATCGGCCCAAGCGATGAATGGGTGGTAACGTCCGACACTCCCACGCGTCCCGCGCGCCCCGACAAAATCAAAGACTCCAGTACCGAATCCCGCGCTGCATCTTGGACGGATGCGTCGCACTCTTCACGTCGATAAAGATGCCGCCGTTCTTCACCATGCCGAGGATCTTCTCGACGCCCATTTCGAGGTAGGGCTTGTGGCTGACTGCCCAAACTACAGCATCAAGATCCTTGAACTGCTCAAGCGGCGCGAGCGATAAGCCGTATTCGTGCTCGGCCTCTTTGCTGTTCGCGAATGGATCGTGAATGAAGGCATCGACGCCGAACTCTTTCAGTTCCTTGACGATGTCGGGCACCTTGCTGTTGCGAAGGTCGTTGATGTCTTCTTTGAACGTAAGGCCCAAAATGCCAACCTTCGCGCCGCGGACGGGCTTATCAGAGTTGATCAGCATCTTGATGAGCCGTTGCGCGACGAATGCGCTCATCGAACCGTTGATGCGGCGACCCGCAAGAATCACTTCGGGCTGATAGCCGAGCTGCTGCGCTTTCATGGTGAGGTAGTAGGGGTCGACACCGATGCAGTGACCACCGACGAGACCCGGCTTGAACTTGAGGAAATTCCACTTAGTCCCAGCGGCCTCGAGCACATCGATTGTGCGAATGCCGAGTTTGTCGAAAATGACGGCGAGTTCGTTCATGAGGGCGATGTTGAGATCGCGCTGTGTGTTCTCGATAACCTTTGCGGCTTCGGCCACTTTGATGCTTGGGGCGCGATGGACACCCGCATCGATGACGGCGGCGTAGGCATTGGCGACGCGCTCAAGGGTAGGGCCGTCTTCACCGGAAACTACCTTGACGATTCGTTCGAGCGTGTGTTCCTTGTCGCCTGGATTGATGCGCTCAGGCGAGTAGCCGAGCTTGAAGTCGGCGCCGTGCTTGAGCCCCGAAATCTTTTCGAGAATGGGGCCGCAGATCTCTTCGGTGACGCCTGGGTACACGGTCGATTCGTAGACGATAACGCTGCCCTTCGTGAGCGCGCGACCAACGGTTTCGCTCGCTTTTACGACTGGCGTAAGATCGGGAACGTTGTTGGCATCCACCGGCGTTGGCACGGCGACCACAAAGAACGTGCGTCCTTTGAGATCTTCGGCGTTGCTGGTCATCCGAAGCTTGCTCGCCTTGAGTTCGGCCTCGGGGACTTCGTGGTTGCGATCGTAACCGCGCTGGAGTTCGGCAACCTTTTCTTGGTGAATGTCAAACCCGACAACGTCATCGAACTTGCGGGCAAAACCTAGCGCCACAGGAAGGCCGACATACCCAAGGCCAACGATCGCGATCTTCTCACTCATCTTCTTGTCATCCGTAGTTAGGGGTTGCTCCGTCAAGCCCATCGAGGATCGCCGTTGGGCCAGTAATCAGCAAGCGTTTCGCTTCGTCGGCACCGACAAGTTTCTGAAGGCGTTCAATGGATCGAATCACGTCGTCAACATCTGCGGG
>JAHFDZ010000011.1:22330-43670 GCA_023248745.1 Myxococcales bacterium | reverse complement strand
AGCTCGAATTCGCCTTTCGACGGGTCGTCGATCCAAAATGTGTGAAGGTACGTATTGACCTCGAGATCCGCGCTGCGAATCTCGCCCGTTGTGGAGTTGAATGTGACGGTCGTGATCGCAAGCTCTTGGGGATCCCTCGCTTCGTCCTTCTTCTTGTCCCACCAGTTGTCGTCTCGAAAGATGATCGCGTTTTGGTTCGCGGACCCTGAAAAGTAACCGATGTCACTACATTCAACGGTGCCCAAATCGCGCGCGTCGATGCTGACGCGTGAGCCTTGCGTGCCCACGGAAAGCGGGTCGCAACTTGTGCCTTCGGCGCACTTGGGTGCGTCATCGCTGGGGCACGTTGTGTTCGTCCACAGTGAGAACGCTTTCTTTGCAACTTGCGAAACATCGTCGAACGCCAGCGTCTTCGTGCCCTCAATGTTCATGCTGTAGCCGACGCAGCGGTTGCGCCACCACAGGGGGCGTGATGGCGTTGGAGTCTTTTTCTCTTTGATGCGCTCTCTGGCGCAGTCGGCTTCGAAAGTGTCGGGGTAGCAGTGGTCGAGAGTCGGCAGGAATGTCGCAGGCACCGGACACGTCGTGCTTCGGCAGAATGCGAGCGCATCTTCTGTGCGCGCAAAGATGCAGCAGGCAAGTAGGTTGACGATGATCGTCGTGAGTCGACCCTTCATGCGGGCTTTCGTCTTACGGCCCTTACGAGCCACAGGCACGACGTGACGATGAAGGCAAACGAACCCGATGTGCCTCCTGGCCCGCTGCTTTGACAGCCTTTCGCAGCTTGCGTGCATGTCTCACCAAAGCCGTGACGCGGCTCTGGATCGCAACTTTCGCCCGCGATGATTCCGCCGTCGATGCTCTCGTGAACGGCTCTCGTGCCGTCCGGCGCGTAGACGGCGCAGATGCCGGCAATGTCGTCAGTTGTGAGGTTGCGCATCTTGGTGTTGCCAGGTTCGTAGCGCGCGAACATGGTCGCGAGTGGATCTCCCGAGTGTGCGAGCCCGAGAAAGTGGCCCGTCTCGTGCGTCATGATGCTGAGGAAGTCGTAGCCATCCGATGGGACGTCATCGCCGATCGACATGCGATGGTTCGCGGTGTTGATCTCCATGTCGGCATCGTAAATTTCGCCCGTGTCCTTGTTAAAATTAACTGTTGTCAACGCGAGGGTGCGCGATGCCTCTTCGTGAGGCCACGAGTCGTCGCGGAAGATAACCGCGTTCTGATTGCGCTCTTCCGCTCCAGTAAAGTACTTCACGACATCGCATTGGGTCGGACCGAGGTCGCGAAGATCGATGCTCACACGTGAGGAAGCACCGGAGGGAGAGCACGTGCCTCCGTCGCATAGGCCCGTTGAGGTGCTTGGGCAGGAGGTGCTGGTCCACTTCGAGAACGCTTGCGCCATCGTGAGCGATGCATCGTCGAACGCGATCTTGCGACTCGCCGCAGCGTTTAGGCTGTAACCAACACATCGATTGCGCCACCAGAGCGCGCGTACCTTTTGCGGTGGATCGCGGTTTGCGCAAATCTCCTCGAAACCGTCCGGGTAGCAAGACGTTGGCGTTGGTGCAAATGCAGCAGGCACACGGCATGTGGTCGTGCGGCAATAGGCGTCTGCTCGGAGCGCCGATAGGAACATCGTCGTGCACGCCAAGGCGCGCATGACGCGATCACTTTTCATGAGTGCGCTTCCATTCGGCTCCGAACGCGGAAGTCAATTCGTCAAGAGACTTGCCCTCTACTTTTTCGAACGCTGGCGTTCGCAAGTGATCGAGCACCGCAGGCGCGAGTGGTCCATTGGGCACATTGCGCTTGATGAGCGTTCCGACTTGACGTGACGCACGGACCTTGCGCATGCCGCTCGTGGTGTCGATGGCAAACTGGCCCTGCGCACGACCCACGACACGGTATCTGCTGTCTCCGTCGATGGGCCTTAGAAAGACCAGCGCAGCTCTGTCGCGATCGAAAACGGGTTCGCCGTCGACGGATTGTCCGACCTCGCCAACGATGCCGCCAAGCGCGCGAATGGTGATCTCGTTGCCGACTTCGATGCGCCCCGCGATTACTTTGTCAACGCGTGCAACGGTCGACGTATAGATGCGGCCATTTTCCCATCGTGATTCGTTTCGTATGGGCACGACGACGACGGCGACGCGCGTCTCATCGATGAGCTCTGCGTATCGCAGCAAGAGGGAGACCGATGCGGTTGCTGGGTGCGCAAAAAGCAGCGCTGCGAGCGCCAGAGGAGCAAGGGTGCGTTTCATAGAACCTCATTTGGCAGCAAAGCAGGCCGCTACGCGTGGCGCCAGCATCTTCGACGCGCCCACAGAGAGCCCCTATGGCGCGCTTCGACGTTCAATTCCGAGCACGGTGAGGGGCTCGTCTGAAAGTTCGAGACGGACAACATCGCCAAGGCCAACGTCGACGAGCGTGTGCTCGCCATCGATGAAAAGTTTTGCTTGGCGCATTTTGTTGTGAAGGCAAAGTGTCTCGCCTTTGCGAATGAGGCCTTTTGGAAGCACAATTTCTTCGCCGAGAGGCGCGTATGGCTCTCTGACGACGAATTGCAAATCCGATGAGTCGCTTGGCAGAATGTCGCCACCCGCGCTTCGCTGCGCAGCCGTCGAGCCCGCGGCAGGGCCAATCCAGATGCCGCTCGACTTTTGTTCTTCGTCAACCGAGTTGATAGTTCGGACAATTTCCAAAATGTAGCGCGAAGTCGCTGCCGGCGACGCGTGACAAAACAGCACTTCGTTAAGGACGCGGTTTGCGACAACCTCCGTACCAATTGAAAGCCGCATGCGCGCGAACACCGTCGGCGTGAGCTTCGAGTGAAGTGCGGCCTCGAGAGCCTCGCGCACGCTTCCACTCCGTGCGCCGCAGAAAAAGCCGACCGAATGCTCTGGCGCGCTGTTGATGCCCAGAAGCGATCGATCGGGGCCAATTGAATGCGATGCTGACAGCAAGGTGCCGTCACCGCCAACGGTAGCGACGAGAGCAAACGGATCCAGTGAAGGAAGTGGCGAGGCACTATCGTGAAAGACACCTTCGATACCGAGTGATGTGCAAGCGTCGCGAACTTCGTCGAGGGTACGCATGTGGTCGTTGTGACTCGGAAGCATGCGGCTGACCGTTGGGTCGCCTTGATCAAGCAAGAGTTGTGCGCGTGGTTCGTCGCCGCGCTCAACATAACGATGATACGTCGACACTTTGACGACGAAGAGGATGCGAGTGCTCATAGGCGCTCCTTCAATCGTCGCAGTGCGAGTTCAGTTTTGGCGTCTGCAATTTCTCCTGCGCGACACGCTTCGAGGGCATCAGCTAACGTCGCTTCGATGATGGTCGCTCCGTGCTCAAGTGGAGAACCATCGAGGGTTGGGACCACGAAGCGAGAGCGATCGACCTCGACATGAAAGTAGATATGCCGCTCAGCGAGGAGTCCTCCAGACGGAAATGTCGGTGGTCCAAGATCTTGAAGGTCAGTTTCCTTGACGGCTGCGCCGAGCTCTTCGAGCAGTTCTCTCGCGGCGCAGGCTCGAGGAGATTCGCCCGGTTCGACTAACCCCGCGGCCACTTCCCACTGATTGCCAGGCATCGCGCCTGTGGTTGCAACCCAAGTAGCGTCGGACCGAAGCGCTGCGGGTGGCCGAAGCGCGGATCGCAACAGCACGTACCTTTCACCGTTGCGAACAAAGTGGGCTGCGATGATCGCTGCATCTAAGGCGGCACGCGTGGCCATGTCGTATCGAAACGGACTGCTTTTTTCGCCATTGGGGTAGTGCGCAACGAGCGACAGGCGGCGCAAGTTGACAAAGCCACCGCTCGGGCTCGATCGATCGGTGAGATCGTCCTCAATCGAAAGCCGAATGTCAGGGGGAAGTGGAAGGACCACGCGCTCAATGTCGCGCTTTGGCGTGGCTTTGGGCAAGCCATGAGCAAATGATTGGGCATTGGTGTGCGCGAGTGAGACGTTCGATCCCTACCCCTTGACCAGACGCCTCGGCAGACACCCCAGGAAGACGAGGCATGCGCAAAACCCCACGCAATGGCCGCTGTTTTCCAGCAAGACTCGCTCCGCACCAATGAGTCGTTGCCAGATTTGCTGAAGCAGTGGAAACTTTTGTATTCGCCGAGCGTTCTTATCTCTAGGCCTCAATGTCGCCAGCCTTCCACACCGCTTTGCAGCGAACCGATCGGCGTATGCGCTTGCGAGCGACGCTTAATGTTGGTTTGCGTGCGCTCGTAGTTGCCCTCGCGCTTAGCGTGGTCGTCATTATTCTTCGGAAGCTCTACGTCATTGCAGAGCGGCCGGCGCGAATCCTATTGGTGGTCAATGCGGTCGGTGTTTTTGCCTCTTTTTTGATTCCTGCGCTTCTTCGCCGAAAGCCGCTCGAAGCCGCGCTCTCGCTCGACAAGCATCACAAATTGCACGATCGCTTGGCCAATGCGCTGTCGTTTTCAGACGTTCCGTCAAGCGAGCGTTCAGGATGGATGGTTGCGGCAATCGCCGATGCCGACGAACGCGCTTCCAACCTCGACCCAAAAGCGGCGTGTCCAGTACACGCTCCGATTGATTCGCTCATGGCCGTGCCGCTCGCGATATTGCTTGCCGTGGTCATCGTGCTCGAGATCCGCACGCACACTGTTATTGCACCTGTGGTTCCGGTTCTTAACGCGCCGGATCTCTCAGGCGACGCCCTCGAATCGCTGCGCGAGTTCGTAAAGCAGATCGAGGAGCGCACGCAGGACCCCGAGACGAAGGTTGTGATCGAAGAGTTCAATCGGCTCATCGAAGACATGTCAAAGAAGCGTCTCGATCGCGACGAAGCGTTCAAACGCATGCAATCGCTCGAAGAACGTCTTGGCGGCGGGCTCGAACGCAACGAGGAACGCAAATCCTTCGAAGAGACGATGGCAAAGCTCGGCAACGAGCTCACGAAAGCAGAGCTTGCCAAGCCGGTAGGCGAAGCGCTCGCAAAGAAAGATTTCGCAAAGGCCGAGCAAGCGATGCGCGATCTCGCGAAGTCGTTGCGTGACGGGAAGAACAAGCCAGGCGACAAGCAAAAGATCGAGCAGATGCGAGAGGCTTTGAAGAAAGCCGCGGCTGAGGCGAAACGCGAGAAGGACGCTCTTCTCAAAAAGCGCGACGAAGCCAAAGAAGACTTGCTCAAGCACAAGCAAAAGATGGGCGATGGTGGCGCGACAGAAGAAGAGCGCAGCTTGCTCGAGAAGAAGCAGCGCGAACTCGATCGCCTCGATCGCGAACTCTCGCAGGCGCAAAAAAATGAGCGGCAGCTCGATCGTCTCGATCGTGAACTCTCGAAAGCAGCTGAAGATCTCCTCAAAGACATGGGCGCATCGGCCGAAGATCTCGAGCGAGGCGCCGAAGATCTAAACCGCATGTCGAAAGAGCAAATGACCGAGAAGGAGAAGCAAGATCTCCTCGAGCGCATAAAAGAGCTTCGCGAACAGATGCGCCGCGAAGGTCAAAGTGGTCAGGGACAGAAGCAACGCATGAAGCGCTTTCAAAAGAAGGCGCGCGGCGGCAAGGGCCAGCAAGGCGGCAGCGAGAAGGGCCAAAAAGGCCAAAAAGGACAAGAGGGCGAGGGCGACGAGGGAGAAGAGGGCGAGGAAGGCGAAGGCAAGGAGGGCCAAGGCAAAGACGGCCAAGGCAAGCAAGAAGGCGGCAAGAACGGCGAGCAATGGGTGATTGGCCCAGGAGGCAAGAAGATGCTCCTCCTCTCGCGCGGCCAAGGTCAGGGTCAAGGCGGCCAGGGCGAAGGCGCACCCAACTCCGGCTACAGCGGCAACTCAGGGCACGGCGAAAATGTAGCCGGAAAAGCTACGAATCCCAACCTCGGTACCCAAGACAGCCAACTCACCGGTCAAGACACAGGCGAAGGCGGCTCGAACAGCAAGATGATTCGCTCGGCGGCTTCGCGTGGCTTCGCGTCGCGCGGCTACAAAAATGTCTATCGCCAGTACCGTACAGAGGCCGAAGATACGCTGAAGCACGACGAAAATAAGGATGCGATCCCAGGTGGCTATCGCTTCTACGTCCGTCGCTACTTCGATCTCATTCGGCCGCGCGAACAATAGATTCATTCACTTGCATCCGCGTGAGGTTGCAAGTCATTGACGATACGGAGGACTCAGTGAGCGACGACGACGTTCGGCAAGAAGTCAAAGCGTTTCAGCGTGATGTCGGCGCTCTGTTCGAAGAGATCGGCAAGGTCATCGTCGGCAATCGCGATGTGATCGAAGGTACAGTAACTTGCCTATTGGCTGGCGGTCACGCACTGCTCGAAGGTGTTCCAGGTCTTGGCAAGACAATGCTGGTCCGGACGCTCTCTGAAGCACTGAGCCTCAATTTTTCGCGCGTGCAGTTCACGCCCGACCTCATGCCCGCAGACATTTTGGGAACGACGGTCATCAGCGAAAGCGATCGCGGCGGCAAGCTCTTCGAATTTCGCCGAGGGCCAATTTTTGCCAACATCGTCCTCGCCGACGAAGTGAACCGCGCGACGCCAAAAACGCAGAGCGCGCTACTCGAAGCAATGCAAGAGCATCGCGTTACGGTTGGGCGCGACACACACGTTCTGGCAGAGCCGTTCGTTGTGCTCGCGACTCAAAACCCGCTCGAAATGGAAGGCACGTATCCGCTGCCCGAAGCTCAGCTCGATCGCTTTCTTCTGAAGCTTCACGTGCCGTTTCCGGGTCGCGAAGAAATGCACAAGATTCTTGACCTCACGACCAAGGCCGAAGTGCCGACCGTCAAGCCAGTTCTCGCGCAAGCGCGCATTCTCGAACTGCAAAAGCTAGTGCGCGAAGTACCGGTGGCACGTCACGTTCAAGACTTTGTTGTGCGCGTTGTGCAAGCCACACATCCGGCGGCCGAAGCTGGCAGCGAGCCACCAGAGTTGACGAAACGTTTCGTTCGTTATGGCGCGTCGCCTCGCGGAGCGCAGTCTGTGTTGCTCGCTGCAAAGATAAAGGCGCTTTACGATGGTCGATTTGCGGTGAGTACCGACGACGTCAAGGCGGTTGCCTTTGCTGCTCTGAGGCACCGCGTTTTGTTGAACTTCGAAGGCGAGGCCGAAGGTATCAAGCCCGACCAAGTGATCGCCGCGATTCTAAAAGCAGTGCCCGTGCAGGGAGGCTGAAGAATAGAGTGGGCCTTCTTGATCGGCTAACTTCGGCTCTGGGCGGGCGCACGAAGAGGGAGCTCCGCGACGACAGCGACGAGGTTCTCTTTGACGACGACTTTCAGCGCAAGCTCGAATACTTGGCGCTCGTTAGTCGTCGCGTTTTTTCAGGACGCCTTCGTGCTCAGCGCCGCACCAAGAAGACGGGCAGCGGCATCGAGTTTGCCGATCACCGCGAGTACCAGCCCGGCGACGACCTTCGCTATCTCGATTGGAACGTCTACCAGCGCTTTGGCCGGTTGCTCATTCGGCTCTTCGAGGAAGAAGAAGATCTGTCTGTTTATGTTGTCGTCGACGCGAGCGCATCGATGGCATTTGGCGGCGCGAAGAAGTTCCGTCATGCGCGCCGACTGGCTGCGGCGTTGGCCTACGTCGGTCTCGCCAATCTCGATCGGGTAACGATCGTTACGACCGCAGACGACGTTATCGAGCACTTGCCCGAGACCAGAGGCAAGGGACGTATCTTTCGTGTGTTTCGATTTCTTGAAGCGGCAAAGGCGGGGGGGTCGACCGATTTGTACTCGGCGCTGCGAACTTTCGTTGCACGCCATAAGCGAAAAGGTCTCGTGGTCTTGCTCACCGATCTCTTTGACCCAAAAGGGTTCGAAGCGGGACTCAATGTGCTTCGATACAACAAGTTTGATGCATACGTCGTCCACATTCTCGACGGCGCCGACAAGGCTCCCCAGCTTGCGGGTGATGTTATCGTTTACGATTGCGAGACGGGCGACGAGCGCGAGGTCACGGTGACGGCAGACGTGCTCGGCAAGTATGCGCGTGCTTACGACGCATTCATCGCTTCTGCCGAGCGCTTCTGCGCAGGTCGTCAAGTGCCTTACCTACAGGCAAACGTTAATGTACCGGTCGACGAGTTGGTCCTTCGCATCCTCCGCCGCGGAGGCTTTGTGAAATGAGCTTTGCCGGAATTGCATTGGGCCAGGCGCTGGCAGCCTTTGGCGTCGTGGGTGCGCTCGTAATTGGCCTTTACATTTTGCGGCTTCGTCGACGCGTATTTGCGGTTCCATTTGCTGCGCTGTGGCAGCGGGTTCTCTTTGAACGGCAAGCAGAGTCACTGTTTTCGCAACTGAAGCGATTGCTTTCGCTCCTTCTGCAGCTCGCCATTCTTGCCATGCTCGTGCTCGCGCTTCGCGATCCGAGGCCTCAAACTGATTTGGTCAAGGGACGGAACATTGTGCTCCTTCTCGATTCGAGCGCATCGATGCAAGCAACCGATGTTGCTCCATCGCGCCTCGAGTTAGCACGTACGAAGGCGACTGAAATCATTCGTGCGATGAGCGATCTCGATCACGCGCTTCTCGTGCAGATGGACGCGGTCATTACGCCGCTCGGTCCTCGAAGCTCCGACCGCGCCGAGCTAGAGCGGATGCTGATCAACTACGCGCCGACAGAGACGCGTGCCGACTTGCCTCGCGGGCTCCAGTTTGCGGCTGACGCAGTTGCGGGTCTCGATCATCCAGAGATCGTCGTAATTAGCGATGGCGCTCTTGGCGACCTAAGCGAAGCTTCGAAGGTCCCGCTTGCGGGGGCCATACTCAGGTATGTGCCAGTCGGAACGTCCAATCGTAACTTTGGGATTACGCAATTCTCGGTGCGCCGCTATCCGCTCGACAAGGCGCGCTACGAGGTCATGCTCGAAATCACGAACGCTTCGCCGGAGCCGGGAGAGGTCGAGTTGAAATTGCTCGGTGACGGGCTTCTCGTCGACGTGACAAAGCTGCGCCTCAATGCCGGAGAAAAGCTGCCGAGATTCTATCCGAACCTCTCGGGCGCGAGTCAGAAGCTCGAAGCGGTGATCGCGCCTACGGGAAATACGGTTGACGATCTTGCGGCGGACAACAGAGCATACGCACTCCTGCCTGAACGACGACGCGCGAAGGTTCTCAACGTTACGGATGGCAATCGTTACCTCGAGGCCGCGCTTCTGCTCGACGAGTACCTCGACGTTAAAGAGGTGACGCCGCTCAAGTATGTGAGTGTCGACACGTCGAAATTCGATGTCGTCATCTTCGATTCTGTGACACCGGCCGAGCCTCCTAAGACACACGCGCTCTATCTCGACCCGCGCGGCGATGGCGCCCCGGTGAAGATCGGGAAGTCAATTGACGATCCTTCGTTTGACAAGATCGACCGCAAGCACCCCATTGCTCGCTTTACCTCTCTCGAAGATGTCGGGATCGCAAAGGCGCACATTCTGTTGCCTCAGGTCGGGGACAAGGTTGTGGGTCAAAGCCAAGGCAAAGCGCTTCTTGTTGCTGGCGAACGTCAGCGCAATAAATTTGCGGTCTTGGGCTTTGACGTTCGAGAAAGCGATTTTGCGCTTCGAGTCGGTTGGCCGCTCTTCGTGCTCTCCACGCTCAACTGGTTCACTGGCGAAGACGAACAGTACCTATCAAGCTACCAAACAGGCCAGGTGTGGCGCGTGCGCGCGGGCGAGCTTGCGTCCAAAGTGAATGCAATTGTCAAGCAGCCTGACGGAAAGTCAAGCGTTGCTCCGGTACACGAAGGACGTGCGGTCATTCTCGGACGACGAGCTGGCTTCTATCAGCTTAGCGTTGAAGGCAACCCACCGCTTGCGTTCGCCGCGAACTTGAACGACGAGGTCGAGTCCAAGATTGAGCCAAGCCCCGGTTTGGTGCTCGGTGGCACAACGGCGTACTCGCATGCAACGAAGATCGTATCGGCCAAACAGGCAACTTGGGTGATCCTCTTGCTACTCGTTGCAGCCCTTAGTGCGCTCGAGTGGGCGACGTACCATCGCCGGGTGACCGTATGAAATGGTTCCACTGGCTCATTGCCCTTCTTACGCTCTCGTTGGGCGCATTTTTGGCGACCGTGTACTTCCAGCGCATCTGGCCGATGACGGGCTCATGGACGGTGCACGTTCGTGGCGAAGAGCTTGAGCTGCTCTCACCACGCATGCTCGGCCTCGCGCTCTTGGGTCCCTACTTCCTGTGGATGACAACGCGATCGCTCGCCGATTTGCCTTGGGTTCAAAGCCTCGTTTCGCTCTTGCTTCGCGTTGCGTTTGTCGTGCTCTTGGCGGTTGGTTTGTCGCGCGTTGCGCGGAGCACGACGTCGTCAAAAGTCTGTACTGTCTATATTCTTGACGTTTCCGATTCGGTGCCTGATGCGTCGCTCGCCGACGCGCAGCGGATTGTTCAGGAAGCGATTGACAAGAAACCCGCCGATGCGCTCGTGCGTGTTGTGACCTTTGCGGTTCGGCCGCGCTTGCTCCCTTTGGCCGACAACGCGAAGCAGGCGCCCACTATCGAGCGTCATACCGATGCTGCGAACCCTCGTGCGGGTGCCGCGACCGATATCGCCTCAGCGCTCAGACTCGCATACGGGCTCTATCCAGCGGGCTATCTAAAGCGTGCCGTTGTCGCGTCGGATGGTGTGCAGACGGACGGCGACCTGCTCGCCGAATCGGAGCGTGCCCGAGAATTCGGGGTCAAGCTGTTCACGGTGCCATACACGCAGGCCGTGCCTGGTGAGGTCGCCATTCGCGAGTTGCGCGTGCCGACTGACGCGAAGGTTGGTGAACCGTTCGAGCTTCGCGCAAACATCTTCTCGAGTCGCGAGCAGAAGGTGAAGCTCACGCTGAGGCAGGGCGAAGCCATCAACGGTCTTGACGGTATCAAGCAGGTGACGCTCACGCCCGGTGAGAACGACGTGAGGTTCAAGAGCGTTGTGCGCATCGCAGGCGATGTCACTTACGCACTCGATTTGGCCGAGGCCGAGCACGATCGTTTCAAAGAGAACAACAAGATGTCCGCGGCGGTGGCGATTCCTGGCCCGCCCGTCGTGCTCTACATCGAAGGCAATCCAGCGCGCGCAAACTACTTGCAGAGCGCCCTTACCGCGCAGCAGTTCGACGTGGATGTGCGTGGCCCTCGCGAATTGCCCACGAACATTCGCGAACTCGAACGCTACGACTTCGTCATCGTTTCGGACACGCCGGCCGAGGCCGTGTCGATGGCACAGCAAGAGGCTGTCGAGTCGTACATGCGCGATCTCGGTGGAGGTTTTCTGTTTGCGGGCGGGCCAAGTGGGTACTCGCTTGGCGGATGGCAAAATACGACCTTCGAGCGAATCTTGCCGGTCCGAATGGATGCCGACAAGCGTCGCGAAGAGCCAGCTGTTGCGATGAGTTTGATCATCGATCGCTCCGGCTCGATGACGGGACTGCCGCTCGAGATGGCCAAGCAAGCTGCGAAGGCAACCGCCGATACGCTTGCACCGGACGACTTGCTCGAAGTCATCGCGTTCGATGGCGTACCGACGCGTATCGTGCGCTTCACGGCTGCACGGCATCGCGCACGCATTCAAAATGACATTTCCCGCATTGCGGCCGGAAACGACACGCAAATTTTCCCAGCGCTCGATGCTGCGTATCAGTCACTTTCCGTCGTTCGCGCGAAGCGCAAGCATGCGATTTTGCTCACGGACGGTGTCGCCCCGCCGCAAGGCATTCGCGAACTCGTTGCGACGATGGCAGCCGAAGGCATGACCGTCAGCGCCGTTGCCCTCGGCACTGGCATTGATGAGGCATTGCTCAAGATGATCGCCGAAGTGGGTGGTGGTCGTTTTTACAAAGTCGCCGATCCGAATCAATTGCCGCGCATCTTCACGCGTGAGACCGAGCTCATCGCTCGCCAGGCTGCGGTCGAAGAGTATTTTCAACCGCGTGTCGTGGGTCCTGCTGATTTTCTGCGCGGCATCGACATGAACCACGCGCCGTTTTTGCACGGGTACGTGGCAACTCGAATGAAGCCGAGTCCTGCGCAAGAGATCCTTCAGTCCGAGTTGAGCGAGCCCTTGCTTGCGCGGTGGCGAATCGGGCTCGGTTGGTCGGTTGCGTGGACGAGCGACGTGAAAAATCTTTGGGCGGTCGAATGGCTGCGATGGCCCGGATACGGCCAATTTTGGGGACAGTTGGTTCGCGAGCACATGAGGCAAAAGAAGCGTCAGGTGTTCGACATGCGCGCCGAAGTCGACATGGCGACTGGCAGAGCAAAAGCCGTGATCGACGCCATCGGTGGCGACGATCGATTTCAAAACGGGCTCGACGCCAAGCTGACAGTGACCGGACCCGATCGGGCGAAACCAGCCACGTTGACGATGCGACAGACCGCACCGGGTCGGTATGAGGCAGATTTCCCACTTGAGAAGTACGGAGCCTACACGCTCAAGGCTGGGCTCGAGCGCACGTCCGAAAACAACAAGAAGATCGCCGTCGCCGAAAGTTATGGCCACGTCAACTATGGCTACCCGCGCGAATATCTCGCGTTTGCGCCCGACGTTGCCACTTTGGCCGAGGCGGCGCGCATCGCGGGAGGTTCCGTGAACGCTGCAACCGAAGTCATATTTTCAGCTGCCGGAGAATCCGTTCGCTATCACGAAGACCTCTGGCCGCGCTTCATTTGGGTTGCGATTGCATGCTTCTTCCTCGATTTGCTTCTGCGTCGCCTTCGTATTTTCGATCGAAAGAAGACGTTTAAGCATACGCCGATTGAGCGTGCCACGCGGGCACGGGCACGAATCTAGCTTTGCCGGGAAGGGCATTGCCGCTAAGACCGGGTTTCCCCAATGGTGGACGAACATAGCTCCCAGTCGATCGCCGAATATGACGATCTGCGTCGTATCTTTGTCGAAGCAGAGACGTCCGCCCAGCAGATTGGGCCCGAAATGGAGAAGTTCGGCCTTGTTCGCGCTGACTTGCGACCGATCGTCTACGAAGGTCGGGAAAGTATCTTGACGATATTTGACGCGCTCGAGAAGACCCACGGTTGGAAGCGAGAGTCAGAGTATCCCGGTGGTCCTGCGCTGATGCTGCGCGGTTCTCTGGGGACGGTCACGCTCGAACCGGGATGCCAGCTCGAACTCTCGGGCAGCGTGTCCGATACAGTTCACTTGGTTGACCATGAGTTGCGGACTCACGTCGCACAGATCGCACCTGTGTCGCGCGAACTTGGGCTCATGTGGCTGGGGGTCGGGTTCCATCCACTTGCGCGGAGAGAAGATCTCGCTTGGGTTCCCAAGAAGCGCTACCCCATCATGCGCAATTACCTGCCAACGCGCGGTGCGCATGCGCTCGACATGATGTTGCGCACATCAACGGTGCAAGCCAACTTCGATTTCGTCAATGAAGTTGACTCTATGCGCAAGATGCGCGTTTCGATGGCGCTCACACCTCTTGTGACTGCCATGTTTGCCAACAGTCCTTGGAAGGAAGGCAAACGTCACGATGGTCTGTCTTATCGCGCGCGCGTTTGGCTAGACGTCGACCCTGATCGCGGTGGCCTTGTACCCAATGTGTGGAAGTCGAATTCGACTTACGCCGACTACATCGACTGGGCACTCGATGTGCCGATGTTCCTCATCAAGCGCAACGGCCGGACGATTGAGAATACCGGCCAAACATTTCGCACGTTCTGGAAGGAAGGCCGTGACGGTCATCGCGCAACGTTGGCAGATTGGGAGGGGCATCTCAATACGCTCTTCCCTGAAGTCAGACTGAAGAAGACCATTGAGGTTCGTGGCGCCGACTCTCAAGGACTCGAGCTGGCCAGCGCCCTTGTCGCGCTTTGGACGGGGCTTTTCTATGACGAGCGGGCACTCTCTGCCGCCGAAGCGCTCGTTGACGGATGGACGTTTGCTGAGTGCCAAGCCGTTCGCGAGCATTTGTGGCGCGACGGTTTGAGAACTTCTTTCCGCGGAACAACGTTCGTCACGCTTGCGGAGAAGCTCCTCAGCATTTCGCGTGACGGCTTGGTGTCGCGCGGCATGAGAGATGCGCAAGGTCGAGACGAGAGCGCTTATCTCGCGCCGATCGAAGCATTGGTTTCGCGCGGCGCGACGCCCGCTGAAGTGATTCTCGAAGAGCAGGGGACACGTTCACTCGAGGATTTTCTGCGGCAGACGCCGGGTCTTCTCGGACAAGTCACGTCGTAAAGAACGCTGCCTCGACGAACGCGCGCACCTTTGCCGGATCTTTGATGCCAGGTGTCGACTCGACGCCGCTCGCAACATCCACGCAGTAGGGACGTACGATCGAAATGGCACAGCCAACGTTTGCGGACGTAAGGCCGCCGGCGAGTGTGACCTTTCGCGTTTGGGCAAGGTGCTTGACGAGCTGCCAATCGAAGGCTTGTCCAGTGCCGCCAAGTTGCCCGTCGACCTTCGCGTCGACCAAGAGGTGATCGCCTGCGTATGCGCTGGCGATCTCGACGTCCTTCGCATCGCGGATTGCGATCGCCTTGTACGCATGCGGAAGAAATTGTGCGACGAGCGCAGGCTCCTCATCACCATGAAACTGTACGCATTGGATGCCGGTTTCAGCGAGGAGAAGCCGAACAGCTGCAGCTGGCATGTTGGCGACGACGGCGACGGTCGTCACGTTCGTGCCGATCGCGTTGCAAATGGAACGGGCCACTTCAATTGTTACCGATCGTGGACTCGACGAAACGAAATTGAGGCCGATGGCATCGATCCCTTCGCTCACGAGCATGCGCGCATCGCTTGGTCGCGTAACGCCGCACACTTTGATGTGAGGACGAGTCACCTATACAGCCCACGCGGCGAGTTTCGGGCCGATGATTTTGGGTGCGTGGGCAAGGGCTTGTGGCGACTCGCTGCCGGTTAGAACGAGGATCGCACGCAGCTCACGCTCAACCGCGTCGAAGAAGCGATGTACCGCGGCTTCGCCACCTTCGTGGAAGGCGATGAGCGTCGGCCGGGCAATGCCAACCGCGGTTGCGCCGAGGGCAAGTGCGCGCGCAACGTCGTAGCCATTTGTGATGCCGCCTGTTGCAATCACCGTTTGAAAGCCGATGCATCCAACTTGCAAGAGGCTCGCAGCCGTTGGTATCCCCCAATCCCAAAGTAGCTCGCCAAGGCGCGCACCCTCGGCGTCTCCGGTTCCCTCGGCTCGCTTGGTCTCAACGCCAACCCATGAAGTGCCGCCGGATCCCGAAACGTCAATGTGCTTGACCCCTTGCGCGCGCAGCTTTTGCGCGACGTCTTTTGATAGGCCGCAACCCGTTTCTTTGACAACGACCGGGATCTTCAGCTCGTTGACGAGTCGTTCGATCGTTGCTGTGCCGCCACGGAAATCTCTATCGCCGTTCGGTTGCACGAGTTCCATCGCAGGGTTTAGATGAACGCAGAGGGCTGTCGCACCCACCGCATCTGCAAGCTCGGCGATCGTGCTTGTGGAAAGTTCACGCGCTTGGACGACGCCAATGTTGCCGAGCACGACGGTGTTCCTGGCCACGGTGCGTACCTGAAACGAAGTTTTTGACTCAGGTCGCAGCAGCATCGCGCGCTGGCTTCCGAGGCCAAATGCGTAGCCGCGAGCCTCGGCGACGCTGGCGAGTGCGAGATTCACACGTTCGGCTTCTGGCGTTCCACCGGTCATCGCGGCGATGACGATCGGCGCAGCGAGCTTGTGTCCGAAAAGTAACGTTTCGAGTGACAATTGCGTCGAATCGAGATCGGGGAGCGCGTTGTGGACGAGAAAAACCTCTTCGAGCAGCGTCGACTTCTGCCGAAAGCCAACATCACCCGTCGCGCACAACGCGAGATGGTCTTGTTTGCGCTTTTCGATCTCTACCGTCATGAAGCTTTCTTACCCCTTTGGAGGTCGGTGAGCCATGTGAGATGACCGTTAACTTATTTCGCAACCGCACCTCATATATATTTCAAAATAAATTGAAAGATAGTAAAATGATTGAAGAAAATGGCCATCATCAGGGTTGACCGAAGCGGCCCGTACCCCTAATTCTTCTCTCGTCACATGCGCTATTGAGGCGCGTGGCACGAATGCAGAGCACGCTGCCAGGCGTTCCGAGAGATCAATGACGGGTTTGTCTATGTCGCGCGATCAAGCAAACGAAGGTGCACGGCCAAGCGACCGGCGATCCGCGTTCGCTGGGTTTGCCGATGCTGTGCGACCACGCGTCGAAAGAGAGCTTGTCCGTATTCTTGACGAAGAAGCCGCCATTTCGAACGACGATGGGTCGACGGCTGCGCTCGTGGGCAATGTGTTGCGCTCCGTCACGATGCGTGGCGGCAAACGTTTGCGCCCTGCGCTTCTTGGCGTCGGATTCGTTGCGGCTGGCGGTAGCGCAGACGATCGCGCCATTGACGTTGCAGGTGCTGCGTTCGAACTCCTGCAGTCTTACTTGCTCATTCACGACGACTGGATGGACGAGTCGGTGCTTCGTCGCGGAGGGCCTACCGCGCATGTGATGTTGCAAGGGGCTTTGGGCGAAGCGTCGGCTGAAGCGGGTGCAATCTTGGCGGGCGACTATGGCTGCGCGCTCTCGCAGCGCGTGATGCTAGAGGTTCCGGCGCCAGCCGATCGCGTGCTTGCAGCGTCACGGATGCTTGCGCATGTGCACAGCGAAGTCGTTCGAGGGCAAGTGATCGACATGTTCGAGAGGCTCGACGACGAAGGCGCCATCGAACACGGTTATGCGTTGAAGACGGCGAGCTACACCGTTGCGGGGCCGCTCGCGATTGGTGCGCTACTCGCGGGGGGCACCGAAGTAGCGGTCCTTCTTGGTGCCATCGGTCGCTCGGTCGGCGTGGCCTTTCAACTGCATGACGATCTCCTCGGTCTCTTTGGGGATGAAAAGGTAACCGGGAAGCCCGTCGGGACCGATTTGCGTGACGGAAAGCGCACGTGGCTCACAGCACAATTTCTCCGCACTGCGCGTGGCCGCTCACTCCTCTCGCAAGTGTTCGGTCGGAAGGACGCACCGGCGGACGTCGTTGAAACTGTTCTTTTCGAGTTGCGAAAAGAGCCCGCGGTTGACGCTTGTCGTGCTCGCATTGCGACCCTGTGTGAGGACGCGTGCCATCGTGTCGACGCGAGCTCGCTTTCGAACGGCGAACTCTTGCGTGGAGCGATCGAGCTTCTGACGGAGCGTGATGCATGAGCGTCGGAACGTCTGCTGGAAAAGTGATTCTTGCAGGTGAGCACGCCGTGGTCTTTGGTGTGCCCGCGTTGGCGGTCGGAATCGAACGTGGTGCTTCCGCCACGAGCAGCGAGCGGCACGGTCTGCACTCCCGCCTCATCATTCCCGATTGGCGCATTGCCATCGACACGAGCGATCGAGAAAGTGACCTTGCTCGCGCGTTTGGAACTCTTCTTGACGAAGTGCGCAAGTACCGAACGCTCGCCCGCGTTGACGTTGAGGCGCGCGCGTCGTTGCCTCCAGGTGGCGGGCTGGGGTGTTCGGCTGCACTTGGCGTCGCGATTGCGCGATCCCTCGTTCAAGATGACAAGGCGGTCGAAGAATGTGCGATGGCATGGGAACGTGTATTTCATGGCAATCCGTCGGGCATCGATGCGGCGGTCTGCATGCATGGTGGATGCGTGCGCTTCGTCAAGGGACAACCGCCTCTGCACCTGACCATTGGCGCTCCGCTCTTCCTTGCCGTTGGCTTTAGCGGTGAGTCGTCGAGCACGCGGGCCATGGTCACGCGCGTTGCAGAGTTGAGAGACCAGCAAAGAACGCTGGTCGATGACGCATTCGCTCGCGTTCATTCGATCGTGGATCAGAGCGCCGACGCTGCACAAATAGGAAACGTCGCTGCGTTAGGTAAGTTACTTTCCGAAAACCAAAACGTACTTGCGGCTCTTTCGCTTTCGACTCCGGCCATCGATCGCATGTGCGACGCTGCCGAAAGTGCGGGCGCTCTTGGAAGCAAGCTCACAGGGGCGGGCGGTGGCGGTTGCGTTATCGCGCTCGGGCTCGATGCCGCTGCCGCAAAACGAGTGCTGAGTGCGTGGGAGAGCGTCGGATTTTCTGGATTCGCGACGGAAGTAGCGGTCTCTCGCACGCGCCACAAAGCGCCCGCGCTGCGGGTGAACGGATGAGAACCGCAACTGCGATCGCAAACGCGAACATTGCGCTTGCCAAGTATTGGGGCAAGCGCGCCTATGCAGGAAATTACCCTGCGGTGCCAAGCTTGTCGGTCACGCTTGCGGGTCTGCAAACGACGACGACCGTTTCGTTTGAGCGTTCGCTATCGGTTGATGAACTTATGCTCAATGGCGTCGCGCAAGAGGGTAAGGAACTTGACCGTGTTGCGGCATTGCTCGATCGCATCCGCGCTGTGATGTTGTCGCCATGCTTTGCGCGCGTTGTGTCAGCGAACGGTTTTCCGACGGCGAGTGGGCTCGCTTCAAGCGCATCTGGATTTGCCGCACTTGCGGCCGCGTCAACACGCGCTGCCGGACTCGATGTTGAGCTCGATGCGGTGAGTGACCTTGCGCGTCGTAGCTCTGCGAGTGCTGCCCGAAGTGTGTTTGGCGGCTTCGTCTCGCTTGATGCAGGACCTATTGCAGTGAGCAATGAGCGTCTCGCTGCGAAGATGTTTGCGCCTGCGGATGCGCTCGACATGCACGTGCTTGTGTGCGTTGTCACCGAGGCGGCGAAGACAATAGGGTCGACCGAGGCGATGCGCCGAACGGCAAAGGAGAGCTCCCTCTATGACGCGTGGCTCGCCGTTGCGCCGGTGCAGTATGCATCCATTTGCGATAGCCTCAATCGAGCCGATTTTGAGGCCTTGGGCAGGGCAGCCGAAGCGAGCGCCTTGACGATGCACGCATCTGCATTTGCGGCACGCATTGTCTATGGAACGCAGAGCACGTTCGCGCTGTTGCAGTCAGTGCGTCGTCTTCGCGATAGCGGAACTTTGGTTTTTGCGACGATGGATGCGGGCCCACACGTCAAGGTACTTGTCCAATCGCCGAATGTGGCTGGCGTGCGCGAGCAGCTCGTCAAAAGTGGCCACGTGCTTCGTGTGATTGATGCGCAGCCCTGCGCACAGGGCGTGCGCTTCGTTGACGAGGATACGCGATGACCATCCGAGCACCGGGCAAACTGGTGATTACTGGAGCGTACGCCGTTCTGTATGGCGCTCGAGCCGTCGTGTTTGCGGTGGATCGGTATGCTCGCTCGACAGAGTCGATTGCGCGCTCGACGTCGCCCGAATTTCGCGCGGCGATGCCCGAAGGTCCTTGGCCCGTGATCGACACGTCTGAGATGGTGCACGGTGGTATCAAAATGGGGTTGGGATCGAGTGCCGCATCCTTGGTTGTCGCGCTCGCGATGCGTAGCGATGCTGGTGACCTATCGGCACAGCGCTCCCGTGAAGTGCTTTTCGAGCGCGCGCACGCGGCTCATCGGGCTGCGCAGGGGGGTGGCAGTGGAGTCGATATTGCCGCGAGCGTTTGGGGCGGCGCGCAAATTCTGACTTCGGGCGCATCACGACGGTGCTCAATCGCGATGCCGGCGCGCCTTCAATTTCGCACCTATTTTAGTGGCGCGAGTGTGAAGACCAGTACCTTCGTCGCGCGCGTGGAGGCTGCGCGGTCACGACCAGAAGTCGTACGAATTCTTGACGAATTAGCTGTCGCGAGTGAGCGAGCTGCGAGTGCGTTTGCATCGGGCGAAGGCGTCGGGTTCGTCGAAGCGGCAGCATTGGTGCGCGAGAAACTCCTTCGTCTTGGAAACGCAGCTGAAGTTCCGATAGTTACGCCATTGATGAGCACGTTTCACGAACGCGTGCTTGTGAACGGAGCCGTTGCGCTGCCAGCGGGTGCAGGAGGCGGTGATGTTGTCGTTGCACTCACAACTGGCGATAACGTCAATAAGATTGACGAAGAAGCGATTTCGCTTGGGTTGACACCGCTCGATCTTCAATTGGATCACAAGGGTGTGTCGTTCGCAAAAAGCCCCTTTCTACAAAGTTAGGCAGGAGAGTTGACCATGGCCAGAACGTCGCGATTTCCTGGGTTCTATAAAGTTACTGTTGCCGAACGACGCTCGCTTGTGAGCGAGGCGACCGGAACCGAAGTGATCGATATGGAGCGCGCGCTTGAGGCCGGCGGTCTTGACGCAGACACGGCCGACAAATTTGTTGAGAACGTGCTCGGTACCTACGGCTTGCCATACGGTGTGGCGCTCAACGTTCGGGTGAACGGGCTCGACTACGTTGTCCCCATGGTTGTCGAGGAGCCAAGTGTCGTTGCGGCTGCGTCGAACGCGGCCAAGATGGTGCGCGCAGGAGGCGGCTTCTCCGCAACCTGGGATCCGCCGCTGATGATTAGCCAGATCCAGCTTTGCGATGTTCCGCACGTTGGCGATGCGGAGCGCGACATTCTTGCGGCGCAGGATGAGATCCTTGCGATTGCGAATGCTTCGATTCCTGGCCTGGTCAGTCGAGGAGGCGGAGCACGTCGCTTGCACGTTCGTCAACTTGGTGAGCCAAGCGATCGCATGTTGGTCGTCCACGTGCTCGTCGACTGTCAGGATGCAATGGGCGCTAACTTGGTCAACACGGTCGCCGAAGCTGTTTCGGGGCGAATCGGTGAACTTGCGAAGGCGCGCGTTGGGCTTCGCATCCTGTCAAATCTTTGTGATGAGCGATGCGTTCGGGTTGAATGCCTCGTGCCGCAAGACGCCCTCGCCACCGAGGAGATGTGTGGCTCCGACGTGATCGACGGTATCGTCAACGCATCACGATTTGCTGAACTCGATCCATACCGAGCGGCAACGCACAACAAAGGCATCATGAACGGAGTCGACGCCGTGGTGATCGCGACAGGTAACGATTGGCGTGCCGTTGAGGCGGGCGCGCATGCGTTTGCTTCACGAACGGGCGCCTATAGGCCGCTTGCCGTGTGGCGTCGCGCAGGCGATGCACTGGTCGGTAAACTCGAGATTCCGCTCGCGTTGGGCACCGTGGGTGGAACCCTTCGCGTGCATCCCGCGGCGCGATTGTCATTGCGCATGTTGGGCGCGCCTGATGCGAGCACCCTTGCTGCAATCGCGGCATCGGTTGGCTTGGCTTCGAACCTTGCCGCCGTACGAGCCCTCGCGACCGTAGGTATTCAACGAGGCCACATGGCACTGCACGCGAGAAGCGTTGCAGTTGCGGCGGGTGCTGTGGGTGGAGAAGTCGAGAAGGTCGCCACCCTCATTGTAGAAGCGCGCGACATCACGATTGAAGGCGCGCGTCAGGCGATCGAACTGGTTAGAGTCGGTCAAGTCGAAGGGGCAATTGTCAGTCAACTTGACGAGTGATGAATCTCTTTC
>JAHFDZ010000011.1:0-22320 GCA_023248745.1 Myxococcales bacterium | reverse complement strand
ATACACTTCGTGAGAATGTCGACCTGCCGTTGGGCTGACACTGGTAGAGCTCCGAGCGACGAACGGTTGACGTTCCCCATTGCCCTACATCCGAACAAATGCGGCGGATTCGGTGAGGCTCATCCTTGGCGAGTCCTTTGCATAGCCACTCTGATTCAATCCTGGCTGGAGGCTCGAGATGGCGGAAATTCTGCGAACGTTGCAACACCATGATGCCAACCATACCGACGATGACACCCTTCGCCGTGATGCGAAAGCGCATCTTGCACGATGGCCACAACTTCAGTTCACGGCCGAGCTGCTGACGAAGCTTCGCGGGCAAAACTTGCCTTGGTGGAGTTCGTCGTTTGCGCGCGAAACATGGCCGGCGTTGGTGCGCATGCGGTGGCTGTATCAGCGCGCCGATCTTCGACAAAACATCACCACGATGCTCACCGGGTTGCCACGCAATGCGGCGCGCAATCAAGCTGCCGATTTTCAAGCGGACTTGATTCAGTCGGTGCTCGATCACGGCGACGTCAGTGACGAAAGTTTCGATGCTGCTTTCGACAGTGAAGACGTTGTTGTCTACGGACCCGTTTCCGAAATTTGGTCGCAATTCCGCACCCGTATGCCCTGGGAAGATGACTCGATTGTTCACCAGAAATTGGTGGCGTGGGTCCTTCGCGCGGTCCTCACCGAACGAAGCGCAGGCCAAGCCGAAAGTGCGCGTCGTCCCATCCTCACCGCTTGCGAGTTGCGCGCGTCGATTGATTCGCGCGTTTGGCACGAACGTCTTCCACTCGATGTGCGTGCGGCCATTGATGATGCGCGAATCAAGCAGGAGCGCGCGCGTCCAAGAGAGCCATTCCAAGCGCGTCACGATCTCCAGATCGCGACGCCTGACATCATTGCCGCCAACGTTCCGTTGGTGGAGCTTCTACCAGTGTTTATCGCTGCCGAACGCGCGATGGGCTTTGGTACTTCGGAGTCGCCGCGCGAGAGCCTTGTGGTCGAGAGCGGTACTTACGTTGCTTCCCAGACGATCCCGCCACTGCCCGCGCCGAGACACTCGTCGCTACCGGGCATGCCCCCGCTCAGCTCGCGTTTGACGGCCTGACGACCGGAGCTCATGCTCAAAGAAGAGCCTCGGTGACGCTTGCGCTCGAATCGCGTAGCCTTCGCAACGTGCCACAAGGCTTTGACGACGATCGACCCACGCCCAGCGAATCACAGAGCGAAGCGCAGGGGATGCTCCATGACATCGCCAACGCGCTGACCGTTATTGCGGGGTGGGCCGACGAAGCGAGCCTCGAATCGGCCGATCCCGCAACCGTTAGCCACGCTCTGCGGATGATCACGCGCTGCAGTCTTCAGGCGCGCGCGCTTGCACGAAGGGCGATTGGAATTCAAGAAGCCGCAGTCGTGGCCTCGGCGGGCAAGATCGTTGACGATGCCCTTGAGCCTCTCATGCTCTCCGCGGCCCGTGGAAAAGTGCGTCTCGCGCGCGTGGGAGACGCCGAGGCCGACGTATTTTTTTCCGACGAGTTGGGCCTCATTGTAACCAACTTGGTCATCAACGCGCTCGCGTTTGCGCCAGAGGGAAGCCGTATCTCCGTCAAATGCGACGACAACGTTACCGCCGTTGTGATCACGGTGAGTGACGAAGGTCAGGGCGTGTCGGCCGACCGCGCGGAGTCAATTTTTGAAGGTGATTCGCGTAGGCAAGGGGGCTCGGGCATCGGTCTTGCGCATTCCCGGCGAGTTGCGCGCCGGCGTGGAGGTGATCTCTCGCTCGTGCCTTCTGCGCGAGGTGCGACATTTTCGCTCGCTTGGCCTAGGGCAGACGCCGAGATCGAGCCTGCTCCACTCAGTCGCGTGAGGGCTCAGCAACTCGAAGGGCTGCGCGTACTCATGATCGAAGACGATCTGATCGTGTCGGAGTTTCTGAAAGCAGCGCTCGAGGCGCGTGGCGCTGAGGTGATTGCGCTAACAAACGTCAAAGATCTTGACGGAGTCGATTTTAGCAATTGCGATGCCGTGCTGGCCGACCTTTCGCCTTTCGAAAACGACGCGCAACGTGCCGTGGAGCAGTTGCGCGCTCGCTCGCGTGAATTGCCGATCGTGTTCGTGACAGGTTCCGTTGGGGAAGTCGCAACGAACGAAACAGGCATCGTGTGGGTGTCGAAGCCGTTTGAAACACGCGAGCTTGTTGATGTGCTGATGGCGGTTGCGCTTTTGTAGCCGCGCTGTCCTCAGGTGCGGTTGTCAACAACAGCGCCAAGCTTCCGATTCGCGGTCATTGGGAGGTACGGCGCCTGCGGCACCTGCGTTGCGGTGGAGAGGCGGTGTCCTACCTGCTTGAAACCACGGCGAGGTTGCGTCGGTGATGAGCTTTTCTTCGTCCCCCGTGGGCAAGGGTGCGAAGCGATGAAGGTTGCTGCGTCCACAGCGCCCTGGCTGTCTTCGTTGCCGTCACCCGAGTTGCTACCGTCGTTGCGCGCAGCAAGGAATGTCGACGCGAGAAGGGCGAGAGGCCGACGGAAACGGAGGCCGCGTGCGCCATGGGGATGGTCGATTTCTGCCGCCAGGTTTTTTAGTGAGGGTGTAAGGCGTCCGCCCACCCAGCGCCCGCCTGCTGTCGGGGACTTGTGGAAAACCCGTGGAAATCGCCAAATTTGTCCGGTTTTGCGCTACAGCGTCAGCGGACGCGATACGATTCTGCCGTTCAGTGCCCATGCCCGAGGGCGTTGACCGAGTCGATTGGGTAAGTTATCCCGATTGTCCCTTCCGGGGTGTAGCTATTTTGCCACGGTAGTGAATCACGACACGACATGAGCGGGCCAAGTTCTTCACTCCACGCTTCACCTCACCGCATCGGGCAGCCGTCGCGTGTGGCCGGTTGGATGTGGGCGGTCGCAGCTTCTACGATCTTGGGGGCGTGCTCCCCCAAGGGGCCGGGGGGTCCGACGGCCCAGAGTCCCGAACGCCAAAGCGAGGACCAGTATCACGTTGCCCTCGACCTTTTTCAGAAGGGAAACCTTCGCCTGGCCCTCGATCACCTGCAAAAAGCCCTCGCGCTCGATAGCGACAACGCCAAAGCGAACTATCTCGCGTCGGCGGTTCATCAAGCTTTTTGCGCTGGCGATCTCGGCACCAAGTCGTCGGACTGCAACCTGGGCGAAGCCGAGCGCTATGCCCGCAAGGCGCTCGAGGCTGACGCCAACTTTCGCGATGCGCGCAACGCCCTCGGTGCCGTCCTCATTAATGAGGGGCGCTTCAAAGAGGCATTGGACGTTCTGCGTCCGCTCACCCAAGACCTTGCGTACCAAGCGAACCATCTCGCTTGGGGCAATTACGGCTGGGCCCAGGTTCTTAGCGGTCAAGTCGACGAGGGAATCATTTCCCTTCAGAATTCGATTACCCAACCGAAGTTTTGCGTCGGGCACTATCGACTCGCGATTGCACTCGAGAAAAAGCGCCGTTTGAACGACGCCGAGGCCAGTCTCGATAACGCCCTCGCACCCGATGCCCCTGCTCAGTGCCAAGGGTTACAAGAAGCTTGGTTGGCGCGCGGTCGCGTTCGGCTCGAGATGGGCAAGCGCGACGACGCAATGAACGACTTTATCAAGTGCCGTGAACTATCGGTGCGGACCGACACCGGCAAAGAGTGCGCGCGTCGTCTTTCGGCTGCCGAAGCTGCAGTTGGAACGGAGTCGCCCAAATGATTGTTGGAGCAAGCTGTAAGTTCTTATTTTACTGCTTCCTTGAGTGCTCCGAGCGATGTTGCTCGTCGCTCCTGATCGTTGGAGGAGAATCGTGAACGAAACGGTTGGAACCTTCCTCAAGAGGCATCGAGAGAGCAAGCCCATGACGGTGGCAGAGCTCGCACGCATGACGCGTATCCCGGTGCACTCACTCGAGGCTATTGAGCAGGGACGCTTCGACGATCTACCAGGAGAGGTATTCGTCAAAGGCTTCTTGCGTTCGTACGCGTCCGCGGTCGGTCTATCGGCCAACGAAGTTGTGGCTCGGTATACGGCGTCGCGTCGCGTGGTTGAGCTCACACCGCTCGCGCTGCAACCCGCAGTGGCGCAAGGACACGATGCGCGCACGCGTCGGTTCGGCGTTGCGATCGCGTTCGTACTCTTGCTCGTACTCTTCACGCTCGCGATTTCGATGGTACTTCGCCCTCGTGGTCACAACATGCCCCACGAACTGTCTTCGCGCGACACATCTAGCGCGGTGGCGCGTGAAATGATGGTCAAGTTTATTTCCTAAGCCTTCTCACGCACGCATGATGTATGACCTCCGCGCATTCGAAGCAGGTTCTCGAAGCGCGGGCGCTCATCGCGAAGAAAACGCCCTATCAAGAGGCTGATCTCATCGTCAACTGGCTTACCGATCGCGTGGGCCAGCTTGGAACGATGGCGCGTGGTGCGCGCAAAAGCACACGCCGGTTTACGTCACTCGAGCCGTTGCACACGTATGCCATTTGCTACGCGGAGAGTATGCAGGGTCTCGCGTCATTGCGGGAGGCGCGGCTTGTCACTGTGCGAAGTGCGCTGGCATCGAATCTCGACGCAATGGCCGTCGCGGGACAAGGTATTCGGTGGCTACGAACGCTCCTGCCGCATAAGCAAGCAGAGCCGCGCGCATTTGTGGTGCTCGAGTTGTTGCTCAACGCACTTGACGAACGGGGTCACGAGGGCCGGGGATTTATCGAGTGTGAGCTTGCGAAGATGGGTCTCGATTTGCTGAAGGTAGCGGGTTACGAGCTGCAACTTGACGCGTGCGTCTCGTGTGGGCGGCCGAGACCTGTAGACCGATCGGCGTATGTGAGTCTTGCGCGAGGTGGCGTTGTCTGTAGGGCATGTGGTGGAGGAGAGCGGCTCTTGGACGCGGGCGTGTTCGAGGCGATCGCTGCGCTAACCAGCGAGGCAACGGCCGAGGATGGAGCCGTGCGGGAATTGGTTCTGCTCATTGATGATGCCGTGGCGACGCACGCGGTGGTGTAGTCGTCTGTTTCCCTATGATGGCGCGCAGACCTGAGTCACCCACGGATCGGTTACAGTCCTCTTCGTGCAAACCCAGGTTGCCTGTTTTGGAGAAGCTCTTTGGGACATCGTCGAACTACCAGGCGGCGCGCCTTCGGCCGTTCGGTATGAACGTGTCCTCGGTGGCGCACCGGCCAATGTTGCAACTGGGCTCTCACGGCTCGGTGTTCGCGCTTCATTGATCGCGGGCTTGGGTCGCGATTCATTTGGCGAGGCATTGGCTTCGCATCTTCGCAACGATGGCGTCGATGCGAGTCAACTCGTATGGATGGCGCGGCGAACCGGAGTGACGTTCGTTTCGCGTGACGCAAAAGGTCAACCTAGTTTCTTATTTTATCGGCACGAAACTGCCGACGTCTCGCTCACTGCGGCGCACATCACGAAGGAGATGGCGCGAGCGCAATGGGCACTGCTGGGCTCGAGCACGATGATGACGCCTGATCTTCGCGCAGCAACGATCCAATTTGTAACGCACGCGGTGGCAAGCAAAGCGAACATCTTTTTCGACCTTAACGTTCGCGCGCATCTTTGGAAGAGCGCGGCGAAGATGCGCACGGCAGTCGCTGAACTTGCGCCTCACGCGGCGGTGATCAAGGCGTCTTCGGACGATCTCGCGGCCTTAGGGAACGAAGTCAAGGCGCTTGCCTTCTTGCGGAAGAGCGCACCATCTGCGGTTGTGATCGTGACGCGAGGTGAGGGCGACATGACGGCTGTAGGTCCGTTCGACGACGTGTCGCTACCCGCGATGCGCGCTCGATGCGTCGATGCGACCGGTGCTGGTGACGCGTTTATCGCAGGAACGCTCGCAGTGCTCGTCGCGCACCGTGCGAAGCCAGGTGCTCGCGTGTGGTGCGATCCGCGCTTGTGGTTGCGTGCTCTAGACGTCGGTCGCCGTATGGGGCAAAAGGCAGTCGGTCGCGTTGGCGCGGTCACGGGTCTTGTGAAACTCGACTCGATTCGTAACCTCGCAAGTATGCAGTTGTCATGAGTGAACCTCAATTCGTTTGCAAAGCCGTGAAGTCACCACGAGGCGCGGTCGTCAGCGAAATTGACTGGGCCGACGGCCACCGCGGCGTCTATCCGCACGAGATCTTGCGCGGATATTGCCCTTGCGCCGGCTGTCAGGGCCATTCGGGCGAGATTCAGTTTGTGAAGCCGAGCAAGATTCAACTCGAGCTCGAAGACATCAAGCCCGTTGGCAACTACGCGCTTGCGCTTTTTTGGTTCGATGGACACTCGAGCGGAATCTATAGCTACCGCTACCTTCGCGCGCTCTGTCAGTGCAACGAATGTCGCACCGGCAGTCCCACTGCAACGCAAGGCGTGATGCCGAGGATATGAACGATGGCCACTCTCGGAGAGATCTTTGGATGCCTTCACGACGGCGTGATCGACGAGGCTACGCAGGAAGGCAATGAGCTTCGCCTCCACGTTGATGCTGAGCATGTGGGGTATGGCGAGGGCCAACGTCTTGTTGTGGTCGTCAAGAATTTGAACGTTTTTGAATGGGATGGCGAAGATGGCGTTGAGTCCTTCGAAGGAGGAGAAATTCTCTCGACCAGTGACGACAAAGGTGTCCTGACCATCGGCCTTGACCTCGGGACGTTGAGGCTCTCGAGCGAGTCGGTCATGTTGCTTGACGAAAGTGGCGAAGAGGTTGCGTTCAGCGCTCTCGAAGATGCATCGAACGCGCATTGGGAGAGCTTCCAGAAGTAAGGCGCTCGCGTTCGTGGTAAGCCGCGGCCATGCGATCCGAGAAGGAATCTGAGCCGCGTGTTGTGCACGCTGAGTTTTACGCGGGCTCAGTCACGGCAAAGCAGTTGCCGCCGCCTGTTATGGCAGAATTTGCGTTTGCGGGTCGCTCGAACGTGGGCAAGTCGAGTTTGCTCAATGCGCTTACACAACGCAACGGCCTGGTCCGCACGAGTCGAACGCCAGGATGTACCCGGCAGATTAATGTGTTCATCGCCCGACTGACCGATGGCTTCGAGGCGCACTTGGTCGACCTGCCAGGCTACGGTTTCGCGGCGCGATCGAAAGCGGAGAAGGGCGAGTGGGGACCTATGATCGAGGGATACCTCGGAACTCGCATTACACTTCGTGCACTCTGCATTCTCATCGACGTGCGGCGTGGGCCCGAGAAAGAGGAGCTGCAGCTAATCGAGTTTATGCGCGCGCGGGTGGTGCAGTCCCCAAAGCCTGTTGAGCTCCTTCTGGTCGCGACCAAGATTGACAAAATTCCCGCCAATGAGCGAAAGCCGGCGCTCGCCAAGTTGAAGCAGAAGAGCGAACTGCCCGTGATCGGTTTCAGCGGTGAGACGGGCGAGGGGCGAAAGGTGTTGTGGGACCGACTGCGAGGCGCTGCGTTGTAGCGTCGAGTCCCGCATACCGGAATCGTTTTGATAATCGATCGTGATCTGTTACCAATGAGCGATGCGGCACTCGTTTCTGGCACGCGTATCGTTCATTTCCTTGACCATCATGTTTGCGACCGGGTTTTCGGATGCGGGTTTCGGCTGTTGCGGCAGTAGCTCGAGAGAGCGCGCCGAACAACGTTGGCGAGCAGAAGAGGCTTGGCGGCGCGATCAGGCGAAGAAGGCGGACGCTGGAACCACGGTAGTGGTCACCACAGACTCGGGTACCGATTAGCAGCATCGTCTCGGATCGCTTTCCTCAGCGAACGGTCGCGTCCTTATGACCGGCTTCGACGGCTAGTTGCGCGCGTCGTGCCGAGTGCCATTTGTCGACACCCTTTGTGAGGGTTGCAGCAGTGTTGGCTGTACGGCCTCGCCTTGGAGAAACGAGCGAAGCATCCAGGCCATCTTTTCGTGTTGCTGCAAGATGCGGGTGAAAAGGTCAGCGGTACCGACGTCACCGGAGTCGGTGCATACGGCGATCGATCGACGAACACTCCGTGAGAGCGTCTCCTGATCCCTGACCAACGTCGTGACGGCCTCTGTTGCGTTGGCGAGCAGACTGGAAGACTCGGTGAGTTCCGATAGCGCAACGAACTCGTGCATCGTTGCGATCGAATAGCCGCCGAGCATTCGTACACGTTCTGCGTATTCGTCGACCGCACCTGCGAGCACGACGTATTGCTCGTCGAGCATGAGGTGCAGCGATCGAAACTGTGGGCCGACAACATCCCAATGGGCCTTCTTCGTCTTCACCAAGGCGACGTATGCATTCGCGAGTTCTTGGTTCAATTGAACAATGACGCGCTTGCGCGCACCTGACTCTATGCCGATATCGAGATCCACGTGCGGCGACTCGATGCTGGTGTTTGCGGCCGGCTTTAGGTTTCGATTTTTTTTCATGGTGGCCTCGTTAGCGCGCTGCGACGTCGTGCTTGATGTGATCGATCTTGTTGTCGAGCACGTGTTTGACATCTTTGACCTTGTCGAAGACACCGTTCACCTTCTCGGTGATGGCGGTCTTCACTGCGCTCACGTCTTCGCGCTCGCTGTCGAGGAGCGCTTTGAATGAACGAGCAATTTGCTTTCGCATCTTCGCGCCAGAGGTTGGTGCAAAGAGAAGCGCGACGCCGGCGCCGAGTGCGATGCCCGCGCCAAATGTCGCTGCGGTCGACAAGCGGCTGCGACGTTGAAGGCCTGCGTACCCGAGAAGATCGTCTGAATCGAGCGAGCGCAGGGTTGATACGACTTTTGTGATTTTAGAAATCGTATCGAGAAATCCTGACTTGGCTTCTCCCGCGAGGCCTTCGGCTCCTTCGATTGCGTGAGCGGCCGTGTTCTTGACGTCGTGCACTGCGGAATTGATTGTGTTCATGACGACGCCTCGTGCAGGTGCCGTACCGGGATGATGTGGCTTAGGGGGCTATTGATCTCCCGCGATTTGCTCGCTCATCGCGCGTCGCATGCAAACGGTCATGAGGCAAATTTGCAAGCACGTCGCAATATGTCTCGCGTGCCTGTGCGATGAGCCACGCTCTTATCTGCCTGCTCGCGACTGGTGCGCTAGCGTGCGCCGCACAGTCCAAGTTCCTTCAGATGTTCGGGCACGCTTCCACCGAGGCCGGACTTGCATACGGGTGCGGCTTCGAGGCGCGCTTCATCGAGTTTATTTTCATCTTTCAAAATCCCGCAGAGGAGCTCTCGCAGCATGACTTCGAGTTCGCGCTTGAAGTATTGCTTCAGAATCGATTTCTCGGCGAGAGCCATTCTGAGTTCGCGTTCTGCGTCCGCAAGTCGATTGTCGCCAACGTATTTGAGCGCGCGGTAGTAGTGCACGCGTGGGTCGCGGTTGTGGCCCGTTCCCCATGTTTCGACGGTCTTGGTGGCTTCGTCGACATCATCTGGAATGACGTTGTTTCCCAACAAGTCAGTGCTGGGATCAAATCGAGCCTCTGCTGCGCGTGCTGGGTAGCCGGGAATGGCGGCTACCATCGCACCGATAAACAAAGTTGACGAAACGACAGTGAGCGCAGTTCCGATGCGTGGGAGTGGTAGCGGTTCGCGATCCATTTTCCAAGCGAGGCCGAGGAGGCCGCCGACCAATGCGCCACCGAGGGCGCCGCCAACGTGCGCGGCCACGTCAACGCGACCACCGCCGTGGGTCGCAAAAGGAATGAGCGATGGGATGAGGATTCTTGCGAGCTGCCCCAGGATGCTGGTGCGCGCTTCGCCTTTCGGCAGTCTCACTGTCAGTGCAAATGCGGCAGCAAGAACACCCATGATGGCGCCGGACGCGCCGACTGAAACGACGCGAGCATCGTTAATCGCGAGCCCAAGGAGCGAACCTGTGATGGCAGAAATTGTATAGATGACGAACAGCCAGCGCTTGCCGACGAGCGACTCGATAAATACGCCGCCAACCCAAAGCGCCACGGCATTGCACACCAGATGAATGAACCCGCTGTGGAGCAAGGTGGCCGTCAAGATTCGGAACCATTCGCCATCGTTCACACCTTCGCTGCTTGAGCCACCGAGCGCAAAAAGCAAACGCGCGTTTGGATCGAAGGACCCTGTGGCCAAAAATTCGATCCCGAAGATCACAACCAACGCGACAAGCAGTGCAATCGTGAGCGAGGGGAGTGGCTCCTTGACGGCGGGCTGCTCGCTCGTGGGCGCTTCGCGTGTGAGTTCTCCGCCAAGAAGATGCGTGAAAAAGGACGTCCAGTTCGACTCTTGATTGCTCCACACGAGGGGGGTGGATGCGTCGATGTAAATTGCCTTGACGACAACGTTGCCGCCGGACTGAAGGGTGTCGAGCCGAGCGTGATCGCTTTGCGTCATCGCTACCTCCGCGATTTCGACGAAGAGGAAGATCACGGTCTGCGCAGCGCTCGCGCTGCCGAGTGAGAGCAGCAGCTCATCGCCGAGGAGCGTTGCGTTCGCGATATCGCTCGGCGCAAGGGCATCGGGATTAGCGATGCGATCGTAAACGCACATGATCTCGAGCGAGGTGCCCGTTTGCCGTCCGAGGCAGAGCGTTGAGCCTTCGCGAATGGCGGCGACCGGTGCGGGCAAGTCAGCTTTGAAGTTAAGCGAATTGACCAGTGCGTGAGCGATCGCTTGACCCGGAGGCGAGAGGGGCGACATGCGCCCACGGTCTTAGCACGGGCGCGAAATCGCGATGCTGACGTCGACGCCGCAGCCCGACGCAAATCGAGACTGAGGCATGGTCAATTGTGTTGACGAAAATGGACGAGCAGGATCGGACTTGCCTCGATCGGTGAGGTGGCTTAGCGTCTCGCTCGTCTATCGGGCGCATAACTCAGTGGTAGAGTGCCACCTTCACACGGTGGAAGTCGCAGGTTCAAGCCCTGCTGCGCCCACCTAAAACATGAAGGAATAGGGCCGGTTAGGGGAGATTGCCCCGCCGGTTTTTTTCATTGATTCCCCACCTCCTCGGCAAGATTCCCCACCAACTTCCCCACTTGGTTAGCGGGGCTCGCCTCAAAGAGTTCAATCACTCTTGCGATGGCACTCTGCTGCTCATTCGCGCTGACGGTTGAGTAGTGCATCTGCATTTCCTCGGTCGCGTGTCCCGAAATTGATCGCGTCACAACGTCGGGAAGACCAGCATGGCGAGCGATGTCCTGAAACGTTCGCCGCATGCCTCGTGGGGTAAAGTTCTTGGTGAGTCCAATCGCCTTTGCAACGTCATCAAAGGACTTGTCCAAACAAGACCGTGATCGGAAGCCGCCGATCTCTGACGGAAACAAAAGTTCCGACTCAATCTGCTGCGGGTAGGTGAGACGCGTTTCGATATGCCAACGCAATACTTGCAGCACGTGATCGGGAACGTACAGTTTTTGATCACGGCCCGTTTTCGTACTCTCCATGACTGTCTCACCGCGAGCATTGGAACGACGGATTAGTAGGGTGTTTTTCTCCCACAACACATCAGGTGTCTTGCCGATGCGACGTAGTGGGCGAAGGGACGACGGCCGTAGCCCGGTCGCAAGACCGAGATAGGTCATCGCGTAGTGTTGAGGATGCCGCTCGCGCATGCACGCAAGGAACTTAGGTAGCTCGTGGAGTTCAAGCGCGTTGGGTTCCTCTTCGGTGTAAGTGCGATGCCGCGATGTATCAAAGGGCGGTACGTCGGCGGCTGGGTTTGTAGGCCAGCCAAACTCCAGTTTCCCGTGAGCGAGAATCACGCGGAGCACGGAGAACAACGTATTGATCGTCGTTGGCGCGTACTGACTGGCTGCGATCGTTTTTGCCATGTCGTCCTTCCAGTGAAGGACATCGGCAGTCGTAATTTGATCGGCATAGATCTCGCCGAGGCGACTGCAGATAAGATGCCTACAAGCGTTGCGCCACTTTTCAACGGACGCCGCGCTCTTCAGATCACCGACTGCGATCTTCCTCTCCATGACCGACACCGTGTAGTTGGCGAAGTGCACTGTTGATGACTTTGTTGCTGCGACCCCGCACCTGATGCGCCTGAGTTCGTCGCTCAGCCATTTGTATGCTGTGGCTTGGTCCATGTGGAGGAGCGTCTTGCGCACCTCCTCCAGACGACCCGTCCGGGGATTCTTCGCTCTCCCGCGGACTACAAATCCGCCCTCCTTCCGCAGCCACACGCCCGGGATCACTGGCTTGGCTGAAATGTAGGTTCCCTTGATCAATTTCCACTCGTTGCATTTCCTCATGATGGCCTCGGAGTCCGGACGCACCTGAGTGTTCGCCGGCGACAGTAGCAAAGGGCTCACCACGCAGGAACCGATTGAGCTCGCTCACTTCAAACATCCAAGGCCCGTTGCCTCCACGGCGCCCAACAGGATGAATGCGACCTTCAAGGAGCGCTTTGCGGATGGCGCTGGTCGTTTTGAAGCCGACGTAAGCGGCGGCCTCGCGTGTTGTGAGGAAGGTTCGTTGCAATGGTGTGCTCATGTTTGTTCTCCAAATGTGATGAATGGGTGTGACCCGAGACGAACCCTCAGCAGCGTTGGTGGCACCGCTGAGAGTTCAATGTCGATGCCGCTAAACGTCTTCTTCGTCGTCAGATCCATCGAAGCCGTGCGAGCGATACATATCGTCCCAGCTTTCAGGCGGTTCCCATGCGTCGCCCCGATCTGGGCGGGTATGTTCGTCCGCTCCGCATGCGCGGGGTGGGGTGATTGGGTCTGCGAGGGCTGTAGAAGTTTCGCCCGTCTCAGCGCCGGCAGCGACGGGCAATAACCGTGCAGACTCCGGGGCAATTTGCCCTTGGTTGCGAGACCCGGCCGGGAGATCTTCGTAGCCCTGTGCTTCTTGAGGATGGTTTGAGGGCGCTCCGCTTTCGGACGCTGCGGACGCTCCTTTTCCGGCAAAGAAGAATTGGTGCAACCGAATGTCCCCCTTCCGCATCATGTGGAAGAATCCTTCGCCCCGAAGGTCTGCCTCAATGCGGCTGAGTGCGGCGGAGAACTGCGCGGGCCCCCTCGGAATGCTCCAGTGCCCAGGTCGCTTGAGAAGAATGTCTAAGAGGACAGAGACCGTACCCTCCCAAACCAGCTCGCCAAGCGCCAGGCAACGTGTCGCGACCTCGTTCTCAAGAAACGCGAGCACAGGCGCAGCTACCCCATCGCAGGCGACGGCATTCCTACGCTTGTCCTCTTCGTTCTTGAAGAGAAGTGACTCCATATCGGCGGGCTGCACGCCGAGTGCGTGCGATGCGGCAACGGCCGTTGCGCAGAAGTCCGCCATGCGTGTCAGCTGAGAGGGGCGGCTTGCTCGTCGCAGAGCTTCGCTCGCCGCGCCGTAGAGAAAGGCAAGCACTTCAGGTAGCTCGGCCTTAAGACGAGGTTCAATTTCAGCAAGTGTTAGCCGCTTCGTGCTGTCTACCGCTTCAAGTCCAACTTGAACGCACCTATCCCGAAGATCCGCACGCTCTGTCGTAAGGGCATTGATACTCGTGAGAATGATCGCTGCCTTTGCGCGCAAAACGTACTCGTCCCCATCGGTATAGAGTTTCCGTTTCGTGGTGTTCGCGCCCATTACGATCTGACAAAGGACGTCTGAGGTATCGCCTGCAATATTCGTCAAGTTGTCGATCGGTAGGACGACGCCATTTTGCGCAGCGATGAAGAGATCATTTGCCGTCGTTGAGGCTGACAAGACGCCCACCTCACGAGGATCAAGGCAGGCAACAATGAACTCCGTCAGAGTTGTCTTGCCAGAACCCTTTGGTGCTTGGATCGTCAAAATGGGACATGGCGCCGAGGCAAAGAGCGTCTGCACCATCCACGCTTTGACCAGCACCGAATCCCCAGGCTCGGCAAAGGTGAACATGGACATGAATTCCATTGATCCGGCACCGTGGGCTGGGTGCGGCAACGGCTTCGAGTTCTCACGTGCGCGGAAATAAACGGGGCATTGGTCGGTAACGTTCCACCCGTCACGGGTGATTTGGACGACCTGATTTTGGCCATTGTCCATGTCGACAAAGATCGTGTCGTCTACGTGTGCAACGCGCGTGAAAATGTCAACGTCTGGCCGGTCAGGCAAGCTCGCCTCAAGTTCGGCGATGACCTCTTTCACGGCAAGTTCTGAAAGCCCCCGACCTAGCTCGCGTGAAGTCCGCGTTATGTATCGCGCAAACTGCAACTGCCGGATAGGAAATGCAGAGTGAGCGCTTTCGTTGACGGCATACCCCCAGCCTGTCTTGCGGTCTTTGCGCATTTTGAACTTCTGACTGATGCTCCTAAGAAGGGTTGCCTTGTGAGCCCGGCTTTGTTCGGCGTGGCTAACAACCGGCGGTAGCGCGCTTGCGTAAGAAGTAGGCGTGTTCGTGGACTGTAACGGTAAATGAACTGTACTATCAAGAAAGAGGACCTTGCTCGCGGTGTTGGGTAAACGGTTCACCGTCGCCTCGTGTGAGGCTTGGTCGTCGCGTAGCCCCTCGTCGCCGACAGTTTCGGTAGGCGCGAGCGTTGCTGGATCGTTGCTTTCCGTAGAACTAAAGCACGTAGCTAAGCGCGGCTGATTGAGCTCGTTGTCTGGTTGTTGAAAGTCAACACTATTTTCGTTGTCGTCTTTAGACATGGCAAATGTGTCCCTCCGCGTGTTGTGCACACGCGTTCGAAAAATCGGCGCGAAGACTCATCGCCGACAGTTAGCGAAACGCACGGCGCGCTTCACAACTTGGAGCTTTGAGGATCACGACCGCGCGGTCGACCGCCCCAATTTTGGAGCCTCCAAAATCAGCATGGTAGGCAAGCGTGCGACTCTATGTTATTGGCGCCTTCGTACGTCGACTTTGCCCATTGAAGGCAGCTGAGCGCGTTCCCGCGGGATCCCTATTCGAAAATACTGAGCAATTTCACGGACATACCCCCAAACATTCATCCCAGTGGATTTGCTTGTAAGTGCGAGCGTCTTTGTGGCTAGGTGCATGGCGGCCGCATTGATGTCTTCGGCATCCTGGTCTTTCCACCCGGAAGGCAATTTGCTCGCCATGTTTCCGAGCTCGGCAGTAGTGACGGCGTAGACTTTCTGGAGGAGGCTTTTGGCTTGCTCCGCATTTAGCTTCCCTGGCGATATCTGTCGGTCTCCGAACCAGGCGATGAGATGCTCGTCGGCCCAGCGCATGACCGCGACCCTCCAAAGCTCGTGGACGAGTGACCGTTGGTCGGAAATGCGAAACACACGCTTAGCGATTGGCCACAAGTATTCGTTGACGGCATCCAAGCGGTCATAGCCAAACTCATAGTCGTGGGCCGCGAGAGCAAGAGATGCGGTTACCGTCAGGTCCCTTTTTCTATGAATTCCCGCGTTGTCCACATACTCGCCGTCGATCGCCCATTGAAGAACTGGAGGGACCTTCTTCGTCGGGGGCTTTCTTTTACCAATAGGCCTCGCGATCGCTTTCACGCACGCGACGTGGATCTCATCAAATATTGGCGGGGGGTATCGAAGGTACTCGTCTACTTCCTTGCAAAGGTATTCGATGTCTGGGGTTGCCTTATGTTCCCCGTCACCGTCGACGTACGTCGACGTGTCCTCTCCGAATCTTATTCTTCGCAGGATGGCCACGGCATCCGGTATGCGATGGAGGGTGCGCCGTGCGTCCTGGAGTATTGCAACCGCATCGCCGATTTCCGCAGCCGATGCGGGATTCTTGGGGTTGCCGTATCCGTGAATATACTGATCAAGATACTTGAACATCACCAAGTCAAATCGTTTTCCCGTCAAGTCGTCAAGCTACGGAAGGCCTCGCAAGCGCATTGTCCACAAACGGAGTCGCATACCGAATCTGCGCACCCAGCTTTCTGTTCCGACCGACGCTGCCGACGCTGAAAGCGTCACAACCTTTGTAGAAGATCTTTGGGATGCACTTGGTCTGAGAGGGAAGCGTGGGTGTCAGGCGCGCAGTGGCGGCGAGCGCCCATAGTGAGATCGGGGATAGTGCGCTCACAACCTCCGTGAGATCCTATTGTCGGGCTCCATTGAGCGAATAGCTGCCCATGCAGGTTTGAGCGCTGTTCTTGTACTGCACAATGGTCATCGTCCCGCTCAGTTTGTCGCCAACGCTAGAAACTTCGAATACGTAACTCATCGTGAACGACGTGTCGGGAGTGTTCGCATCGGTACATTGGTTTTGACCTGACACCTTGCAGTCGGTTTTGCTTTGCGAGATCGTTTTGCAGGTCGTTGCGCCCGAGCCTCCGACGACGATGAGGCTGTCCGGGAACGTTCCGCAGTCGCCGCTGACCGTCGTGAACTTGGTCATAAATGCGGTCCCATCAGGAACCTTACAGCTGGCGGCGGACCCGCCGTCATTGGTGGTGTTTCCCGGCACAGGTGTTGTGGCCGCGGAACAGGCCAAGAGAGCAAGTAGTGACGCCACAAGACTGGTTCGCATGAAGTCCTCCAATAGACTATAGTCTTGATGGACACATTATCGTTCAGTCTCTGTCAAGGCGATTCATGGTCACAGACCATTCGCCATATGATGGCTTTGGCGAAACATGTCCGCCGGCGTCTGCGGGAGCTCCGACAAGCCCGCGGCTTTACTCAGGCGCGTCTCGCAGAACTGGCAAGCATTACGGTTGACGCCGTAAACAGAATTGAACGGGGAAATCGTTCCCCGGGCCTAGAGACCCTTGAACGTTTGGCGATCGCGTTGGGAGTGGATGTCGTTCACTTGGTTGACCGTCAGAATCCCCTGCCGAAGGCAAGTCACTCGCCTGCTGTTGCAAGGGTAGTGGCCTTGCTCAACGAGAAATCGGACGGTTATGCGGAAGCCGCGTTGGTGATGTTGCGCGCTTTCAATCATGCTTCTGCGCTTACAAAGCCGACGGATCGCAGGCCGAAGGAGCAATAGACGACGGTTCCGCTTGCTGGTTGGCCGGTTGAGCTCGCATCATCAGCCGATGCTTAAATCAGTGCTTGCTACCGGTTGTGCGTTGGTTGCGTTGATCGTTGTTGGCTCTGCCGGGATTGCGCGGGCGGCAACGCCGCAAAGCGCGCCCAATGATGGCTGCGAAGCTGCGGCAGGTACCGCCGACCGCAGCGGGTGTTGTTCGCATCACGGTGGCGTCTGTGGTTGCTCTGGATCGCGAGCGGCCTGTTGCGACGGGACGTTGAGTCCGTCCTGTGGTTGCGACTGACCGGGAGCGACGGCGCGGAGGCGATCCCCGGTGGGGCCGGGGGCGAATTTTCGCCGGAAGGTTCCAAGGAGTTTTTTCGTACGAGATGCGGAGGAGCAGTCGTGTCAATTCGTTATGACGAAACGTGGCATCGCCTCAGCGTGTGGACAAATGGTTCCGCTCAAAGTGAGCGCCTCGCCGCTCAAGTTCTGTTGGCATCTGGCTACGCAGATTTGGATCCGATCCATCCACGAGGCGGCCCGGACGGAGGTCAGGATGCGCGTTGCAAAAGGGATGGAAAGCCCTGGGTAATGGCCGTCTACTTTGCTCACGAAAAACGGTCCTTCGCTACGGTGAAGAAAAAGTTCCAATCTGATCTCGCAAAACTCGCCGGTGCGAGTGGAATGGCCTTCGTCACCAATCAGGAACTTACGCACAACCAACGCGATCAACTCAAGAAGATCGCTGGCACCACAGAAGTTGATATTTTTCATATTGAGCGAATCACAGCGTTGCTGGACCAACCTTCTATGGCTCCCGTGCGCAAGCAGTTCCTCGGAATTAGCGACGAAGACGATTCACTCATCTCGTTTGGCGGGATAGGAGGAATTGGCCCTGGCGCAGGCGGCGGAGGTGGTGCGGCTATTGGCCCTAACTCGCGCGGAGGCGACGGAGGCACCGGAGGACAGATCATTGTTCTCGAGAACCTTCCCGTAACGCCCGGTGAGGCTTACAAAATCATCGTCGGCCAAGGAGGGAGAGGAGGAGAGGAGGGCAAAAGCGGAGAAGCCGGTGGGGACACTTCCTTCGGGAACATAACGGTCAAAGGGGCAAGGGGTGGCGCTGGTGCCAACTCAACTGCGAACGCGTCCGGTTCATCTGCCCTTGATGTGCAGGCGATTCTATCCGACGCGGCGGCAATCAGAGATGGTGTCCTGTTCGTTCTTGGCGCCGGATGGGAGCGTTGCAATGTTCCTACTGTTCCTCACCAAGTTATGTGGTGTCTCGCGCTCGTTCTCACGCGAGGTGCGACTGCCGATTTTTCGGGCGTTACGGTGACTGCTGAAGTGCTTGAACCGAATGGCACAGTCGTGTTGACAAGCGAGTTAGCGGTAGACTTCGGGGCATCAAGGCCCTTAGCCCGGCTACCAGCATTAATGCCGCTGCAAATCACGATCTCAACGGCGGGCGCGTGGCAAGTTCGGCTCATGCGCGACGGATCCGAATTAGTCACCCTCGTGGTGGATGTTCAAGTCTTGCCTCAATGAAGGAGGCGCATATTCGCAACTTCCCCAGCTACATTTCAAAGTCCCCACTTCATTCCCCACCTCTCCAGTCACCACGCAAAACCAATTGAACACTCAGGTTGCACGCAGACCGAAAATTGTTGTGGTTGGTAACGGAGCGGCACTGATGAGCGCCAACGCTGAGCCTTCACACGGTGGAAGTCGCAGGTTCAAGCCCTGCTGCGCCCACGAAGAAAGCTAAGTAAAGCAACGGGTTGAGGCGAGCAGGTCTCAGCCCGTTTGCTTTTGCTCCCACCGATCAAGGGCTGCTCCCACCGCACGAATTTCGATCGGAATCGTTGCTCGGATCGATGGGGAAGGTGACCGTGTCGTTCGCCGCGAGGAGGGTGAGTCCTTCGATGTGTACGGCGGCAGATCTGGCTTCACAGAGATGGTGATCTTCGCCAATGCCGAGCGCTGCTCGTCTGCGTTGACCGAGCTGTAGTCGGTCGTTGGTCGAGTGTTGGGGAGAGAACTCGACGGTGAATGAGGGCTCGGAGAGCAAGCACCGTGGATGTGTAGCGGGCGATATGGGCGATGCGTTTCCGTACCTCGACTTCGGCTCAAAGTAGGCGCAGGGCCGGGGCGAAACGCGGATCCCACGCGATAACCGCTTGGGCAATAGCACGTTGTCGATGCGCACTTGCATCAGCGCAAGCGGCGCCGAGGAAGCGCTTTGCACTGCATTCCGGCAATCAATTCGCTCCTCGAACAACTTGAAAATCGGCGAGCGATCGCTTTAGTCCAAGCGCCGGAACTGAGACGATCGCATGCATGTCGGCGTCTACCTCAAACCCAATTTTGAGTGGTGTTCGTCGGGCTTGTGGCGGAACAGGAATTTGCGCAAGCAACTTGGCGCCGCGTCCATCGAACTCCGCCAACCACACCTCGCTGTCTGATGCGTTGATGGCAAGTTTGGCAGATGCCTCGAACGGAATTGTCCGCTCACTGTCAACAAGCACGGCCGCCCCATTTTTCGCGGGGATTGTGTCACCAACGTTGCGAATGCCTGACGGAGGTAGTTCGAGGATTTCAACCGTGGTGTGCGGCCAAGTTGCAAGTAAGACCAAGTGTTTGACGGCGCCTAGAAACACGCCGATCTGGGTAATGAACCCCTTCGCTACCAGGCTTTGCGATGTCAACACTGGGACGTTCGGGAAGTGGTTTCGCACGACCTTGACGAATGCGCTCGACCCTGAACCTGTCACGACGATTGCGTCTGGCGGAGGGGTGTTCGTGTTCGCTCGCTGGTGGCGCCAAAGAGCTTCAGCGAAAGTCGCAACGTTTTCACTTTTGAGCGTTTCCAGACTCTCCGCTCCCCTAGTTCGAAGGATCTCCACAACGCCATCACCCGAATCGAAGGTCCCAAGGCTCATCGTATTCGGCTCGCAAATCGCAACAAGCAGCCAGAGTTCCCGATCAAGGCGACCAAAATATCCGTGTCCGAGAGCGGCCATCTGCGCAGCACCTGAAATTCGCGCATGTGACGCAGCTTGAGCCCAGGTTCGCGATGCGAGAAGGCGCCGCCCGTAGGACCAGCCGTCGGGGAATGCAATCAGGACCTGGTAGGCGGCACCGTGGAAGAATTCTGTGACGCGACGAGCTAGTTGCACCTTCGTCGTCACTGCGCCGACGAAGTCAAGCGTCGGGAGTTCAGGTCCTGCAAGCAAGGTTGCGAGATTCGCGCCGTGCACGCCGCGTGCACTCCCGTTCTCGACGAGCAGCAAATTGTGCCCACCCTCGTCGTAGTAGACAGCGCTCGGTCGCGCAAAGTCAACGAGGGCTTCGTCGTGAATGAGGTCGCTCGGTTGCGCAAAGTCAACGAGGGCTTCGTCGTGAATGAGGTCGCTCGGTTGCCCGTGACGTAAAGCGGGCTCCGCGGGGTTCGTCTTTCGAAAGCACGCGGGCAAAGCCATCGTAAGAAGAAGTGCCAACGCGATTTTTCGAACGGTGCTTCTCATTGGTGGCGACGGTCCTTCATCACCGTCGCTGCCGGGAGGATGGGTAAGTATGTTGACGGTGTCACTTGTATGCATTCTCGGTGCTTACTCATCGACGTTTCCCGTGCGAGGCGTGTCAGCACGTTCGTAGGGGACACTAGCACCTAGCAAACGAAGAAATCACCTTCACCACGTCGGGCGGTAACAGGGGATGGCGAGGTCATTGAGTCGTGCGCTGTCGCAATGGTCCAGGCGCGCGGTCACCTTGTTCGAAATCGTAACAATGATAGTTACAAAAATCTCCACTTCCAACAGACCCTCACCACCAGCCTCACTTACGGCGCGAGTGGTCCGTCGGAGGTAATGACGGACTACCTCCGACGTCGCTGCGTTCGAGCTGACTCCGGCCACGAAACACCGCACTCTTGTGCAATCGATCGCAACGCCGCTTCGGTCTCATCCCACCCAACATCAGGGCAATAGGGTTTGCAAAAGTACCCATCGAATTCGCGTCGCCACCATTCGTGCTGCTCTCGCATGTGAGCGAAATCGACGCTGGTCCGAGTTGTCATTGTGCCCACCTCGAGTGCGGTCAAACGCACTTCCATTTCTGCGAGCAGTTGATTTGCAAACTCGCGCGATTCGCCAATGAACGCTTCGACCGGAAGTGCGAACTGTCCATGGGTTGCGGTCCAAACTGGAATTGAGTCGACGGTTCGATTGCGGTTGTCCCAGCGCACATGCACCGCGTCGTCGATTCGAACGAACCAAATGGCTGGCGAAGCGACTAAGTAGTTCGTCCATGGCGAGCGCTCCCCGCGCCACCGCCACGCGCGGAAGTGTTTTTTTTCATTTTTTGTGTAGCTCGATGCATAGAGCTCATCGGCTAGATTCGGATCGCTTGCGAGGGCCTCGATCGACGCCGGCAAACGAGTGATCGCCGGAAGCACACACCCGAGCATGTCGCGCGCAAATTCGGCGATCTGATAGTCCGCAATCGGGGGGTCCGCAATCGGGTCGGAGCACCCCCAGTGTTTTCTGATCTCGTCGGAGTATTCGAACAGCACTTGTTCTCCGACCCGCATGTGAAATGTGCCCAGAGTCAGCGCGAACCAAGACAGTGTCGGCGCGTCTGACTTTCCCCAAGGCTCAATGCTCTCCGTAGGGAATAGTTCGAAGTTGAAGAGTGCCATCGTTCGTCCGTTCACTTTCTCGATCCTGATAGCAGAGCATTGATTGAGATCGCGCCGTTGCCCGAAGTCGTTCGTCGCCTTTTCACATCAGACGATCCGACTCCCACACTCGAAACCGTCGTGAAGCTCGCTGCCGCGCTTGGCTATCGACTCGAGCTCGTGCGTGCGGAACGTAAACGTCCGGTGTCGAAGCGACGTGCTGCGTGGGAGTTCGTTTCAAACACTGCGCGGTTTTCGAGAGCGATACTCAGCACCTCTAAACCTGGACTTGTGATCTGCAAATTGCAAATATATGTGGTATACTCAATAAATACGTGCACACGGCAGGAGCCACGCATTATGTCCCCCAATCTGAAGCCCCAAGACCTTGCGCTCGCATTGCGGCTTGCTGCGATCGGTGATGCCCCATGGACCCAACCGGACATGGCCGACGCGCTCCACATCAACGTGTCGGTCGTCAACCACGGCCTCAAACGCCTCGTCGCTTGCCAGCTCTTCAACGCGCCCAAGCGCCGAGTCATGCGCGAACCCCTCCTCGAGTTCCTCATCTACGGCCTGTGCCACGTCTTCCCTGCGCAGCTCGGCCTCTTCGGTCGCGGCATGCCAACCGCATTCAGCGCGGCGCCGCTTTTGGGCAAGGTGCGGGTCGGGGACGGCGACGGCTGCGTTTGGGAGATGCCTCGCGGCAAGGTCATGGCGCATGGTCGCGTCGTTGCCCCGCTGTATCCGAATGCGCCCAAGGCTGCCGCCAAGGATCCGTTGCTTTACGAGTACCTCGCCCTTGCCGACACCCTGCGGGTGGGTCGTGCGCGCGAGCGCGCC
>JAHFDZ010000216.1 GCA_023248745.1 Myxococcales bacterium | reverse complement strand
TCGCGAGTCCGAGCCAGGTGCCTTATGCACAGAGCCTAAAAGGTGACCTCGCAGGAGAAGCCGAGACCACTACCTTCGCCGAAACGACTGTAGTGGTCCAAACTGGTACAGGAGCCTACCAGAGCATCGCTTTGCGTTTGCAACGAGGCACGTTTCGCGTGGGTGTGTCGGACGTCACCACGACGTTTTGAAGCGGGTCGGTGCTGGCCTTTAGATGAGTTTGGATTCGATGGGGGCTTGGGAGTGTGTGCGGAGCTGGGTTTCGACGGCGGTGAGCGCTGCATTTTCGTGCGATAAGTTGACGATTGTTCCGTGGCTCGTGTGCAAAATGAGGGAAACCAGGTTTGAGCGATCGGCGATGCCGCGGCCGTTTGTTCCACAAATGTAAAGGGCCTTGACTTCGTGAATTGCGGGCCATGGGAGCCAGGTGTGTTCGCGATTGCGCATCACGACCAGGCCGTCCTCGTAGAGTTCGAGCGCCTCGCCGCGAAGGCGACGCCATTCGAGCAAGCACAAGCCTGCGATGCCGGCGAACACGATCGTTGCCATCGACTCTGGATCCAGGCGCCCGCTTCCGAGATGATTCGCGTGCAAAGCCATGCCGATTCCGCTGAGCGTCGCGATCAGGGCGCCGATAAACCACTGCCCGCCACTATCCTTGCAGCGCGCGATGAGGCGTCCAGATTGCGCGAGCGATCGATACACGGACATTGCAAGACAAGATTACCTTACGCGGCGAGGGTCGCCGGGTCCCAATTGCGCAATTGCCGAAGCACCTTCAAGGCTCGATCACGCGAGCCGAAGAGAATTGCGCGACGCTGACGCTGGCGCAATGGCAACAAAGCGAGCGCTGATGCTGCGGTTGGATCTTTTGGGTCATGTTCAATGAGAATACGCGACGCAAGAGCGCGCGCTTCAACCGAGGATGTCGCGTCAAGGGCGATGGATCGGACATCAACATCCCTGGTTCGGTACGGCTTCGACTCTGATCGGTCACCGTGCAGGAGATCGTTCAGACCGTTGACAATATCGTGGTCGACGGCGCGATTGCGGGCGGCAATGAGATGGACAAGGGCATGTCGCGTAAGGCCGGACGTCCGCAGTCCACTCAAGCGCAGACTACTCTCGATAATATTTTGCGATTGCGCTTCGCTGTGATCAGAAGGCGGACCTTCACTCGATACCCCAACACTCATTGCGCCTAGGTTCGTGCTGCGTGCAGAAATCCGAAGCTCTTTCCCCTGGATGATGCGGGCGGTGAGGACTGTCGGCAAGGCCACGACGAGCAAGACAACGAGGACGCTCTGAAGCGCTACGAAATTCTCTCCAAAGGTAAAGAACGTGATCGCACAGACAATGCTCCATGCGGCCGCTCCGAGCATCGCAAATCCAGGCATGAGCACCAACAAGGCGAGCACGACATTCGAGGCGCTCGAGTTCTCGTACGCCGAAAAATGTGCAGCGGCGTTGTGCGGCTTCAGTCCAAGGGCGGCTTCAATGTCGCGCGTCGCGCGTTTTGGAACAGTGATGAGCCAACGCTCTGTTTTCGTTTGAACAGCGACGCTCGATTGCTGAGCATCGAGGTCTGCAATCGCGCCAGACAGCACGGAGTCACGCGCGATTGATCCACCGGATTCGAAGGTCAAGCGGTCGTTTTGAATCGTCATTCGCGTTGAGTGACCTTTGGATTGATCATGGTGGAGCAACCAAGCGAAGATAGTCGCGCTCCCAATGGCGCCGATTGCAACGATCGCTAGCGCAGCGAATGTGTTGTTTCCCAGCGCACCAGTGCATGGTTGTCTTGAGCCGTAGAGGATCACTAGCAGACCGCCGAAACTCCACACGAAATGCCAACACCATGCGAAGCCAGCAATGAGTCGGCCGATATGTTTCGGAGCGAACCGATGCCTGACGTTTACGGCGATGGGTTCGTCCATGACCTTCTCCCGGTGACTCGCGCCCCTCCTGCAACGTAGGTAGAGGCGCGCCTTATTCCGGTCGATGCCTAAGGCATATTAATTCCCCCAAAAATCCGACCTTTCGCGGTGGTTCCACTTCTGCTAACACCGCGCCCTCGCTCGAATCCTCGTGCGGCATGAACAGAAACCCCTAGGCCTTCTTCTACAAAGCGAAGGCGGACCGGTCATTCAGGAGCCACTCACATGACGATGCCTACTCTTCAAGCTCAATCCCGCACGGGCCTTGGTAAAGGCGCTTGCCGACGTCTTCGCAACACGGGTTCAATCCCGGCGGTTACGTATGGCCGCGGTCTTCCCGCCACGGCAATCGCTGTGACCCCAAAAGAGATCGTGAACATCCTCAAGAGCGAACACGGGCAAAACACCGTCATCAAGTTCGTGACCGACGGCAAGAACGAGTCGACCGTGATGATCAAGGAGTACAGCTATCATCCCGTCACGCGCAGACTTGAGCACGTCGACTTCGTGCAAGTGCAACTCGACCAGGTTGTGGACGTTGAAGTCCCGTTCTTCGCGGTCGGCAAAGCCATTGGCCTCGGCCAGGGCGGCATCCTTCGCCAGGTTTACCGCATGCTCCCCGTGCGCTGCTTGCCAGGCAAGATCCCCGCGAAGATCGAGGTCGACATCTCGCACCTCGCGCTTGGTGATCACACGTCGACCAAGGACTTGACGCTTCCGGAAGGTGTTGTGGTTCGTTACGCGCCTGAGCAAACCCTCGTCGCGGTCGTTGCTCCTGAAAAGGATCGCACCGAAGAGAAGGCTGCCGTTGCAGTCGACCCCAAGGCTGCTGCAGCGGAAGCGAAGGCTGGTCCTGCGAAGGCCGGTCCTGCGAAGGCAGAGCCTGCCAAAGACGCAAAGAAGAAGTAACTCGCTCAGTTACAATCGAGCTACACCATGCATCTCGTCGTTGGGCTTGGCAATCCGGGTCAGAAGTACGAGGGCAACCGTCATAACGTCGGTTTTATGGTGGTCGACGCACTGGCATCCGCTGCTGGCGCGTCGTTCAAATCAAAGTTCTCGGGCGAGTTCGCCATCTCTGGTGAGCTCGCTTTTCTTAAGCCTATGACCTTCATGAACCTCTCCGGTGAGAGCGTTCAACCTGCTGCGGCGTTCCTGAAGGTCTCCCTTGGGGACGTCATCGTCATTCACGACGAGCTCGATCTTTCTTTCGCCGACGTTCGCATCAAGGTTGGAGGCGGCCACGCCGGACACAACGGCCTACGCAGCATCATCGCGCGAATGGGGGCACCTGACTTTGCGCGCGTACGCGTTGGCATCGGCAGGCCGCCTGCGGATTTCAAAGGTGACGTGGCAAGTTACGTTTTGGGTAACTTCGCTGGCGAAGAGCGTAAGCAACTTGACGATGTGATCAGCCGTTCCGTCGAAGCGACGAATTTGATCGTGAAAGACGGCGTGCTTACGGCGATGAATCGTACGAACGGGAAGTCAGGGTAGTCAGCGCATCGGACAATTCTCGACGCATTTCATCCTCTTGCGACCGCAAAGATCGCGGCACCGTCGATCACCCACGTTGCAAGGCTTCGAGCAGATCCGCGCGCGCTTGTCGCAACGATAGATACACGCAGACGCGGGTTCCATGAGACATCCGTTGAGACTCGTCGCGATGAGAATGATGCAAAGCGCGAGGACCTTCATCGCGGCGGGCTACGGTCTTGCCGACAGCGGCTGTGGCACCTGATCAAAAAGGGAAGGTTGAGCACATCGCGTCGTGCACCCGCTTTTCCTGGTCCGAGCAAGGGCGGAGCAAGTCGTTGACGCCTTGAGCCACGGGAAACCTCGGGCTTCACGCTCGAAAAACCAACGAAAACGCAGCGAAGCCTCACCGCGAAATCACTAATGGTCGCACCTTGGCGGGTCGAGTGAAGATTTCGCAAGGATAACGCGTGAAGGCGACCGCTTTGTCACCGCAAACCTCTGGTGCCACTGTTGAAGCCGCCGCAAATCGCGCTTTTCCTTGATGAAATGCGCGCGCGCGTGCTATTCCCGCCGTCCCTCGTCCGGCTTTGTCCGGGCGAATCCTCGTCCAAGTTCGCTTGGGCCTTACGTCCAGGAGGAATCTCACATGACAACAGCAACAGCCGGGCACGTGCGCTCGCGCGAATACGAGACCATCTACATTCTGAAGTCGAGTGTTGATGCAGATGCCGCTGACAAGGTTCAGACGCGCGTGACCGAAGTGATCGATCGCGGACAAGGCAAGCTTGTCAAAGTCGAAGCGTGGGGCCGTCGCAAGCTCGCGTATCCCGTCGCGAAAGAGAAGCGTGGCGTTTACATTTACGTCAAGTACCTCGGTCGCGGTGGCTTGGTGGCAGAGCTCGAACGCAATCTCAAGCTGAACGACTCGGTCATCAAGTACCAAACGATCCTTCTCTCCGAGAGTATCGATGCAGCTTCAGTTGCCGTCGATCCCGATGCGGTGAAGTGGGAACGCCTCGAGCTCCCAGCAGAGGACACCAACGAAGACTCACTCGAGCGCTCGCTCGGTCTTCTTGATCCGGAGCCAGGACACCGTCGTCGTCGCGAAGAAGAAGAGTACGCGGACGACGACTTCGAAGAACCCGTTTCCAAGGCAGCTCCAGCAGCGGCGCCTCCGGTCGACGAAACCTAATTGGGCCTCGCCTGAATGGCAGAGCGCCTAACCCCCTAACGTGTGGAGAATCACCGTGATTGATGACGACAAAGATATGCGCACGCCCGACCTGAACGGCGACCTTCGCCGCCGCACAGGTAAGAAGCGTATTTGCAAGTACTGCTCCGATAAGGCATTGCCGATCGACTACAAAGATCCGCAGGCACTTCGCTACTTCATCTCTGAGCGCGGCAAGGTTGTGCCTCGCCGCATCAGCGGTAACTGTGCGCTTCACCAGCGCAAGATCACCCTGGCCGTCAAGCGCGCGCGCAACATCGCGCTCTTGCCCTTCACCGTGACTGGTTAAGGAGATTTACGATGCCAGCTGCAATCGAAGTCATTTTGCAACACGACGTTGACAACGTCGGCGTCTCCGGCGACCTCGTTCGCGTTCGCCCCGGATTCGCTCGTAACTTCCTCATTCCGCGTCAGCTTGCGTTGCCGGCTACGGCAGCCAACAAGACACGCATCGAGCATCAGCGCGCCATTGCGCTTGCTCGCGCGGAGAAGCTGAAGAAGGAATACACCGACGCTGCTGCTGTCCTCTGCGCGCTCAACGTCAAGATCGTCCAGCGCGTAGGCGAAGACGGCCGCCTCTTCGGATCGGTCACTTCGAAGGATATCGAAGCTGCGGTGCTCGCACTTGGCCACAAGGTCGATCGCAAGCGCATGCAGCTTCCCGAGCCAATCAAGGCACTTGGTGCGTTCGAAGTTCCTGTCCGCTTCACGGCAGATATTTCAGCTACGCTCAAGGTCAACGTCGTTTCGAAGTAAGCTCATAGCGCTTCGTTGAAACCTCCGCGCTTCGGTCGCTTGTCGATCGAGGCGCGTTGTCAATTTCGGGGGATGGCCTGTGGAGAAGTTCCGGACAAATGGTGGCAAATTCCGCGATCCTGAACCGATCGTCATAGAGGGCCGCGTTCCGCCCCATGACCTCGAAGCCGAAGGTGCGGTGTTGTCGTCGGTGATGGTCGATCCGCTTGCGCTCGATAAGGTGCTCGAGTTCCTGAAGGCCGAGCACTTTTACTCCGAAGCGCATCGCCGCATTTTCGAGGCGTGTATCGAGCTCAAGACCATCGGTCAGCCGGTTGACGTTGTTCAAATTGGCACCTGGCTCAAGAACCGCGAACGCCTCGCGCAAGTGGGCGGCATGTCCTACTTGACCGAAGTTCTCAACGCGGCGCCCGTTGTCGCGAATGTGGCCGCGTACGGCAAGACGATTCATGAGAAGTGGCGCGTTCGTCAGGTCATCGCGACGTGCCAACGGGTCGCAGCACAGGGCTACGTTGACTATGGCGTTGCGCAATCCTTCATCGACGACGCCGAGCAATCGATTTACCAAATCGCGCGCACGCAAGAGTCGGTCTCGACGGAGCGCTTGCTCGATGTCGTCAAGAAATCGTTCAAGCAACTTTCCGATGCGATGGCCCGAGGCGAACGCACCACCGGCGTGCCCACGGGCTTCGACCGCTACGATCGATTGACGGCAGGTCTTCATGAAGGCGACCTCACGATTATTGCGGCGCGTCCAGGCATGGGGAAAACGAGTTTCGTGCTCAACCTCGCGACGAATGTGGCAACGTCGAGGCAACGAGAAAACGTCAAGAACCCTGACGAAAAAATCGAAGAGCCAGGACGCGGCGCCGTTATCTTTACGCTTGAAATGCCTCGTGAACAGATCGCCAATCGTATGGTGTGCGCGGAGGCAAAGGTCGACGTCAGCAAGATTCGTACGGGGTTCCTCTCGCCGCAGGACTGGAGCAAACTTACGCAGGCCGCATCGTACTTGGGTGGCTTACCTGTATGGGTCGACGACTCGCCTGGCATCAACATTCTCGAACTACGCGCAAAGGTGCGTCGGCTTCAAGCCGAGTTCGATCGCTACGACGAAACCGGCAGGCCAATTCGCAAGATCGGACTTGTGATCGTCGACTACCTTCAGCTGATGCGAGGCCGAGAAGGACTCAATTCGCGAGAGCAAGAGATCAGCGAAATTTCGCGCGGGTTGAAGGGTCTTGCGAAGGAGCTCAAGGTTGCCGTTATCGCGCTCTCGCAGTTGAATCGCGCGGTCGAAACCCGGAGCGAAAAATCGAAACGCCCTCAACTTTCTGACCTTCGCGAATCTGGAGCGATCGAGCAGGATGCAGACAACATCTGCTTCATTTATCGCGACGAGTACTACAACCCCGACACCGACGAAAAATCGATCGCCGAGTTGATTATTGCCAAGCAACGTAACGGCCCCACAGGAACCGCGAAGGTCCGTTTCGATCGCGAATACACGCGTTTTGAGAATCTGCCCGAGGGCGAATATCTCGACGACGACTGACACACACCTCTGCTAAATCACGCGCGCCCATGGCTACCTCGTCAACCCTTGCTGAACTCATCACGACGCGACGCGTCTTGATCACGGCGGGTGCCGGCGGCGTGGGCAAGACAACGACTGCGGCGGCGGTCGCCCTTGCGGCGGCGATGCGCGGAAAGCGTGTGTTGTGCCTGACGATCGATCCTGCTCGCCGCCTCGCACAGAGCCTAGGGCTCGAGCACATGACGACCGAAGCGGTTGACGTGCGAAGTGAAATCCTGGAGGCCGTTGGTGTTCCTGCGTCGGGTTCGCTCACAGTGATGATGCTCGACACGAAGCAAACGTTCGACGAACTGGTGCGCAAGTACTCTTCGACGAAAGAGCGTGCCGACAAGTTATTGGGAAACCGTCTTTACCAATATGTCTCGGCTTCTCTCGCGGGAACGCAAGAGTACATGGCGATGGAAAAGCTGATTGCAGTTAAGAGCGATCCACGTTTCGACTTGATCGTACTCGATACACCGCCAACGGCGAATGCACTCGATTTTCTAGATGCACCCGATCGCCTTGTTGAAGCGCTTGACTCGCCCACGATGCGTTGGTTCATCCAAGCGTTCCAATCAACGGGTTCCTTCTCGCTCAACTTGCTCGCCCGATCCGCTGCGCTGGTGCTTCGCACGCTTGGCCGCGTAACGGGTGGAGGATTTCTTGAGGCGCTCGCCGAGTTGCTTGCGCAACTGAACGACCTGTTTGGCGGCTTCAAGGAACGCGCCGCGTTGGTCAAGAGTGTATTGCGATCGGACGAAGTTTCATTTTTGCTCGTGACATCACCTGCGCCGATGAGCATTCGCGAAGTGCGATTCTTCTCAGAGCGACTCGCAGAACACAAAATGCCGCGGGGCGCCTTCGTCGTAAATCGCGTACACATGCCGCCCAAGGTCGCGAACCCTACCGATCAGCAAATTGACGATGTGCTCAAGCTGCGCGGTGTCGTTGCGGACCCCGATCTCGCAAGCAGAGTAGGGAAGGCTCATGCCGACGCCGTGAGACTCGCTCAGCTCGACGCTTTCTTCCTAGGACAACTCGCCGAGCACGCCGATGCGCGCGTGCCCGTGATTCGCGTGCCCGAGTTTGCGACAGATGTGCACGATGTAGAAATGCTCGCGCACGTTGCTCGAACGCTCGAGGTTGGTGGGGTTTAGCAGCTATGTCGCGGATGCTCGAATAAGCGCTGCAGCCTTTTCTGCTATCATAATCATGGGGGCCTTCCGGTAGCGCCTTTTCCACGATGCGTCAGAACTTTGTTGATCGTGCCAAGCGAGCACACGGCCCAGGCGAAGGCTGGGGCTACGCCACCGCGCTGCTCTCAGCTGCAACTGCTGCCGGCAATTTTTTCTCCGCACTTTCGTTGAGCCTTACGCTCACCAGTTTCGATACGCCGCTCTCTGGCATGGTGACACCGTAAAGTACGTCGACCATTTGCATCGTTCGTTTGATGTGAGTGATCAGAATGAACTGCGATCGATCGGTCATCGTGCGGATCATGTCGTTGTAGCGCGCTACGTTTGCTTCATCGAGCGGCGCGTCAACTTCGTCGAGAATGCAGAATGGTGAAGGTCGAATCTGGAAGATCGCAAAGATAAGCGAGACCGCGGTGAGAGCCTTCTCGCCACCAGACATGAGTTCGATGTTCGAGAGCTTCTTGCCGGGAGGCTGCGCGAGAATGTCGATGCCCGTTTCAAGGATGTCGTCGGGATTTGTGAGGCGTAGCGATGCGCGACCGCCTCGGAACATGCGTGGAAAGACCTCTTCGAACTTCGCGTTGACCGCGTCGAATGTTTCTTTGAAGAGTCGCTTGGACTCTTTGTTCATTTGCGCAATGGCGCGCTCGAGATCGTCGAGGGCTTGCTCGAGATCGGCCTTCTGTTCGGAATAGAACGTGAAACGCTTTTCAGCCTCTTCGTGCTCACGAACTGCGTCTAGGTTCACGCTCCCCATCCGTTCGAGCAACGTGCCGAGCTCGCCGATGCGGCTCTTCAATTCATCATCGGGCGGCGTGCGAAGGTGGTAGTCGCCGACCACGCGCGCAAGATTGAGGCCGCGGAACTTTTCGGCGACGCCCTCTAGTAGGTGTTGCATTGCGATCGATCGTTCGCGAAGTTGCATCTCATGAAGCACAAGTTCGTCACGCGCTTCTTCTGCTCGCGAGCGGAGGCCTTTGAGAGCGGCGTCACGTTCGTTCAAGTCGCTTCGGAAGCGATCGAACGTTGCGCGTGATGTCGCGAGCGCGTCAGCGGATGCTCGTGCTGCGTCGAGAGCCGCGTGCAGTTGCTCTTGCATTTGTAACAACTGAGCAGCAATTTCGCCAAACGTACGTGCATTGGTTACGAGCTCGTCTTCGAGCCGCGCACGACGTGACGTGAGCTCTTCGATGCTGCGAGCCACGCGCGATACCGTGCCTCGTGCAGCCGTAAGACGCTCACGAACGCCGGCGACGCGAACTTTGCGTTCGGTGACGACCTGCGTTCGTGCCGCGACTTGCTCGCGCCATGAGCTTGCAACGGCTTCTGCTTCCGCCAGCTTGAACTCAGCATCCTCGATGCGTGCTCGCGCCTGCTCGAGCAGGTTCGTTGCATCGTCGCGTTCACGCTCGGCCTCTTGCATCAAGAAGCCAAGGTCTTCTTGTTCGGCGACGATCGTTTCGAGTCGCTTGCGAATGGTCTCAAGCTGCTGCTCGGCGCGCTGTAGGTCCTTTTCGGCGCTGACGAGTGCGATCTCATCGGCGTGAGCTTGCTGACGCGCGCGTTCGAGACTGGTGCTGGTCTCGGCGATTGCGACACGACTGCCTTGGTGCGCTGCGAGGCACTCGCTTGCATGTCTTTCGAGGCGAACGACCTCTTCGGTGAGTTCTCGCGCTTCGCGTTTTGAGTCGAGCATGCCTGCTGCGACTTCCTCGCCTTGGCCACCCGAAACGCGTCCGTCAACATGCAAGACCGTTCCATCGAGCGTGACAAGCGCAGCATTTCCGACGCGCGACTGAAGTCGGTGCGCGGCTTCAAGATCGCGGACGACGATTGCGTCACCAACGAGCGAATGTACGAGCGCTTCGTCGCCGGCCGAGAAGCGAAGAACGTCGGTGATACGGCACACAAACCCTTCATCGTCGCTTGGCACAACCGCCGCCGCTGCACCTGAGATGTAACGCGGATGGCGAGGGATGATCGTTGCGCGACCTTTTCTGCTGGCCGCGAGGTTTGAAAGAAGTGCAGTGCCAACGTCAAGATTGTTGACGACCACGTCTTGCAGCCGATTGCCAAGGAGACCCGCGAGGGCAGGGGTGTAGTCGGCCGGAGCTTCGACGAGATCTGCGACGAGACCGACGATGCATTCTGACTTAGTCGCAAGGATCGACTTTGTGCCGGTGCCAACACCTTCGAAGCGCGCTTGCATTTCTTGGAGCGCAACGAGACGCGAACGCTTGCGCGAGAACTCGGTCTTTGCTTCGTCGAGTGCGTGCTCTTGCTCGATGATGGTGTGCTTGAGTTGAGTCAAACCGCTTTCGAGCGTTTCGCGCTCTTCGGCACTCATCACCTTGCCAGAGCGCAGTTCTTCAATGTTCGTCGAGAGCTCGTTGACGCGGGCGGCTTGCTCTAACTGATCGCCTTCGAGATCTTCGCGCTCGACGCGATTGCGATCGCGTCGGACAAGAAGCTCATTTTGTCTACGATCAAATCCGCCGAGCTTTGCTTCTGCGCTAGCGACGTCGGCTTGAGCGCCTGAGGCGAGCTTCCGAAATTCGGCTAAGTGTTGCTCGGCAGAAGACTGCTGCTCGACGAGTTCGTTCAGCTTGTCTTCTTCGGCGCCGAGTTGCTCATCGAATGCGCTCTCTTCAACTTCGAGGGATTCGACGTCGTTCTGTGTGAAAACGCGCTCGCCCTCCAATTGTAACTCTTGATGGCCTAGTTCGGTCGCTTCTGATGCGGCCTGCGTTT
>JAHFDZ010000010.1 GCA_023248745.1 Myxococcales bacterium | reverse complement strand
CGCAAAGGCGTGAGCATCGACGGTGTGCAGCTCGTGCCTCATGCCGTTGAAAAAGGCGCGGCTGCCGTTCTCGTCGCTGCCGCTGATCTTGAGCGCCTACCCGAAGGAGTGTCAGCGCTAGTCGTTGACGATGTGCACTTCGTTACGGGTGAGGTTGCATCCGCGATTTATGGTCACCCTTCGTTCACCGTGGAAGTTGTGGGCGTGACGGGCACCAATGGCAAAACGACGGTCACTCATCTCGTTGCAGCGGCGCTCAATTCCTCGTCGTCAATTTGCGGCGTGATCGGCACTGTTGGTGCAACGTTTGACGACTGGTCCACGGCGACGCAGCACACGACGCCTGAACCCGATGTCATGGCGCGCCTTCTCGCGTCGATGCGCGATCGCGGCGCCGAGTTTGCTGCCATCGAGATCTCTTCGCACGCGCTTGTGCAACATCGCGTTCGTGGCATGCGGCTGCGCTCTGCGGCGCTCACGAACTTTACGCAAGATCACCTCGACTTTCACGGGTCGATGGAGGCATATCGAGCTGCAAAAACAAGCCTCTTCACCTCGCACGCTCCGGGTGCTGAGGTGCTCAACGTCGACGATGCGCTAGGAAAGGAACTTGCCCATCAACGCATCGTCCCAACTTACACGGTGAGTTGTCAGGACCCTTCGGCAACGGTCTATGCCGAGCGCGCCCGCATAACAGCCAGCGGCATCGTGGCCAATGTGCGCGTCGACGGACGTTTATTTTCTCTCACATCGCCATTGATAGGGGCACACAACCTCGAGAATTTGTTGATGACGATTGGCATCGTGCGATCGCTTGACGCTGATATCGAGGCTGCGCTCCGAGCGCTCTCGTCAGCCAATGGCGTGCCTGGGCGACTCGAGCGATGCGATAGTCAAGCGCATGAACCATTGGTTCTCGTCGACTATGCGCACACGCCCGACGCACTTGCGCGCGCCATCACGACGTGCCGCAAGCTCGTTGTGGGTCGGTTGTCCTGCATTTTTGGATGCGGTGGAGACCGAGATCGCGGTAAGCGCCCCATGATGGGTGAGATCGCGGTGCGATACGCCGACGTTGCGATTATCACGAACGACAATCCGCGTTCCGAAGACCCAATGGCAATTGCGCGGGCGATCGAACTCGGTGCGCGAACGGCTTCGGCGTCTCCGTCTCAAAAAGGAGCGCTCGATCTCAATCATGCGCTCACACTGGGCCGTGGTTACGCGATTGAGCTCGACCGCGAAAAGGCAATTGATCTTGCAATCGCCGCATCGGGGCCCGGCGATTGCGTACTCATCGCGGGCAAAGGACACGAGACCTATCAGATTGTGGGCACGCAAACGTCGCACTTCGATGACCGCGAGATCGCGCGACACGCACTTTCGCGTCATCATGGCAAGCGCTGATGGCGACACCGATCCCACCGAACGACGCAACGTTCTCTACTTGGGAAGTTGCCGCCGCCACCGGTGGACGTGTCGTTCATGAAACCAATGCAATCGTTGGTATTGGTGTCACCACGGACACGCGCGCCGTGAGGCCGGGATGCATCTTCGTTGCGCTCGAGGGCGAGCGTTTCGACGGCCATCAGTTTGTACCCGATGCAGTAGCGAAGGGTGCAATCACGATCGTTGTGCGTGCCGGAAACGGAAGAGACGTTCAAGCGAATGTCATCGAGGTCGACGACACGCTTGTTGCGTGGGGTGCGCTCGCGCGTACCCACCTTGCACGCTGGCGAAAAGTACAAGAAGCCGCAAGAGTTATTGGCATTACAGGTAGCGCGGGCAAAACGACCACGCGCATTCTCACCGCTGCGCTCCTTGGCGAGCGACGCAGCGTTATGGCGACGGCCGGAAACCTGAACAACCGAGTCGGCCTACCGTCAATGATCTTTACGGTCGCCTCTTCGCACGATGCGGCCGTGTTCGAACTGGGTATGAGCTTGCCCAACGAAATTGCGCAGCTTGCAGAGATCGCAAAGCCCGACGTTGGCGTGATTCTCAATTGTGGTGTTGCACACGCCGAGGGGGTAGGCGGCACGCGCAGTGACGTTGCGCGTGAAAAGGGCGCCCTCTTCGAGTCGCTTGCGAGCGCGGGTATTGCGATCGTCAATGGTGACGATGATGCGGCCTTGGGTCAGCTCATGCGTACCTCAGCGCGATCGATTCGCTTCGGGAAGAACGCTGGCAACGACGTGCAGCTTCTGTCTCGCACGCCGACTGCGACCGGTGCCGAGCTCGCAGTCTTGAGTGGTAGGCGACGATTGCGCGTAGCTCTACCGCTCGTCGGAGAGGCTGCTGCAATCGATTTTCTCGCGGCCCTTGCAGCCGCAGAGGCGATTGGTGGCTCGCTCGATGAGGCGGAAATAACGCACGCACTGTCAACGGTCACGGCGTTGGAGGGACGTGCGCGCGTTATCGTCGAAAAAACAATTCAGTTAATTGACGATACGTACAACGCGAATCCCTCGAGTATGCGCGCGTCGCTCCAGATGGTTGCCGAAGTGGCAGGTGGCGCCCGCGTTGGTCTCGTTTTGGGCGACATGAAAGAGCTCGGTCCGCTCAGCGTGGAAAGTCACCGTGAGCTTGCACAGCTCATCCAAGACGCTTCTCCTGGATGGATCATCTTGTGTGGCGAAGCCGTTCGTCATACCTACGAGCGCCTTGAGGAGTTTGGCACTCACGTTCGCTGCGTTCCCGATGCCGAAGCGGCCCTTGTTGAGGCCTCGAAGTGCATCTTGCCAGGTGACGTGGTGCTCGTGAAAGGCTCACGAAGCATTGGCCTCGAGCGAGTGGTGGTTGGCCTTTCGACCATCATCAAGGCGACCTAATGCTCTACGAGTTGCTTTTCCCGCTTCGCAATCGAGTCGAGTGGCTCGGATTTCTCAACGTCCTTCGGTACGTCCCCTTTCGCATCATCATGGCCACGCTCACGGCCATGCTGATTTCGTTTTTCGTAGCGCCTTGGTTCATTCGCGAACTGCGCCGCAAGCAAATAGGGCAAGTCGTACGTGATGACGGACCCGTTTCACACCACGCCAAAGCAGGCACTCCGACGATGGGTGGCGCGCTCATTATCGTGTCGGTGCTGGTCCCGACGATCCTCTGGTGCGATCCGCACAACGTTTTCGTATGGGCGACGACTGCCGTAACCGCTGGCTATGGCGTGATTGGCTATCTCGACGACTATCTTAAGATCAAGTGGCGCAACTCAAAGGGTCTGCCTGGGCGCTACAAACTCGCCGGCCAAGTGCTCATCGGGGGCGCTGCGCTGAGCTACGTCTTTCTTTCGAAGACTGCCGTCCCTGCCGACTGGTGGGAAATACGCACGCACCTGTCGATTCCGTTTCTCGCATTTGCCAAACATCCGATTGTGATCCCTATTTGGGCCTACTTGCCCTTTGTTGTTTTTGTCGTCGTTGCGACGTCCAATGCCGTCAACTTAACTGACGGTCTCGACGGCCTCGCCATCGGTCCGGTGATGATCAACGCCGGCACATATCTCGTTTGGGCGTATCTTGCTGGCGCGACGCTCGGCATTGCCAACGTCTCTCAGCGCCTCGTGGTTGCGCGCTATCTCGATATTGCACCCGTCGAAAATCTTGGCGAGCTGTCGATTTTCTGCGGCGCGATCGTGGGCGCTGGCATGGGCTTTCTTTGGTACAACACGTACCCCGCCCAAGTATTTATGGGCGATGTTGGCGCGCTTTCGCTGGGCGGCGGCCTCGGGATGTGCGCAGTGTTCACCAAGAACGAATTCTTGTCGGTGATCGTTGGTGGCATCTTCTTTATCGAGGCCGTCAGCGTGGTGGTGCAGGTGACGTTCTTCAAGCTCACCAGGAAACGCATTTTCTTGATGGCACCCATCCATCACCACTTTGAGAAGAAGGGTTGGGCTGAGCCCAAGATCATTGTCCGCTTCTGGATCATCTCCGTTTTGTTGGCCCTGGTTGCGCTCTCGAGTCTAAAGCTCAGATAAACGCACCATGTCCTCTTCAACCATAACTTCGATCGCCGGCAAGCGCGTCGCGGTTGTCGGACTGGGCATCAGTGGCGCCGCCGCTGCGAGGCTGCTGCTCCGACGTGGTGCACGCATTGTGGGTTTCGACCAGAAGCCTCTCCATCAGCTGGGCGCGTATGCCCGAACGCTCGAAGCGCTCGGGGTTCCGCTGATCTGTGGGCCGAGTGCATTTGAGCAAGTCAAGGATGTTGACGTTGTGCTCGTTTCTCCTGGCGTCCCATCTTTTTCGGCCCTGAAGCGTGCCGAAGCGAGCGGCATTCTGGTTTGGGGTGAGGTCGAACTTGCAACGCGCTTCGTTGCGGAGACTGTCCCGGTGATTGCGGTCGGTGGCACGAACGGGAAATCGACAACAACGACGCTCATTGGAGACCTTCTGCGAACAAGCGGAAGGCGAGTCTTTGTCGGTGGCAATCTCGGCACGCCACTCGCGGATCACGTCGACGACGTGTTCGACTACCTGGTCGTCGAGGTTTCAAGTTTCCAGATGGAGCGCGTTGATCGGTTTCACCCGGCGAGCGCGCTTCTTCTCAATGTGTCTGAGGATCATCTCGATCGGTACACGTCTTTTGAAGCTTATGCGGACGCAAAAGGTAACGCGTTTCTTCGCCAAGAAGTGGGCGATGAAGCAATTGTACCCGTAAGTGATCTCATTTGCGCAGCTCAAGCTTCACGCGGTCTTGGCAAGCACGTGACGTTTGGTCCTGGCGGCGATGTCGACCTCACCGATACCGCGGTGATCGATCGGCGTTCTGGCGAACGCTACGATCGGCGCTCCTTCCTGCTTGCGGGCGGACATAACGCACTCAACGTGGCTGCTTCGATTGCATGCGTGACAAAGTTTGGTGTGAAACCGGATGCGATTCGCGAAACGCTCGCTACGTTTCGCGGGCTTCCGCATCGCACAACGTTCGTTCGCGAGCTTGACGGTGTGCGCTACTACGACGACTCAAAAGGCACGAATGTTGGCGCCGCCGTCACGGCCGTGCTCGGGCTCAGCGAGCCACGAATCGTGCTCATTGCGGGCGGCCGTGACAAGGGCGGCAGCTACCTTCCGCTTGTCGACGCGCTTGTGGCTCGCGGTCGGGGCGCCGTACTCATCGGCGAAGCTGCGCTAGCGATCGACAAAGCCATCGAAGGGAGAGTGCCGACAGCGCGTGCGACTTCGATGCGTGAGGCGGTGCTTGCTGCCCAGAAGTTTGCGATCTCGGGTGATGCCGTTTTGCTTTCGCCGGCGTGCTCGAGCTTCGACATGTTTCGCGACTACAAAGAGCGGGGCGATGCCTTTTCCGAGGCGGTGCTCAAGCTGGGGGCGCGATGACCTTCGCACGAAATTTGCGAACGAACGTGAGAACCATCTTGGCCGCACCTCTCGATGCTGCGCCGGTGGAATCGAGGGTTACGGGGCCCGTCGATCAAGTGCTGGGAGCGGTCGTGATCGCGCTCATCGGTTTTGGTCTCGTGATGGTCTACAGCGCCTCAGAGATCTTCGCGACCGTAACGAGGCACGATCCACAGTACTTCTTGCTCAAACAATTTGGCTACAGCGTCGCTGCTCTCACGGTCATGGCAATTGTCAGCAAAGTTGACTACCATCGCCTCTACAAGCTGACGTATCCGGTTCTGTTTTCCGTAATTGCGATGCTCATCGCGACAATCGTTGGTCTAGGTCATCGTGGTGGAGGCGCTGCAAGGTGGCTTCGCCTGGGCATTATCAATGTGCAACCCGCCGAAGTTGCAAAGCTCGCGCTGATCATTTGGCTAGCGTATTCGCTGGCAAAGAAGGCCGACAAGGTAAAGTCCTTTACCGTCGGTTTCCTTCCGCATCTCATCGTTGCCGGATTCTTGATGTTGCTGTGTCTCAAGCAACCCGACTTCGGTAGCGCCGTTGTGCTCTTGCTTCTGACCTTCACGCTCCTCTTTATGGCAGGCGCGAAGATTGGATACATCATGGGTGCAATTCTGACGGGCGGCGGACTCGCCATCCTTGCGGTCAGGTATTCGCCTTACCGCTTTGCGCGCTATCTCGCTTGGGCCGATATGGAGAAGCACCGGCAAGATCTCGCGTACCAACCGTTTCAATCGGTGATGTCGTTCGGCTCCGGAGGTTTCCACGGCGTTGGACTTGGGCGCGGCCTTCAAACTTTGTATTTGCCAGAGGCACATACAGATTTCGTGTCCGCCATTATTGGTGAGGAACTTGGCTTCATCGGAATTCTGTCGCTCTCGCTGGTGTACGTCGTACTTTGCGCGCGCGGAATTCGTGCGGCCCTGCGCGCGCCCGACGATTTCGGTTCCTATCTCGCGTTTGGCATTTCGGCACTCTTTGCGGTCCAGACCCTCGTCAACCTATCGGTCGCGCTTGCGATTCTGCCGACCAAGGGCCTCACCCTGCCGTTCGTCAGCTACGGGGGATCGTCACTGCTCGTGAACGCCGCCGCGGTGGGCATTTTGCTCAGCATCACGAGGCAAGTGCAGGAAGCGCCTTCTCGCAATGAGCGTCACGAAGCGTTAGAGCCAAGCGCACGTTCAACAGACATGCCCGATCTTCTCGGAGCCGAGGATTGACGGTGCGCGTGCTTATCGCAGGTGGAGGAACCGGCGGACACGTTTATCCGGCTCTCGCTGTCGCAGAGGTTCTTCGCCAAAAATACGCAGCAACAGTTACATTTGTGGGAACCGCTAAGGGGCAAGAAGTGCAAGTGGTCCCGAAGGCGGGCTTCGATCTTGAACTCATGGAGATTGAACCGCTCAAGGGCGTGCAGTCGACGAGGGCCTTTCTCAACATGATCTCCGCGGGTGCGTCGATGTTCACGGCGCTTGGCCTGTTGCGACGGTGCAAACCAGACGTCGTTCTGAGCGTAGGAGGATACGCCGCAGGACCGGTCTCGCTCGCAGCATCGCTTTCGTTCGTTCCGCTTGCGTTGCTTGAACCAAATTCAGTGATGGGCCTTACACAACGTGTGTTGTTACGTTTTGCCAAGCGCCTGTACGCCGCATATCCAGAGGTTGCAGCACGCGTATCTTTCGCGCAAATTTTGGGTGTTCCGCTTCGCTCTGGATTTTCGAGTGCAACGTATCCGCCGTCTGAGCCACAGGTGCTTCTCGTGCTAGGTGGCAGTCAAGGCGCTCGCGCGCTCAACGAACGTCTCCCCCCAGCGGTTAGGCGATTGCTCGGGCGCTTTCCTTCGCTCTCGGTGATTCATCAATCGGGCCCCACGGACGAGCTTGCGGTTCGCGTTGCCTATGATGGCGAGGATCGCGTCAACGTCGTTCCGTTTCTTGACGATATGCCGCGCGCGCTTAGAGAAGCACACTTGATCGTCTCGCGCGCAGGTGCGGTCACCTTAGCTGAAATCACCGCGATCGGGCGACCATCATTGCTAGTGCCTTTCCCGCATGCTGCCGACGATCATCAAGCGAAGAACGCCGCGGCGTTGGGATCGGCTGGCGCTGCCGCTTGGGCACGCCAAGAGATCGCCACAAGCAATTGGCTCGAACACCAAATAGGTCACCTGCTTGACGATCGCGGTCGCCTAAGAGCAATGGCGCAAGCCGCGCGTACATTGGGTCGACCGACCGCGGCCGTCGACGTTGCGGACGATCTCATCCAGCTCGCGCAACGCTGAATCGTGAGATGACTCACGGTCGCAGCGCGAGTACCAACGTAGGCATGTTTCGCGGTCGCGTACGGCACGTTCACTTCATTGGCGTGGGTGGCATCGGCATGAGTGGTCTCGCAGAGATTCTCTGCACGCTCGGCTTCGACGTTTCCGGCTCCGATCTCAAGGGAAACGACAACACAAAGAGGCTCGAAGGATTGGGAGTTCGCATCCTTTTCGGGCACGCGGCAGCGCATGTTGAAGGCGCAGATGTGGTGGTCTATTCGAGCGCGATCTCACGCGAGAATGTCGAATTTGTTCGGGCTCAAGCACTCGAGATCCCAATCATTCCTCGGGCCGAAATGCTCGCGGAACTGATGCGTGTAAAATACAACGTTACGATTGCCGGGTCACACGGCAAAACGACGACGACCTCTCTCGTCGCGACAGTTCTTCGCGCTGCGGGTCTTGATCCAACGGTGGTTGTTGGCGGAAAGGTCAATTCGTTGGGTTCGAACGCGCGCCTCGGCGCTGGCGATCTCTTTGTTGCCGAGGCCGACGAAAGTGATGGCTCATTTTTGAAACTCACGCCCACCATCGCCGTGATCACCAATATCGATGCCGAGCATCTCGATCACTACGGAACGCATGAGCGGATCAAGGATGCATTTGTTGAGCACGCCAATCGCGTACCGTTCTACGGCCTCAACGTTCTTTGCATCGACCACCCGCACGTTCAAGCCATCTTGCCGCGCATCGAGCGTCGGTATGTCACCTATGGTGCGTCGAAGCAGGCCGATTTTCGAGCGCGCAATATTCGGTTCAACGGTCTACTCACGACGTTTGAAGTGATGCGGGCTCGCGAGTCGTTGGGCGAATTCACGCTTCACATGCCCGGTGCGCACAATGTTCTGAATGCGCTTTCGGTCGTGGCGGTCGCCGACGAACTCGAAGTTCCTCTGAGTGTGACGCGTGACGCACTCGAATCGTTCCGTGGGGTTCAGCGGCGCTTCACGATTGTGGGGTCGCCAAAGTTCTCCAAAAATGGCCGTGATGGAGATGTCCTCCTTGTTGACGATTATGGCCACCATCCTGCTGAGGTCGAAGCGACACTCGACGCAGCGCAGCGCGGGTTTGATCGGCGCGTCGTTGTGGCTTTTCAACCGCATCGGTATTCGCGGACGCAGGCACTCTTCGAGGAATTTACGCGCGCATTCAACAAAGCCGACCTGCTGCTTGTTACCGAAGTGTATCCCGCCGGCGAGACACCGATCGAAGGCGCAAGTGGCGAAGCGCTCGCACGCGCGATTCGTGCTCACGGTCACCATGCAGTTCACTACGTGCCCGATAAGAAGCAGGTCGCACGAAAGTTGCTCAGTTTCCTCGAACCGGGCGACATGGTGATCGCACTCGGAGCAGGTGACATTAACGCATCTGTTCGAGAACTGCTTTCCACGCTGTCACCCTGAACGACTCTAAGGTCTTTGTCCTCATCCTGAAGAGAGCAAGGATCCCGAGGTAACGATGGCTCCACCCCTCAATCGGCGAACGCGTGTGCAAAAAAGCGCGCCTCAGGTCGAGGAGGTGGGACAGCAGCAGCTCGACTTCAATCACGCGGCGGCGCCCAAGACTGGGCGGTTCTTGCGGGCGATGCGCTTCATTTCCGGTGCTCTCGTGCTCGGTGCACTTTCGTCGGCCGGTGCGCTCTGCCTGAGGAGCTATGCGACGACGTCACCACGGTTGACGATAAAAAAAATTGAAGTTCAAGGCGCGCGGGTCCGAAAAGCGGACGTCATTGCAGCCGAGTCGGGCGTTCACGAAGGCGATAACATTTTTCGAGTCGATCCCGACAGCACAAGACGCGCGTTGCTCAAGGATCCTTGGCTCGGTGAAGTCATCATCACCCGAGAGTTACCGTCAACGATCCGTATCGCGGTGAAGGAACGCCAAGCCGCGCTGATGGTTGCACTTGAGCGCGTCTATTTGGCGACCGCTGAGGGACAGATCTTTAAGCCGCTCGAGGCGACCGATCCGCAAGAATTGCCTCTGGTCGTCGGACTCACGCTCGATCGTTTTACGGCCGATCGTGCGGGCGCTGAACGCCTCATTCGTCAAGCATCGGAACTAACCGCGGCATATGCCGACAGCGCACTCGACAAGAAATACCCATTGCAAGAGATTCACTTTGCGACCGATGAAGCGATGAGTGCCGTCGTGGGCAAGGATGGCCTCACGCTCCGCCTTGGATCGCCACCTTTCCGCCGGAAGTTGGTTCAAGCCGCGCGGGTGATCGATGAAACGGAACGTCGCTCAAACCGGGCAGACCTCGTGCTCCTCGATAACGAAGCGCGTCCAGATCGAATCGTCGTCCGCATGCGGTAGAAACGGTCGAGGGGGGAAGGCTTCCTCCCCCCTCCCGCAATATGAGTAGTCGCTAGTAGGACAAGTTTTTCGCGAATTCTTGGCCCGACTTATTTGAGTGTGCGATTCGAACCATACGATGAGCAACGCACACTCGCAGGGCGAAATTGTCGTTGGGCTCGATATCGGCACGACGAAAGTCTGTGCCGTAGTGGGCGAAGTCGACGCGGATGGCATCACGATCCTTGGCGTTGGCACGTCACCGTGTCGTGGCTTGCGACGTGGCATCGTCGTTAACATCGACTGGACGGTGCGATCAATTCGCGATGCGATTGACGCCGCTCAAACCATGGCGGGTGTCGAGATTCGCACGGTCTACGCAGGCATCGCCGGCAGTCACGTTCGCTCGCAAATCTCCGACGGAGTCGCTGCCATCAGCAATGGCGAGGTGTCTCGCACCGATGTGGAGCGCGCACTCGAAGGCGCGCGTGCGATTCCGATCGATGCCGATAGGCAAATTCTGCACGTGCTTCCGCGCGAATACACGGTCGACAGCCAAGATGGCATTCGTGATCCGATTGGCATCAGCGGCGTGCGCCTAGGGGTTGCGGTCAACCTCGTCACCGCTGCAACCAATTGTGTGCAAAATGTTATCCGTTGCGCAGAGCGCTGTGGCCTTACGGTTGCCGATGTCGTGCTGCAGCCTCTCGCGAGTTCGGAAGCTGTTCTCTCCGATGACGAGAAAGAAATTGGCGTTGCGGTCATCGACATTGGCGGCGGCACCACCGATCTTCTCCTCTACGTTGACGGAGGCATCGCGCACACAAGCGTGATTCCAGTCGGCGGTCAGTACATCACAAGCGATGTTGCGCACGGTCTTCGCACGCCCATCGCCGAGGCCGATCGGTTGAAGCGTCTTGCAGGGTGCGCTCTTGGGCGCATGGTTGCCGATGACGAAGAGATTGAGGTACCCGGTGTCGGAGGACACCCTCCGCGTCGTGCCGCAAGGCGTGTGCTCAGCGATCTCATCGAACCGCGCGTCGAAGAGATTTTTGCCGCGGCTCGCCAGCGCATCGAGGCGACCGGCATGCTCGAGCAGCTCGCGGCGGGTGCCGTCATTACCGGTGGATCCGTTTTGCTACCGGGGATGATCGAATTCGCCGAAGAGATCCTCGGCATGCCTGTTCGAGTGGGTCTGCCAACGGGTATCAAAGGCATCACCCAGCTTGTTCATGGGCCCGAGTACGCGACTGCGGTGGGTCTCGTAAAGTACGGCGCTCAAGCGATTAGTGACGCTCACTACGTGCCGGCACAATCAGCAGGCACGGCCGCTCCCCGGCGTGAAGGGCGTCCGCAACATTCGGATGTTGCCCCAAAAAAGGGTTCAGGCTTGTGGAACTGGCTTCGCGCTGCGTTCTGACAGGTGATCACCAGACGGAAAGTCACAAATTTCGAGTACCAGTTCCATAACCTTTAAAGGACTGATTTGCGCGCATTAGTGCGGTTGAGGCGAACCACATTTTTGCGTTTGATGAACGAAAAATCCGGGAGGATATTCACATGAGTTTCTCAATTGATTTTGCCGATGATACGCAAGAATACCAAGCGCGCATTAAGGTGATCGGCGTCGGCGGATCGGGCGGCAATGCCGTCAACACAATGATCAACTTCGGCCTTGAGGGCGTGGAGTTCATCGTCGTCAATACAGACGCGCAAGCGCTCAATGCGAACGCGGCTCCGACCAAGATCAACATTGGCAACACGGTAACGCGCGGCCTCGGTGCGGGTGCGGATCACGAACGGGGTCGCAAAGCGGCGCTCGAAGATGTGCCTCGCCTAAAGGAGCTCATTTCCGGCGCAGATATGGTGTTCATCACGGCCGGTATGGGTGGCGGAACGGGTACCGGAGCGGCACCGGTGATTGCACAACTGGCGCGTGAAGAGGGTGCTCTTACGGTTGGGGTGGTCACCAAGCCCTTTCTCTTCGAAGGTCGCCAACGCTCACGTCGCGCAGAAATCGGCCTCGCGATGCTTGCTGAGAACGTCGATACGTTGGTCACGATCCCGAACCAAAAACTGCTTCTTCTCGGCGACGATGAACTCACGTTTATCGAAGCGTGTCGAAAAGCCGACGAAGTCCTCTATCAAGCGATCAAAGGCATCAGCGATCTCATTACCCAAACTGGCCTAATCAATGTCGATTTTGCCGACGTAAGAACGGTCATGGCTGGCCAAGGTCGCGCCCTCATGGGAACCGGCGTTGCAAAGGGTCAGAACCGAGCGCGTCAGGCTGCCGAAATGGCTGTGGCATCGCCGCTTCTTGACGACATCTCAGTGGCGGGAGCCAACGGTGTCCTTATCAACATTGTCGGCGGCCCCGACCTGAAGATGAGCGAAATCCACGAGGCGACCTCGCTCATTCAAGAGCAAGCGAACGAAGACGCGAATGTCATTTTCGGCGCGACCATCGACGAAACACTCGGTGAGAGTGTCAAGGTCACTGTCATTGCAACGGGTTTCGAAGTCGTCGAACAGCACACGATTCACGAAGTCACCCAGCGTTCGCAAGTCGCGCCCCCTCAACAGCAGCAGGCGCATTCGCACATACCCGCGTCGCGACCTTCGTTTATCGCGCCCGCGCCATCGGTTCGCTCTTACGAGCCATCGAGTTCACCAGCCTTCGCGAGCTCACGCCGCCCAGCGCACGCGCACGAGTCGCGTGGCGCAGCGTCGTCGGTTCGCGTACCTGCGCGTCCCGCGACTACGTCGGACTTTCCGTCCTTTGACACGGATTGGGATGTTCCTGCGTACCAGCGCAAGCCGCGCTGAAATAGTTTATCAACTTTCTTGACCTTCGAGCTCCCATCCTCCCGGTGGGGGCTCAAACTTGTTTTTGGGGCCGAGATCCAGTGGTCAAGTCGATCACGTTCGTCCCCAGGTGCTCTGCCTCGCGCACAACCGTCGAGAGCCCCTCGTCTCGCGACGCCACCACGAGCGCGTGAGCGTCACGAATCCACGATAGGGCCTGCACGCGCGGTAACTTACCCAACCAAGTAACGTTTGCGCCCATTCGGCCCGCAACGACGCGAAGCCTTTGCTCCTCGGGCCCATCTCCTACGATCGCGAGTGGGACTCCGCGACGTGCCGCCCAAGCGATCGCAACGTCAACTTGCTTGCTCGCAATCAATCGTCCCACCGACACGGCATATTCTTGTGAGCCGAAGCCGATTGGCGCATCGCGCGGTGCCAGGACAGGTAATTCGATTGGAGCTGGCGCAATGTGCGCGATCGACCTCACCTTTGCGGCCGTTTCGCTTTTGAGCACGTCGCACAGCGACTGCATCAGTGAGGTCGAAACGAATCGCCATGCAGCTGCGCGTTCGGCAAGAACATTGACGATGTGCTCGCGCAATGGGGCGGGCAGACGAAGGAGTAAACGCACGTCAGCTCCGTGGGAAACGAGTTCGAGTGTTGCGCGTTCGTGCAGGCTCGCGAGCACGATTGGAAAACCACAAGGCACAGCCCAATGGGCGATCGCATGGTCGATCTCGTGGGTGCGAAGCTGACGCGTTGCGCTGACTGCCCAACGCAGGGCTACAGCCGCACGCCAAGGTCGTTCACGGAGCCGTGCCAAGGTCCCGGGCCAACCGAACGCACTCCCTCGCCCCGCAATTACCGTAACGATATGGCCTTCGGCCTCGAGTTTGCGGATCTCCGTTTGGACAAAGTGTCCCGAAGGATCTCCCTCATTTTCTGGATAGCTCGTGGCGAGCACCGCAATTCGCACTTTCCCTTCATTGCGGAGGTGCGGTGTTTCGTCAACCGACTCAGCCCCACGCGTGCTTCTGCCATGATATTCCTCAGCCCATGGGCGAGGTTCGCGACTCGGTGCGCATCGAAGGGCGCATCCTCTATCTGACCGAGGATGCCTCAAAAGTGACCGCACAACTAGCCGGCCATGAGGTCGAGGTGGCTTCAGATGAGCCGCTCGTAAACAACATTTCGACAGACGAAATTACGCCCGGATGGGTCTGCTACTACTACGACGAGACTCTCGCAAAGTACTGCCTCATTGGCTTGCGCGGTGGTCACATCAAGCCGGACGCCGTCAAGAGTGGTGGCTTCGGTGTCATCGTCAGTGGCATTTCAAAGGGATGCGGCTCAAGTCGAGAGACGGCCCCTTACAGCGAGCTCAAGGCGGGCGTTCAGCTCGTCATTGCCAAGAGCATCGAGAAAATCTATCGCCAGAATTCGCAGAATATCGGTCTGCTCACGAGCACCGACTTCGGTTTGATCGATCGCATCAAGGCCGGCGAATCCATACCGATTGACGAGTTTACCAAAGGCCTCGATCCGATCAGCGCGGCTATCGTTCGGCATGGCGGACTCTTTGCGTACAACCGCGCGCGCCTCGCCGGTACAACATCGCCGCCCGCAATCACCACAGCACCTCGCCCTATGACCCTGTGCGAAAAAATTCTTGCCGCGCACGTTATCGCCGACGCGGCAAACGACCGAGTGGGCATTCCTGCTGTCAAGCCAGGCGACGCGTTCTTCGCGCGCGCCGACGTTCGCTTTTCACATGAGTACGTCACGCCAATGGCCGAAGCGATCTTCTCTGCGTCGCTCGGCAAGGACGCTCGCGTAACCGAACCCGAAAGCGTGTTTGCGTTTCGCGATCACCTCACGTTTCTCGACCTCGTGATGCCCAAGGCGCATCGCGATATGGGACTCGCCGAGCAAGCAAACAAGCTCGCAACCGTGCAAGATACATTTGCACAGAAGCACAGCATCAAGGTTTACGGCGAAGTGCATCGCGACGGGAAGCTCGTGGGCAGCGAAGCGATTTGCCACAACAAAGTGGTCGAAGAAATCGCACTACCTGGACAACTCGTCATGGGAACTGATTCTCACACTTGCATGGCCGGAGCGCTCGGCTGCTTTGCGTTCGGCGTTGGTTCAACCGATATGGCTGCGGCTTGGCAGACGCGCGACATTCGCATCACCGTGCCAGAAACTGCACATTTCGTGTTACGAAATAGGCTGCAAAGCGGCGTGTGTGCGAAAGACATCATGCTTCACCTTCTCAGCTTGCCGTTCTTCAAGTCGGGCGAAGGCATCGGCAAGGTGATGGAGTTTGCAGGCGACGGCATCGCGCATCTCAGCCTCGATGAACGCGCAACGCTTACCAATATGGCTGTTGAAGCGGGTGGTTTCACAGGCATCATTGAAGCCGACGAGCTCGTCGTCGACTACCTTGTCGCGCAGCGCGGGCTCAAAGCCGAAGACGTTCGTCCACGCATTGTGCGCGCAGACGAGGGCGCTTCGTACATCGCTACGTTCGACGTTGACCTCGCGACGCTCGAGCCCATGGTTGCAACGCCAGGGGACCCGCGCAACGGCGTCGCGCTCAAGGACCTCAAATTGATCAGTGGTGGTGACGATGTGCGCGTTGACATCGCGTACGGTGGTTCGTGCACCGGCGGCAAGAAAGCCGACATGGATATGTACGCGGCAGTGCTACAAAAAGCGCTCGACCGCGGCAAAAAAGTGGCCGACCACGTACACTTCTATGTGCAATTCGGATCGCAAGACATTCGCCGCTATGCCGAAGCCAAAGGCTATCTCGATATCTTTAGACGCGCCGGAGCCGAACTGGTCGATCCGTCTTGCGGGGCGTGCATCAAGGCTGGTCCAGGCGTGAGCGATTCGCCTGATCAAATCACGATAAGCGCGCAAAACCGGAATTTCCCCGGACGCAGCGGGCCAGGCAAAGTTTACCTCGCAAGCCCGCTTGTGGTTGCTGCCAGTGCGGTTGCTGGTTGCATCGCGAGCCCCGATGACCTGTAACACGTGAGGACTTACACGAATGTTTGACTCCCTCGTTCAGGCCAATTCTTACGTTCAAGTCGAGTATGCACTTCGCGATGAAGAGGGCGACTTGATCGACAGCAGCTCGCTTCCCGAAGGCGAACCAATTCGTTACGTACATGGTTACGAAATGCTCGTGCCTGGTCTCGAGAAGGCGCTTGTTGGCATGCGCGCCGGCGAAGAGAAAGAAATCGTGATCGCACCCGAAGAGGGCTACGGCGTCTATGACGACGACCTCATCTTCGCTCTCGATCGCGACGAACTTCCCGCCGATACAGACGTCGAGGTTGGCGATGAGCTCATCGCGCAAGGTCAAGATGGCGACGAAGTGGAGCTGCGCGTGCTCGAGCTGCGCGAGGATGAAGTCGTGGTCGACGGTAACCATCCACTCGCCGGCAAGACACTCTGGTACGCCGTTAAGGTTCTATCCGTGCGACCCGCCACCGAGGCTGAAATCGAAGAGGCGGCTCGCGCATACGACGAGAGCCGCGCTGAAGATGCAGCCGAAGAGGCGAGGGAAGCGGGATTGGTTCCGGCGCGGAAAGAGCCGATCCTTAATTGACGTTGGGGGCGTGCGGGGCGCGGTGGGAGTGCCGGACGTTTACCACCGAATCAACGCGTCGCTGACGGGACGTTCTCACGGGCGCGGTGGGAGTGCCGGACGTTTACCACCGAATCAACGCGTCGCTGACGGGACGTTCTCACGGGCGCGGTGGGAGTGTGCCGGACGTTTACCACCGAAGCATCGCGTTGCTAACCGGACGGGACGTTCTCACGGGTGCGCGGTGGGCGTGTTGGCGCGCATGGCAGCAATAAGAGGGTTGCGTGGGGCGTAACGTTGTCCGATCCTGCCTTCGGGGTTCGTTGCTGAAAGGTGAAAAGCTTTTGAAACATTGCGACAGCGTTCGAGTTGCAGGTGCGCTTGGTTTGTTTGCGAGCATCGCGTCGGCAGGATGCAGCACCACCGTGGCACCTACCGATGGTGGAATCGACGCATCGAGCGATGCGCAGGTTGCGGGTGACGCGCCTATCGCCGTCGATGCGCCAGTGACCGGCGACGCGGGCGGAGCGTCTGCGCTTCTTCTCGGGATGACGCTTCATCTCGAAAACAAGACGTTCGACAAAACCTATTTCACCTCGCTCGACACCTTCGCAAAGACCTTCGAAAGTCATGGTGGTCGGCTAACGTTCGAACCTCGTGATTCTTGCGTGTCGGCGGCCGCGGGCCCACCTGCGTTGTTCGATTGGAAAGCGCTCGAGGCGCGCGGTCACTCGGTTGGTTCACACGCAGCGATTGGCGGCGTCGATGTCACCACCGTCCAGCAGTTCACCGCTCAAGCCAAAATGCGATACGAGCAACTTTCGCCAAGTGTCAATCGTCTTGACCATATCTCGGGCAACTGCGGCAATGTTGACTGGGTCAAAGGTGTGACCGAGGCAGGGTTCACGGCGACGACTGCCGCGACGGTTCTCTGTTTTTATGGCATGCCCGCCGATAGTCGTCCTGCCGAGTACAAGAACCTTTCGTGTAAAGGATCGACGGACCCGGTATGCCATACGTCGTACCCGATCGAGCTTGCACAACGCCTCCATCCGTGGCGGGTCGCGAGTTCGGCAACTTGGTTGACAGACGACAAGAACGGCAAGCTGGTCATCATCCCGGGGAGCGGAACGCTTCCGTGCCTCGAGGAGGAAGCGACCAACCCTGGCACGACGTTGCCTACGTGCAGTCTCACAAAAGAAGACGTGACGCGCGCGATGGCCGAACTCGATGCAGCGATCGCGCTGCGCGATCCGAACAAGCTCAATACCTTCTATTGGGTCTGGGGCAGCTGGTCGATTTCGAGCCAAGAGCAAGCCATTCTCGACAGCTTCCTTTCCGAGGTCGACAAGCGCGTCGCTAAGGGCCAAATCAAATGGTCAAGCATCGGCAGCATGCTCGATGCCTACGCCGAGTGGGAAAAGACCCATCGTTAGACGGCTGCCGGTCCCGAAGACGCTTGATTTCGCAGTCCGCCTTGATTTCCAGGTGCCGACACTGCTACGAGGTGCCCATGACGACGAAAACAGTGCCAAGTTGGGAGTGGGACGTCCGCGTCCGCGATCGCAACATCAAGAAGGGCGTGTTTAACGAGAAGGACATCGAGAAACACCTCGCCGCTCTTCCAGATGGCGCTGCCAACTGCGAATCGGTCGCCGTAACCCAACCCGGCATTGACGAAGACGACGAAGACGACGACTTCGACGATGACGACGGGGAGTAAGCAGCCTTGGCCACAACACCCGAAGGTCGTTCCGACGAGACATTACCGTCAACCGACTTTACGACGCTCATTCTCTCACTCCACCATTCGGCATTGATGCATCTCGGTGATGCCCCGCATCCGGACGGAGAGGCGGTCGTGCGCGACCTCCCGTTGGCGCGTCAGTCGATCGACATGATCGCCATGCTCGAAGAGAAAACAAAAGGTAACTTGGCGGGTGACGAAGAGCGTTTGATTCATCAGGTGCTCGTCGAGCTTCGTCTTCGCTTTGTTGAAGCGCAGAAAAATATTTGATGTCGGGCAAATCACGACGCCTCACCGGTGCTCTTTTTTTTGCGCTCACTTCTGTCGTGGTTGCGTTTCAGTCAAGTTGCGGTCGTGGTGCGGGTGCGATGACAGATGCTGCCCCTCACGCGACAGCCACGTCGTCTGCGATGGCGTACGTGCCTCCGCCGTCAAGCGCATCCGTCCCTGAAATTCAAATGCGTCCGCTTAGCTTTGCGCCAATCGCAAAGTCTGCCGATCCAGCGGTCGTGCTCATCAACGTCGTCGGCGACAAGGAAGAGAAGAGCGCGCTTTCGGGTCGCATGCGCAAGCACGCGATCAAGGGTTTGGGCACGGGTTTCATCATCGAACCCGACGGCCTCATCCTAACGAACTACCACGTGATCAAGGACGCAAGCGTCGTGTCAGTCAAGCTCACTGACGGTCGCAATTTCTCGGCGAACATCATCGGTCGCGACGAAAGAACCGATCTAGCCGTGCTGCGAATTACCGCGACTGACCTGCCCGTCATTCCACTCGGTGATTCAGAAGTTATTGAGGTTGGAGATTGGGTTGTGGCGATCGGAAACCCTTTTGGTCTTGATCACACGGTGAGTGCCGGCATCGTGAGTGCAAAAGGACGGACCTCAGAAGAGGTTCCCATTCTTGTGGGCGGCTACTTCGATTTTATCCAAACAGACGCGTCGATCAACCCAGGCAATTCCGGCGGCCCTTTGCTCAACATGAAGGGACAGGTGGTTGGCATCAATACGGCGATTCGCGGTGATGGTCAGGGCATCGGTTTCGCGATTCCGATGAATATGATTCGCGAGGTTTTGCCGCTGCTCCTTCGCGACGGCAAGATCACGCGCAGCGCGATTGGCCTCATGCCCCACGATATTCGCGAGGTGCCCATCGATGAGCGCCTCCAGAACAAGTGGGTCGACGAGAGCGGTAAGCCACTCACACACGGCGCGGTGGTTAATTCGGTGGTTCGTGGTGGGGCTGCGGACCGTGCTGGCGTGCTCGCCAGCGATGTGATCGTGGCATTCGACGGCCAAGCCGTGAAACGCGAGGTTGATTTGCGCTGGGCGGCAAGCATTCGCGGTGTCGGCAAAACGGTCGTCCTATCGCTTGTGCGTCAAGGTAAGTCTATCGACGTAAAGGTGACGCTTACCGAGCTTCCCGATCCAGGTAAGCCCGTGACGCCATCAGCAAAGCCGCGATAGGGAGCGTGACAGCGAACGTGATAGCGAACGTTTGGGGGCTGCACCGATTCCGTGTGCATTCCGTTCGTTTGCGCATACGCTTGGACCTATGTCCGCTGTGCGGAGCTCTCCCGAAAACGCCGAGCTCGAGCTCGAAGAGCTGGACCCGAGCGGTGAACGCACGGCGAGTTCGCGCGCACCGAATGTCGAGGACTTATCTGCGGATGAGGCATCCAATGTAGCGCCGGAAGCGGTATTGGCGGTTACCGGCGCGCTTCCTGTGAATAGGCGGCGCGAGGTCGCGTCAAACCTGAGAGAACAACGAGCGAAGGAGGCCGAGCAAGACCGCGAGCTACTAACACGAGCGCAAGGAGGAGATTCTCGAGCGTTTCGTGAGCTTATTGAGCGTCATCAACGAAGGGCATTCGCGATTGCATTATCGCTGGTGCGCGACGAAAACGACGCGAGAGAGCTTGTGCAAGATGCATTCTTGCGAGTGCATCGGAACTTGGCGTCGTTTCAAGGTGGTTCCAGCTTTTTTACTTGGCTCTACCGCATCATTACCAATCTCGCGATTGACCTGATGCGCAAACCAAGCCGGCGGGTAGCAGACCTCGACGACACCACGCGTGACCTGGAAGAAACACTCGATGGCGAGATGCCACTTTTGAGTCGAGTCGAGGGGTCTGATCCACTCGAACAGGTCAAGCGTAAGGAGATTGCAGGGCGCCTGAAAGTGGCCCTGGAAGACCTTCCTGAGTACCACCGCGCGGTTATTGTGATGAGAGAAGTGGACGGCCTGAGTTACGACGAAATGGCCGCGGCATTAGGTGTATCCAAGGGAACGATCATGAGTCGCCTCTTTCACGCAAGACAGAAGCTCCAGAAGGCGCTGGCTGATTGTTACCTCGAGCATGTGGGTGCAATGCCCAAGGGTGGCTCGGCGGCTGAGCGGCAAGACTGAATAAGCGAATCAGATTAAGCGACGACTACGAAGCATTTGTAACAACGACGGTTATGAGGGGTTAGGAACGAACATGAGCTTGTCGATGGTGACCAAGCTACAATTGATGGCCTACACTGACGGAGAACTCAGCCACGCTGAGCTTGAAGAGGTGGAAGGTCTTTTGTCGCGTGATGCTGAAGCGCGACGATTCGTTTCGGCAATCTCTGAGCCGGCGATTGGCGAATTCGTTCGTGCGAACGAAGCCGCGCGTACATTCCCATCGGTTACCGATGTGGTGATGGCGCAGATCGAGTCTGAGAGCACGACTCAAGCGTCGAACGTAGTTCCGTTCGCGTCGCGCAAGAGCGCAGGCAAAGGTTCGAATCGACTCGCTTTTGCAGCGGTGACGGTGACGACCATCGCCGCGATGGCGGCGAGCGCGCTCGTGTACGTCGGGATGAATCGCTATTCTGCGACGCAGGGCAATGCGCCAATCGCGTCAGCGGCCGTTGTCGAGTCTGATGACGGCAAAGAGATTGACGTTGTTTCACCGTCAGAGGTTTCTGTGCTCTTGCCAAAGCCAGGTCAGTCTGCACCAGGCATGTCGGCCGCCGTCGTGGTTTGGTTTGACGAAGACGACGATGATGACGAGACGCCAGGCGGAGACCGGTGATGAAGCGCGCGCTGCCGACTGGCCTTGCGGTTTTCGTCGCCTCGGCAGGCGCGTTCCTCGCTGCTCAGGTGGCGTCGGCTGACGTGCGCATACCAACCAAGGCGCTACTGCCACCGCGGCTCGAGGTCGTCGTGCAGAGCGGAGTGCGGGGAGACGTCAACCACTGCCCAACGCCCGACGGCGGTCCAAAGCCCGACGACAAGATGTGTTTCTTCGATTGGGACCCGCCGCTTGCAAAGTTCGACGATTTGTCGCTCCCTCTGAAGGGCAACGATAAATGCGTGCCACTCAAGAAGGCGATCGCCGAAGGCCTCAGTCTCGAGATCGGTTGCGCGACGCAAGTCGCCGGCAAGGGTCCAAAGGCCTACAAGTTTACGGTTACGTTGCGTGATGCCGCTCCAGGACCGCACGTTGTCGAGGTCAAGCTCGAACGAGGCATGGCCTGGAAATTTGGCGGTTTCAAGGATCGAAGGCGCTCGGTCAAGGGTGATGCCGGCGGAGCCACGAAGCCCCAACGTGCGGCCTTTTTGGTGCAACTCAAGCTTGCCGAATAAGCCACTTCTCACCGACCGCGCTCGAATAGCGGCGACGACAGCGGCGTTCTCTTCGGGTGAGCTCGCGCGCTGAAGTTCCAAGAACGCCTCGCGTCGTGGTAGTTCCAAACGAGATGGGCGAGGCTCCACCACGCGTGCAACTTCCTACCGCACGTGACGAACAGCGTTCCTGGATTGGGGTCGCCGTCGTCGCGGTGATTGGCTTTGCTGTGGGCATCGCTTGGCCGCGTCTTCTCGATGTCCGAGTGGGCCCAGCAGCACCCACGCCCGTATCGAAGGAGCCTACGGCGCCGATCGTCCCATCCGCTGCAACCGCAAGCGCGGCGGCTTCCGCGGGCATGGCCGCACCGAGCGCGAGCGGAGGCAGTGTCGTCGCGGTGCCTGTATCCATCGCAAAGCCGTACACCCTTTCGTGCCGAACGCCCGATGGCGAAACGCATCGCAAGGCGTCAGAGTGCGGCGCGCTTGGTGACGTCAATGCAGCGTTCGAACCGCGGCTTCGCAAAGTAGCGATGTGCCCCGCCGCGCGTGGCGCGAGCGGAAAATTGAGCCTCGTTCTAGGTGCCGAATTTGGCACCAACAAAGTGTCAGTTGAGCTTGGTAAGGCTACCGCGATCGCAAAGGCCGACGATTTGCTGGCGTGCGCAAAGGAGGCGATGACGGGTGTGTCGCTTACCGGCATTGAGCACGACAACCCGCGCTACTCGATTCTCTATCATCTCACCTTTTCGGGTGAAGGCGCCGCAAGTGTCGAAGGCGATGCGGGAACAGTCGCGAAGGCGAGCGATGTCGCGCGCATCACATTCGGCAAAGCGATCATTCGGGATGGCCCAAAGGCATCGTCAAATCGGCTCGATAGCCTCACGCGCGGTACAGAAGTTAAGGTCGTTGACCAACAAGGCGGCTGGTACAAGGTGCGCTTTGGCGATGGATTTTCGAGCGAAGGATGGGTCTACCGCCAAGCGATTGGCAAGTGAGCCACTCGCGGATCATCCCTCGTCGGTACGAAACGGCTTCGTCTTCGCTTTGCCATCCGCGTCGACACTAAGCAGCTCGTCGATTCGCTTTTGCGCCAAATCGATCTGCTTCTGTGACGATTGCGCGAGCTTGATGCCCTGTTCGAATAGCGCGATCGATTGTTCGAGCGGAAGGTCACCACGCTCAAGGTGCTCGACGATCCGTGTGAGTTCACGCATCGCGTCTTCGAATGATGGCTCTGTGCTCGGCGTGTCACTCATGAAGAATTTCGTCTAGCAGGCTTTCGGTAGGCGATGGTGGCGGCGTGAAGGTGTACTCGAATTGTGGCTCTAGTTCGTATCCCGAAAAGGTAAGCCACAAGCTTACATTTGCGCGTGTATCGAGTGCGCGCGATTCGAGTTCTTTGCTCGGCTCTGCGCCTCCTCTTGCCCAGTTGCGAATCGACCGATCGGGATCGGTTTCGGCGAACGTGACGACGCTGGCTTCATGTGCGGCATCGGCGCGAAGTTCTCTCATGATCGAAAATCGCAGACGCGCGTCTGGTTCCACGGGAAGATGTTGCAAAAGAGCCCACTGTGCAGCCTTCGATTTGCGGGCAATGCAGCCGAGGACCATGCCAATTCGAACCTCGTGCGACACAATATCGGCGTCGGCGATTGTGCACTGCGAAAGCTTGTTGTGACGAACAGTCCAGTACGTTGACAAAGTTGGAGGCGCCCCATCCTCGAGCGTACGGAGCGACAGCTCAGGGTCGTCACGCAATACGCGCGCTGACAGTGCGAGTGACCTCAGGCGCTTAGGATTGGTCTTCTTTGTAAAATCTTGCAGCACAGAGAGCGGTCCGCGTTCGGACAAAACGATCGCAAGCTGCTCACGAACGAAGATGGATTTATCGCCCTGAAGTGTGGTCCACGATAGGTCGTTGCCATTCTCGCCAAGAACGCGCACGGCGACGCCGCGTTCGTCTTCTCGTTGTGAAATGAGCATGCGCAGAAGCTCGCGTTCGATCGCCGGATGGGCCGGGCCGCCTCCCTGTCGATGCAGCACGTAGCCAAGAAACGCCGGGCCGCGCGCGACCAAGAGGGCCTTGCCGGTCGTAACTTTCGCGAGAGCTTCGAGAGAGTCGCGCGTGCGCATCGCCCCTAGCGTTTGTGCGGCGGTCTCAGCAATTTTCGCTTTCCCGCCGGTTAGGCTCAAATCGGTAAGGAACTTGCCAATCGTCGCCGTGGCCGCAGAGCCACCCATGAGGGCGAGGTAAGCGATGCGCATCTCGACGGTGGAAGGCGCTTCGGCGGGATCTATTTGTAACGCGAACGGTAATATTTCTGCACTTTTCGTTCGGATCGCAACTCCGAACGCATGGCCGCGCGTTCCGAGCGGTTGCATGAGCGCGATCAGCCTTGCGTTTGCATCTTTTGCATTGAACGTTTTGAGGACAAGAACAGCCACGGCGAGTAGCCGGGGTGGTCCCAAGACCACGTTCCGAGCAGATTCGAGTGCGCGTTCGTCACCGAGTTCAGCCATCACGAAGAGAGCCTCGGCAAGAGAGTCTCCCTTGAGCTGCGTGAGGCGTGCGGCGAACCATTCGAGTGCGCGCAAATCACCGTTGCGGGCAGCCTCCGCGACGAGTGCAACCGGTGCGCTGTCGACAAGCCAGCTTGGGTCACGAGGCGGAAAAGCTCCCCAGATTTCCCTCGTCTGATTCATTGCGCCGCCACGCGCAGCGCGCAAGAGACTACCGAGTGCTTCCTTTGTATGCGCGTTGGCAAGGCCAATGAGCGCAACCTCGCTCGCGTATGTGCTGATCTCGTCGCCGCTTCGAATCAGATCGACGATCGCACTGAGCCCGGTCGTCGCGGCGGGTTGGTCAGCTATCTTGACGAGTGCGCGTGCAAGGCGCACGCGGTCGGTTCGAGGCAACGTTGAGAGGGTCGCGCCGTTGGCGATTGCGATGAGGCCCGGGCCACCGTCGCGAAGCGCTGCCAAGCGTGCAACGACTCGGCCTGCGGCTGCCCCATCGCTGCCCGTCGGCTGAAGCCATGAAGTGCCGAGCGGGATCGGTCCTTCATCGGGTTTCTTTGGCGAACGCGCTGACAATGTGACGCTACTGACAAGAAATGTAGCGGCGATAGTTGCAATTTGCGCGAGTCGAAAAGGTCGCCTCATTCGTTTACTCAATGTGAGAGTTGCGGACAGCCGTTGAGAACCCGCTTTTCGGATTCTACTCCGGTTGTCATCGGGCACGCGTCTTCCTTGTCAGGAATGCCGTCATCGTCAGCGTCGTCTTCTGGGCAGCCGTCGTGATCGGCCACACCATCATGATCTTCCGCCAATTCGGGGCATTCGTCGATTTCGTCGGGCACACCGTCGCGGTCACGATCGGGACGCACAGGCGCCCACTGAATACCGATTGTTGCAAGAAGTGGGGGTGTACCGACCGCATCGGACAGGCCTACATGGACGCTTGCGCGCAGCGACCATCTCGAGCCCAACGCCACACGATCGCCGAAAACGAGTGATACCGGCGCGATGCGTGCGCTTCCGTTTGCGAAGGGCGCTACAGGGCCTGCTGGTAGTGCACCCTCGATGGCGAACTCGAAGCGGTGGCGATCGTTTTGGTCAAGAAACGGAAATACTGGATGTGGCCTCAGGAGAAACCCAGCGGAGAAAGGAAGTTCGTTCCCAAGAGTGAGCGTGCCTTGCACGGCGTCGCGCAACTCGCGGTGCGCCGTTCGTAACCGAAAGCCGAGAGTCCCTTGCACGGCGATCACGGCAGCAGCGTATTCAAATGTAACATCAGATGATATCATTGGCGAGCCATCTGAAAACGCGCTCGATCGCCCGCCCGTAGGTAGCGATGCCGTCACACGCAAGCCAAGACCGGGCCCAACGCTCGCGGCGCCTTTCTTGTTGTTCACGATGGCCGAGTCAATCGAGATGCGCGCGTCACCGAGCGCGAAAACCGATGGCTGAAGGTACCCTCCAACGTTGCGACCGTCGGAGACGACAAACGGCATGTGCGCGCCCACGGAGAGGAATGGTGTGAGCACGACGCCACCTGTGAGATCGAGGTACCCCGCGTGCGCAACCAGCGGCGTGTTCTCTGGAAGTCGGAGCGAGAGTGGCCGATAGGCGTAAGACACCTGGCTCATCAGAAACCAGCGTCCCGGTTCGCCTAGGCTAACGGGTTGCAGCACAGAACCCGCATCAATTCCCATCCGCGGCTGCCAAAGCCGCGCGCGAAACGCGACTTCGTCGTCGGCTCGCGCTGACGAAGTGTGGAGCGCGATTGAAAGCCCAAGAAGCACCCTGCGCATGCGGCATCATGTGAACACAATCCGCGAACAAAAGCAGGCCGAGCGCACTGGCCTCGCAATGGTGGCGGCGAACTCTGCTCAGCGGAACGTCGTCACAGGAAGAAATGTCGGAATCGAATGCGACATGCGATCGCGTTTCGTTTCCAAATAGCTGCGCGAATGCTCATTGGGATCGATATGCACAGGTAGAGTCCCCGTGACGGTGATGCCCAACGACTCGAGTGCAGCGATTTTTTCCGGGTTGTTCGTCATCAGCTTTACGCTTCTGATGCCAAAATGAAGCAGCATTTCGCGGGCAATCTCGTACCTTCGCGCGTCGTCGGCGAGCCCGAGCATGCGATTGGCGTCGACGGTATCGTGCCCCAATGCCTGAAGTTTGTAGGCGCGAATTTTATTTGCGAGGCCGATGCCGCGGCCTTCTTGGCGGAGGTACATCACCATGCCGCATCCACGTCGAACGATTTCGCGCAACGAAAAATCGAGCTGCTCTTTGCAGTCGCAGCGCAGGGAGCCGAATACCTCGCTTGTCATGCATTCAGAGTGAATGCGCACGGGTAAGTCAGCTCTGCCTTGGATGTCGCCGTAGACCATTGCCACGTGCTCAAGCGGAAGGTCGAGGCTCGTGGCTGCGTGCGGCGAATCGCTTGGAATGTGCGCGGCGTCGTGGGCGGACTGCGCACGAAAAACGTGCATCGACAGCAAGCCATGTTTTGTTGGGACTTGGGACTCGACAACCCAGGTTAGCTGAGGCCGGATCACCCGTTGGGGGACGTGCATCTCGGAATACTCCAATTCGGTAGGAACTTGTTTTGTGGCTCGCCTTGGGCTTGGCCGCAACGACAAAGGTTGAGGCGTCTTCAGAGAAAGTAAAGGGGCAACCTGTGCGGCTGAGGCGATCGCTGCCTGGCCGCATTTTCCGATTTTATAAGTAAATTCAAGTCTTTGGCTCTCTCAGGAGCGTCACAAATTCCTGCAGTTTGAAGAACCTTGAAACATTGCTGGGCACGCTAGGAAGCCGTGCGAAACCGTGTCCGCCGGCGAGAACACGTGTCTTTGAAGCGGCTGCGGCGCCAGCGACGATCGCTACGTCGCTTCGCAAACGGTCGAGATTGGCGTGACCCGAAGCGCTTAGCGCAACCAATGCCGGCTGCTCGCTTGCGACCATGAGCGCAATGTCGGTGGTTGGGACGTTGCCGCCGAGCATTGAGGTTCGAAATCCTTCGGCCGACAAAATGAGCCCGACGACTCGAACGCCGATATCGTGCTGTTCGTCACCAATGCAGGTACAAATGGCGCGCCCGCGATCGTGTCGCGAAGGGCGCTCGACCAATGGTCTCACGCGTGCGATCGCTTCAATGAGGGCGTTCGAGGCGACGTGCTCTTGTGCGGTAGTCAACTTGCCTGCGGCCCACGCTTCGCCGATGCTCGACATCGCTGGCGCGATAACGTCGTCGAAAACATGGGCGAGCGATTGGCCCTTCATTCGTTCATTTGCAATGAGCGATACGAGACCATCGACGTCTGACGAAAGCGCCAGCGTTCGCGCTTCGACCTGTTCGTGCGTCGGTGGATCTGCTGAAGCGTGCAGGACATCGAGGCTTTCGCGCGCGATCATCTGCCCGCCAAGAAATTCACGAACGTCGCGCAGACGAAATTTGCGATGGCCACCGACTGTTCGAAAGCACTTCAGCGTGCCGGCGTCCGCCCACCGCTTGACGGTTGCTTCACTCACGCCCAGGACCTCGGCAACTTCTTTGGTGGAGATGATGTCCATGTCACGCTCGCTGTCTGCACAACCGAACGAGGGCTTCTTCAAGAATGGAGTCAGCCGGTCTGCGCGAACTCTTCAAGGCAGCATCGGTTTCAGCGAGCACGACGAGCCATTGTTCGGCGTCGCGCGCCCGCAGCGTTTTTGCGCGCAGTGTGAAATCACGAACTTTGCCTGCAGGAAAAATGTTGGCGGTGCGTCCGGCGGCGTCAGCGCTTTGGCCCGACTCGAGTGCGAGCGCAAACTTGAGAAATTGCCGCACCGACCACGCGAGTGCACCGAGCATGGGTAGGCCGCGATCGCGTGGGTCATACACATCTGCGAGCAAAGAGAGCGCAAGCGACAAGTTGCGCTGTCCGGCAGCGTCGACGAGCGCCCACACATCGGCGGTGCGTAGTCTCACAATGCACAGCGCGATCGCCTCTTCTGTGATCGGTTGGCCAGGGCCAACGTAGAGCGTCAACCGATCGATCGCATCGTTCACAAATCCGAGAGTGGGACCGACAAGTTGGCAAATGAGCTGCGCTGCTTCTTGATCGATCGCGTGGCCGAGTTTTTGTGATCTTGCGACGATCCATTTGACGATGGCGCGATCGTCAAGCGTGTTGCAGACTACGTTGTAGTCAAGCTTCTTTCCTAGTGTTGCAAGCTTGCGTCTTCCATCAACTTTTTCGCCCGTGATGACGAGGCACGTCGATTCGTTGGGAGCCTCTGCGTAGGCCGCGAGCTCATCGAGCGCTTCGGCACCGTCCCATCGCTCGATGGTGCGCACGTGCACGAATCTTCTGGCGGCCATCATCGGAAGCGTGCGGCATGCGCTGAGCACGCGTTTGATGTCGGACTCGCCGGCCGTGAATTTGTCTTCGTTGAAGGCAGCGATTGCCGCACCGATTGCGGCGTTGCGAAGCGTGTCGCGTACCTCATCGACGATAAATCGCTCATCTCCGGTTACGATGTAGACCGGCTTGAGCGACCCTGTGCGAGCGTTGTCGAGCGCGCCTTCGGGAGTCACGTTCGCTTATGACCGGCTGCGACGACGTGAGAACACGAGAAGTGCGCCGAGGCCCATTGCGGTCCAAGCAATATTGGAAGAGGCCGGGCCGCCGGCGACGTCGCAACCGCAACCCTTGGGACGCGTCTTGAGTTCTTCGTCGGGAGTTTTGTCGTACGCGTTGCCTGGAATCAGTGACGATGCGGTGCCGACTGGGGCAACCTCTTGGCTTTCGGGCGCGGTCACGGGACCGTTTTCTTTCTTCGTTGTGCCAGCATCGCCCACTTGTTCGATGAACTCGATAGGACCGCGGTAGACGGGTTCGTTTTCGCCGCTGAGGATGACGCGCTGAGCGACGCCGATGTCGCCCTCGGGGCCTGTGAGCCTCATGAGGTATTCACCGGCCTCGAAGAAGCCCGACGAACGCTTGACGGGGAATTCATACTTCGTCGACTTGAAAACCTTACCGCTCGTGTCTGCAAAGTGAACGATCATCGAGAAGCTTTGCGTTTGCGCAGGATCGACGCGCAGTTTGTTGAGGACTGGCGGCTTGCCCTTTTCCATGATGGCGCGCTCGTAGACCATGACCTTGCTGAAGGTGGCGTTCATGCTGACGCTCAGCATCGACGGCGCTTTGGGTAGGTCGATCCTCATCTTGATCTGCCATTCTCCCCCAGATTCTTGGATTTCTTTGCCTTGAACCTCGATTTTGCCCGCCGCAAGGGACGTTGGCACCGCAGTCGTGAGCGCAAAGGCCAAGGCGATGGCTGAAACAGGACCAAGAAGCGATCGAAACGCGGTTTTCATGGGGTTTCCTTGGGGGGCCTGTAACATGATTCAATGGGCGCGGCGAGCGAGACCGGAACGGCTTTCCGCGCCGCGTGTAGGTTCCTAGCTTCGGGGTCCCGCTCGGACTACACTATCCTATAGAAGTGCGGTTCGAGGATCTTGCAAAGGAGCCGTTTGCGCTTCTTGCGCGTTTACTCTGCGAGTGTGTTTTTGGCGTAGGAATCAGAGTCGGTTGGTAGTCGTTTTTTTGTGGGGGAAGCGTGGCGGATCGCAGCAGCACGGCGTCTAGAGGAGCGGCACCCGACCCGTTGATTGGTCGCGTGGTCAATGACCGCTTCAAGATTGCTGCGCTCATTGCTCGCGGTGGCATGGGGAAGGTCTATCGCGCGGAGCAAGCACCGCTTGGTCGCTTGTGCGCGCTCAAAATCCTCAACCCCAACTATGCCGGCGACAGCGATCCCGAGTTCCATCGACGCTTCTTCCTCGAGGCCAGCATTGCGTCGAAGCTCACCCATCCGAACACCGTGACGATCTTTGATTACGGACGGACTGACGACGACATCTACTACATGGCGATGGAGTACCTCGAGGGTGTGACGCTTCACAAAGCGTTGCGCCAGGGGGCGCCTTTCGCCGAAGAGCGCGCTGCGCACATCGCGCGTCAAATATGTCGTGCATTGCGAGAAGCCCATTCGCTCTCGGTGATTCACCGCGATCTCAAGCCCGCGAACATCTTCCTGACCGAGCACGGCGACGAAAAGGATTTCGTCAAGGTTCTTGACTTTGGGTTGGTCAAGGCGGTTGGCGACAACAAAGGCGAGGACCTCACCCAAACGGGCCTCTTTATGGGTTCGCCAAAGTACATGGCGCCCGAGCAAATTCGCGGCGATCGCGTAGACGCCCGAACCGATATCTACGCGCTCGGCGTGATCATGTACGAAATGCTCACGGGTAAGGTGCCGTTCGATCGGCCGAACAGCGTGAACATCTTGATGGCGCACGTGAACGAAGAAGTGCCGCCAATGCGGGTCACTTTGCCGTCGATACAGATCTCGCAAGCGCTCGAAGAAACTGTCTTGCGATGCATGTCGAAAGATCCCGATCAGCGCCTCTCGTCAATGGATGAAGTCTTGGGCGCGCTCAAGCGTTCTGCGGGCGGAGCGCTCACGGCGACATTCTCTGGGCTGGCAACGGGTGAGTACCACGTCGAGCGAGCCTCCACCCGCGACGCAGCCGATGCCGCCCGTGTCCGGTGCTTCGCCTGTTGTGTCACCGCATTCCGATCCGCTGCCACCAGCGTCTAGTCAGCAGAGCAACGGGACGAGCAAAGGGGCTCTCGCGGCGCTGCTAATTGCAGGCGTCGTGATCTTTGTTGGCGGCATCGCGGCCAGTCGCATGAGCGAGCGTGATGTTCTTAAGAAGCCCGTTGAACCAAGCACAAACGCCACATTGACCGCTCCACTTGCGCCCACCGTTTCGGCAAGTGCACCCAAGATCGAGCCTGTCGTGCTTCACGTTCGGTTGTCGAGCGAACCCGAAGGCGCGGTCGTGCGCGAAGATGGCGTTGAAGTGTGTAACGCAACGCCGTGCGAACTTTCGTACAGCGATGACGCGGCAAAACGCGAGCACAAGGTCGTCGTGCAAAAGGCGGGTTTCAAAGCAGAAACGAAGATCTTCATGGCGGATGCGAAGACCGTTCAAGTGAAGCTGGTGCGTGACACGAGAGTGTTCGCGCAGCCTCCGCAGACGGGGAAGGATCCGGGAGTACCGCCTGGGTACAAGCCGGAAGTTCCGTACTGAGCGGCGGAGCCGATCAGGATCAGGTGGGGCGGATCAGGCCAAACATTGCGGCGCGCATTCGTGGCTGCTTGCTCGGCGGCGCCGTCGGAGATGCGTTGGGAGCACCGATCGAGTTCATGACGCTCGATGCGATCCGTGCGCGCTACGGCCCAAGTGGGCTCGAGGAGTTTGACCTCGCGTACGGAAGGATCGGTGCGATCACCGACGACACGCAGATGACGCTCTTCACTGCCGAAGGATTGGTCCGCGCCAAGGTGCGGCAAGCGTCGAAAGGAATCTGCCATCCGCCGAGCGTTGTCCACGCTGCGTACCTTCGCTGGTATGCCACGCAGCGTTCAAAGACCGTGATGTCGATTGAGGAGTTTCAAAAGCAGCGTGCGCCAGACGGTTGGCTTGTCACGCATCGTGAACTTTGGTCGCGACGGGGTCCGGGAAATACGTGTTTGGCGGCGTTGTCGCGCGCGGACACGCTCGGTACGGTTGCCGAAAACGATTCGAAAGGATGTGGCGCCATCATGCGTGTCGCGCCTGTTGGACTTCTCTATCCTTCCGCGACGGCGGATGGTGCGTCGAATCCCGCCTTCGACATCGGCAAAGAAGTGTCTGCATGCACGCACGGAAATCCGACAGGGTATCTCGCGGGCGCCGTCTTCGCGCAGATTATTGCATCGATCGTCGAAGGCCACACGCTGCTTGCTGCAATCGATGCTGCGCGTGCAACGTTGCGCGCGCATGCACATTCAAGCGAGGTCTCGCGTGCCATTGATGGATCGCTCCAGCTCGCGTCGAAAATTGCCGAGCCATCGATCGGCGATCTTGAGGTGCTCGGCGGCGGCTGGACTGGCGAGGAGGCACTCGCGATTGCACTCTATGTCGCGCTCGTTGCGAAGAGCTTCGAACACGGCGTGCGACTCGCGGTGAATCACAGTGGCGATTCCGACTCTACGGGCTCTCTCGTTGGGGCGCTTCTCGGAACGATTCATGGAGACGACGTGATTCCAATCCGATGGATCGCATCGCTCGAACTCCGCGAAGTCATCGATGAGATTGCGTGCGATCTTGCGGCCGTTCGCAGTGCCTCGTTCGACTGCGAGGCGAACGAGGCCAAGTATCCGGGCTGGTAGCGAATGTTTTCGGCGGCGCGCTTGACAAGCATAGAACCACTATGTACATAGATCTTCTATGCACAAGACGTTGAGCTCCGATCCCATTCCAAAGGATCTCGTCGCGGCTTCGGCCACGCCACTCGTGCTCTCGATTCTCGCGAAGGGCGAGAGCTACGGCTACGCGATCATCGCTCGCGTGAAAGAACTGTCAGACGGCAAGCTCGAGTGGACCGACGGGATGCTCTATCCCATCTTGCATCGCCTCGAAGAGCAGGGGCTCATCCGTGCGACTTGGCGCAATGCCGAGAATGGTCGCCGCCGTCGTTACTACTCGCTTGTCGCTGCCGGAAAGAAGGCACTCGCTACGCAGCGCGCACAATGGGATCTCGTTTCTGCAGTTCTCGCCACGTCATGGGAGCAAGCACATGTTTGATCGTGAAAAAGCAATGTGGGACCTACGCAATCAACTCGCGACGAGCGACGCGCTCAGCGGTGACGACTTGCTCGAACTTGAAGGTCACTTGCTCGATGAGCTCGACGCGCTTGCGTTGCGTGGACTGTCCGAAGAAGAAGCGTTCCTCATCGCCGCACGACGCTTGGGTGAACCGAGTGCGATTGCACGCGAGTATGCCAAAGGGCATCCAATCCGCACGTGGCGAGCCCCGTTGTTTTGGAGTTCAGCAGGCGCGGTCTTGGTCCTTGCGGGGATGGCCCTGATCAATTCGGCAATGATCTTGACGTTTTCACTGGGGTCAAGATTCAACATGAATTTTGCGCTGATGAACGTTCTTGTTTGGGCCGAGGCCTTCGCAGCGCCCGCAGCGTTCCTTGCTATCGCGGCGCTCTATGTGCGTGCGCGTCCTGCTTCGGTTCCTCCCGCGCGTATCTGGGTTCCCATTGTAGTAGCGGCAGCGCTCGTTATCGTCGGTGAGCCTTGGGTGAATCCGCTGCTTTTGGCTCAAACCCACATTGCGAAGCACGTGTGGGTGACCCTCAACACCACGTGTCGATTCTCGGCCGGAGCAAGCCTCGTGCTCTACGCATCAGTGGCGGCTTGGATCATGGTTCGCTTGCGCGCACCTGCGACGCAAGCGGTCGTCGAATGAGCACGCACACCGCGTCACGCGGCTAACGGTCTCTTCTCACGTCGCGAAAACACGGAGCGCATGCCTCGCGCGATGCTGCGCCATGCGCGCACGATCCATGAAGGTCGCATCGCAATGCCGAATGTGTACACGCGCCGAATGTGTGCCACGGTCGCCAATTCAGGCTCCACGAGCGCGCGCACTGCGCTCACAAACTCGTCTGGCTTTTCGCGATGCGGAAAGTGTCCGCACCCATCGAATGTTGTGAGCGAGACGCCTTCGACGTGTTCGAGAATGCTCGCCGCGTGCTTCATCGGAATGACCGGATCGCGATCGCCCCAAAATAGGTGCATCGGAGGCAATGCTGCAACCTCGTGTGCGCGCTCGAGAAAGTGTCTTCGTTGGCCGCCGAAACCGATCACATCACGCACCGTTCGCGCGAGCGCACGCGCAGAACCGGGTTGCGAATTCATCCACCCGAGCTCGCCAATTTCGCGCGGCGTGTAGGCAGCTCCGAGTGAGCCCAAGCCCAGTTGAGTGCCGATGCGCATGAAGGGCTGCCCCATCTTTTCGACGACGTGCGGAAGCGAGGCGAAGCGCAGTGCCATCGAGACCTCGCGACCGAGACCTCCCGCTGCCACCAAGCCAACGCGTCTGATGCGCTCTCGACGTTCGAGCATGAGCCATTGCGCGACGCCGCCGCCGTACGAGTGACCAATGACGTCGGTCTGTTCGACGCCAATGGTGTCGAGCCATTCGCCGACGACGGATGCGTACCAGGAGAGTTCGTAACTCGCATCCGGCCTCCCGGACAGGCCGTGCCCGGGCAAGTCGAGCATCAGCACACGGTGGTTTTGGGCGAGCTGGGGTGCAACCCGCGACCACGTCTGCAGCGAGTCGGTGAGCCCGTGAATGAGCACGATCGGGGACCCTTGTCCGAGCTCGATCCAGTGCAAATCGCCGTCTTTAAGGTGCGCAATGGAGCGCTTGGCCGTTGTCATGAGCTACGATGTGATACATCGTGATACAAAAGTCAAGGCTCAACGATTTTAGGGGTCGACCGTGCGCCGGTAGCGTTTGATGAGGTACCGCTGCTCCTCGAGCACCCTTGGCAGGGGCACGCCTTCGGTGAGCACGATGGCGATTCCATCATCGGTCTTTCGAAGGACCGATCCGGAGACTTTGCACGTCGCGTTGTCTCTAAAAGTAACTGTGCCTACGACAGTTTCATTTTCGACCCATGGGTCGTCGGCGCTTACCGCGAGTCTTAGGCCCATTTCGGAAACGTCGATCACTTCGTAACTGCGGCCGGCACATTCGAACGAAGGCCGATCGCCTGAGGGATATTCGACGCGGTAGTAGTTGCGGCTATTGTCCACGATCTGCCCGCCTCGGCGCGTCTACTTCACACCCAAGAGTTCGACCTCAAAAATCAGTGTCGAGTTTGCTGGGATCTTTCCTATCGATCGGCTGCCGTATGCAAGCTCGGGTGGAATGGTGAGGCGACGCTTGCCACCGACTCTCATGCCGTCGAAGCCGCGCTCCCACCCTTTGATGACCTTTCCTGTGCCGAGCTCGAAGGTGAACGGTGCGTTGCGATCGTACGAACTGTCGAACACCGTGCCGTTTTCGAGGGTGCCTTGATAGTGAACTTCGATCTTATCGCCGGCGGTTGCCGTGCGGCCCGTACCGATGCGAATGTCTTTTTTGGTAAATTTACTTGACGTTGTCGCGGGGTCGTACGCGGGCGGTGATTGAGGCGTTGCGCTTGCGGCCGCTTCCATTTGCTTGCGCGCCTCGATCGCCGTCGTTACGCCCTTCACGACGCCCATGCCAAACGCGCTGATGAGGACGAGTGCAACGATCGTGGCCGTCGCGATGAGGATCGAAAATAGCAAATTCGGCCGCGTCCGCTGGGGCGCCCGCAGCACGGCATTTTCCCTCTCGAGTGCTTCGACGCGAAGTTGGGCGGCCTCAAGTGGATCGTGGGCTGTCATCGCGGGCGAGGCTAGCCTTGGTCGGAGAATTCACCAACGCAAGCCTGTCGCAATTGAAAGTCTGCGGGATCTACATCCCGCTTTCGCACCCTGCGAGGCCTTTGTCCGCACAGTGCGTTTTCATGCATTGCACCATCGCAGCACGACCGACAGAGGTCATACCCATGAGTGACGCTCGGCATTCCGATTGCGTTGGTCGGACTGCGACGCCTTCGCAGCCGTGCACGATGGTGCTGCAAGTCGTGTCGATGTTGCGTGGCGCCGTGCCACCTCCCTCAAGCGGAGGTCCAGGGGGCTCGATGCACGCATTCATGAGTGCGCTGTGCCCGCACAGGCTTAGCCGGGTCTGATCGCAGCGCTCATGTGGCTTCAGTGCGTTGATGCAGGAAACGGCGCGTTCAGCGACTCTCGGCTTGAGCGCTCGTTTGTATTCGTTACAACGTTTCATCGGAAGTGCGCCGCATCCGCCCTCCTCTGCCGAATAGCCGACGGGCGGACAGTCACCGGGCGTGCCGACGCTATCGTCACAGATGGGAACAGGAGGGGGCAATGCGCTCGCCGCTGAGAAAGGAGCTTGCGCGATCGGTGCCTGCCCGAGCGCGACTGGGCGCTCTATCGGGGGTGGTGGGCGCACGTTCAGATTGTCACGTGCAACGACGTAGCCGACGCCACCCCCTACGGCGAGTGCGCTGGTCAGATAGAGAAATGTCGATTTGTCGATGACCATAAGCGCACACACTCGCAACGTGCGTGCCGGCGGCCGTGCCACCCTGTCCTTGCCGACAAATGCCCAGCTCTTGATGTCTGCAGTGCGAGTTTGGCGAGCCGCAAGTGCGCAAGAGTGTCTCACTTCGCTCGCGCATGAGGCGCTTCTGGCGACTTGCACTTGCATAAGCCATCAACGTTTTGAGACTCAGTGCCCGCGAAGATGGGAGCGAGGCAATTTGATTGCCACGTCTTGCTGGATCGTTCGACACTCCCTTTCGCGCTCATGTGGTCGGGCAAACCGGCCGTGAGCAAGGAGGAGAGTCGTGCGAAAGCGCCTCATTGGTCGCGTAACATGCAGTGCGGTTTTCGCCTTGGGCCTTTTGTCTGGCACCGCGTGGGGTGACGCTCGCACGGAAGCTCGTGTCCACTTTCGAAAGGGCATGGCTGCGATCGGCAATGGCAACTATGAAGTTGGCATTAGCGAACTCAAGCGAGCCAACGATATTCTGCCGCACCCAAACGTTATTTATAATATTGCACGGGCGTACGTAGAACTCGGCGATATTGAAACAGCCATTTCCTATTACCGAAGTTACATCGAGCAAAATCAACCCGACAAAGAAGAAGCGACTCAAATCGTTGCGCAGCTTCAGGTTCGACTCGATCGGCAGAAAGCACAGCAAGCGGCCGCCCAAAAGAAGGATCCGGTCGTTCCAGACCCCGGCCACGATCCGGTATCCGTCCCTAAAAATCCTATTGATCCAATTCCGCCTCTCCCAGTACCCGGCAACAAGAAACCTAAGGGTGTTGCGCCCGCCCGTACCGAAGGCGTCTACGAAGAAGCCGTCGTTACCGCTTCGCGCGGCGCGGCGCTCAGTCCGCTCGACGCTCCGAGCTCCGTTGCGATCATTACAGAACAAGATATTCGCCTATCGGGCATTACAAAGATTCCCGAGTTACTGCGTCGTGTTGCAGGCGCGGACATTATTGCGGAGTCGGGAGCTCAGCACGATATCTCAATGCGTGGGCTCAACCAGCGCCTCGCAAACAAAGTGCTCGTCTTGGTCGATGGTCGCTCCGTGTATGTCGACTGGTTCGGTGGAACTTTTTGGGAAACGCTCAGCATCGACGTTGACCAGATCGAACGCATCGAAGTCGTCAAAGGCCCGGGCTCCGCGCTCTACGGTGCGGACGCGGTTGCCGGAGTCGTCAACATCATTACCAAAGCACCAGGAACCGGAAAAAACCATGCCCGCCTTGGTGGTTCGTACGACGGATCGGCGTATGGATCGTTTCGTGCGACGGGCCGTGAAGGAAACTTTGCGTACAAAATGAGCGCAGGATACTCGCGCTATCCACGCTGGAGCCGAGAGGTTCCTCCCGGCCGCACGGACGTAAAGACGTTCTCTAACGATCAGAACTTGGGTTCCGAGATTCTGCGGCTTGATGCGCGAGCGACGCAACGCATCTCGAAGGACATATCGTTCGGACTCGGCGGCGGTTACTCGCAAGGGTTTTTGGATTTCTATGCGACGGGACTACTCAAGAATTTCAACACGACTGGGCGATTCGGGGACATCACCGCATTTATCAATACGAAAAAAGTTACCTTTCGAACCTTTTACAATTTTCAACGATTCGAAAATAGCGCCGCAAGTGGATACGTCGGCCAATCGCTGGTTCCGACGCCCATTGTAGGCAACGTGGCCGACGCCGAAGTGGCATACGCCGATAAGTTCACCATTGGCAAAATTGGCAATGCCGTAAACGCCGGTGTGAACTACCGATTGCGAAACGCAGCGTCATTTTACACCGGTGGAAGTCGCGATGAGCACCACTTTGGCTTGTTTGCGCAAGACGCTATTTCGTTTTCAAAGAAGCTCGAACTCGTGTTGAGCGGTCGCCTCGACTACGTGCCTTACACGAAGAAACTTGAAGGTTCTCCACGCGGAGCCCTGCTCTATCACCCGACCGAAAAGTCCACGATCCGTGGCACGTTCAGCCTCGCGTTTCGAAAGCCGACCTTTCTGGAGGGGTACACCGACCTCGGGGTGCAACTGCCAATCGGCGCCGTGGAGGCGAACACAAACACAATGAAAATCGGGCAGCTCAGGCCCGAGCGCATCTTGACCGCAGAGTTGGCGTATCTCAATCGCGACCTCGACTTCATCGAGTTTGAGCTCGCTGCTTACTACAACCGGGTAAGCGACTTGACGACCCTGCTCCCGAGTCAAGCTGTCACGCCTTCGGACCGACTGGGCGACCCTCTTTTCGAAATGTCGAATGGACGTTATGTGGCCGGCTATTCGGGATTCGTCAATTCATGCAATGAACTCAACGTTCTCGGTGGTGAGCTTGGCGTAAAGGCATATCCAATTGAAGGCCTCGACGTCTTTGCCAACTATGCGCTCAACAAATCGTCGCCGACGCATCCGGCTGGATGTGACGTCGTCGAAGAACAGCGCACGAGCATGCACAAGCTCAATCTTGGCGTGCAAGGTCGTTCGAAAATCGGGCTCGATGGAGAGATCATCTTTCACTATGTTTCGCCGCAAGATTGGGTCGAACGTGACTACGACTCCTCGGTGAATGCGATCGTGAATAAGTCGTTGCCGTTGCCCGGCTACGCGATGCTCAACGCGCGTGTTGGCTATCGCTTTCCTGGTAATCGAGTTGAAGCAAGCATTACCGGTTTCAATATTCTCAATAGCGTGCACCAGGAGCATCCGTTTACCAATTATGTCGGGCGGCGCTTTATGGCTTTTATGCAATACACGTTCTGAGGTGCGCTCATGCGACGGATGATTCGAAAAATTCTCCTCGGGTCCCTGGCTGCGTTTGCGACGACGGTCGCGTGCGTTGTGCCGCCTTCCCTCAACGTGATCCCGCCTGTGGGCATCGTGAAGGGCACCGTTCTCTATTCTGGACCACCGCCTTGTACCGAGGCGGGCCACGTTGTCGGGAATGCGAATTTGCTTCTGTTTGACACACGTCTTCTGCCGCCACCCGATGGTCTCGGAACTCGTTCGTCGCGCCTCGCGCTCGTGCAAGGTGACGTGTTGTTTCACGACTTGATGAGTACGCTGTACTTCGAGCCAAGTGGCGCAAAGTACTGCCCTCCAGCAGGTGTTGCGAATGTAACCGTTAGTGGTGTCTTTGAGTTAGGACCTGTCGATCCGGGCGCGTACCAGATGCGCGCGTTTTACGACTACGACGGCGACTTTCATCCGAGCTTCAAGTTCTCAAATCTGCCAACTCTCGGTGACGTCGCGGGTGGTGCGATTTCCAATGCCACGGCCGTGCTCGCGGGCGCAAAACCGGCCTACTCGGTGCTCACAATCGGCGAGCCCACGAAGGCTGACGTGAGCACTGACGCCGAACTTGCAAAGCGTTGTGCCAGCTGGGCGTTGACTGACGGGCGACGTTATTGCGTTCGGCCCGAAGGGCAAGTGCTCGAGAACGTGAGCGTGGCTCTCGCGCTTCCGCTTCCGACGCAGCGTCCTTTTTTTCACGTCGCACAGTTGCAAGCGCCTCCTTTGACGCCCGACGGAACCCCGCCTGCGCCAGTTGCGAATCCCAACAAAATTACGCTCGCTTCTGACTTTCACGTTCCGAATGCGAACCCCTTGTTCGTACAAGACTTCACGTATTCGGTGCGGCTCACCGCGGGCGTGCCCGCCGATGAAAGAGTGTCGGCAGAAGGCAAACCGTTCTCGCTCGCCCTCGCCAAACCTGGTGTCCTCTTGACCCAGTCGTACGACTCGAATCGCGACGGCGTCATTGATGCGACCGACACCATTATCGGAAGCTCGCTCGCCCGTGCATTGTGGCCTCTCATTACGTTTGCAAAGCTCGATGCGAAGGATCCCTATCGCCGCACAACGCAGGACAAGCCACGCCTATTTTCGTCGGCGATCACGGCTTACAACGCAGACCCAACGGCCGACGGCCGCCTCACGTCGCTGATCGCTCGAAACGTTCTGACGCCCGAGGCTCGGGGCTCCATTACCGCCGTCATCAGGCCAACGATCATTTGCGTTCCCGATCCGGCGGATCCATCGGGTCCTACCACCGTCGTCACTCCCTACGAGAACGATATGACCGGTGCTGCGACGGTAGGAGAATTCGAAAAGACAATTGACGATGTTGCAATGCAGGTGGGTCGCAAGCGAGACGGCGTGCGCATCCTGTATGCATGCCTGCCGCCGGGTGCGTTCTCCATGAACGTCATCTATCCACTCACTGGGCAAGCGTGGACGATGCCCAACGAGATGGGGATTTGTCTCGGGGGCGAAGAACAGAGCGTTGACGGCAAGACATGCGGCAAGCGTGCGAAAGTAACTTCTCAGAGCACATTTTTCGAAGTCTCACCCGCCGTTGACAAGAGCTATTGCGCGACCCGAAAAGACGCTCTCGCGAAGCAAAGCGACGGTGCTGGTAGTCCTTTTGCCACCGCTGCCGATCGCTATCGCGCAACTTGTCTCAACGCAGACGAACAGGCTCGCTTTGACGCGGGAACGCTTTGGAATTGAGTTGAGTCGGAGTCGGGGCTTGCGCCGAGTTGGCTGTAAGACTCGTGATGCGGATTGGCGCAAGCTGCTAGTGTCGCGGGCTGTGGTGAATGAAGTGCAGCTATTTCGCCTTTCGGGTCTGGACGCGCGCACCCAAGGGCCGTTCGATGGCGACACAGCGATCGCCATTGGTAACTTCGATGGTGTCCATTTGGGTCACCAGCACGTGGTGCGAGAACTCGCCCAGCTTGCAGCAGAGAGCGGAATCACGATTCGCCCAGCTGTCCTAACGTTCGACCCCCACCCCGCGGCGGTGGTGGGCAGCGGCGCTCCGGCACTTTTGACGACGGTTGAGGATCGCGCGCGATGGCTCGGCAAAGCGGGTGCGCGCGACGTGTTTGTTCAGCAATTCGACCTGGCGTTCGCGGCGCTCTCACCCGCGGAATTTGTTGACCAACTTCTTGTGCCTCTGGGCGCGAAGGCCGTCATGTTGGGGGAGAATTTTCGTTTTGGTGCTGGGCGCGCCGGTGATGTGAAGCAACTTGGCTTGCTCGGGCAAACGCGCGGGTTCTCAGTTCACGTGCATTCGCTCGCGGCAGATGACGAAGGGCCCTTCTCGAGTACACGTGCGCGTCAAGCACTTGAGCGCGGTGACGTTGCCGCCGCTGCGCGCGTTCTGGGCCGCCCTCATCTTTTTTCAGGCCGCGTTGTTGAGGGGCAGAAGTTGGGTCGTCAACTTGGTTTCCCAACCGCAAACCTCGCAGACGTGGCGCAGATGCTCCCGAAGGGTGGCGTCTACGCCGTTGTTGTTGAAGGTGTTGGAAACGGCGTGCTCAATATTGGGTACAGGCCCACCGTCAGCGGCGAGCGAAAGCTCTCCGTTGAAGTTCACATTCTTGACTATGTCGGCGACCTCTATGGTCAGACGCTGCGAGTGAGCACGCTAAGCAGGCTGCGGGATGAACAGCGCTTTCTGTCAATGGATGACCTTGTGGCTCAAATTGGCCGCGATATTGTGGCCGCGCAAGATTGCTTTGACCGCATGAAGTGACCATTTCCGCTCTTCGAGGAAGCGGTTAGCGTAGTTGTTATGAGAGAAGAGCGGTCGCTCCTTGGAGTCGCGAAGGACCTACTGGTGCGTCTTGTCGAGCGCGGCCTGAACATGCCCGAGGCAAGCGTTCGAGGCGCTGAATCCAAGCCACGCATCGAGCCTAAGGCGAGCCCGTTGCCCACGGTCACGCTTGCTGAAATCTATTTGGCCCAAGGACATCGCGAGCGCGCACTCGAGACGCTTCGTGCCGTGCTCGTGCGCGATCCCAACGACGGGCAGGCCCATGCGCTCTATGAAAGCCTGCAAGCGGGCGATGTGCTTGTACCCGAGCCAAGGCTAAAGCCAGAGTCGCTCGATGACGTGACGGCGCCAATCGAGAAGACCCGAAAAGAGCCGTCTGCGCGTCGGGGTGACCTTGAGCCCTATTGCGATGCTGTCAGGAAAGTTGACCATCATCTGGTGGTGCGTTGGTCGCTCGGAGGAATCGACGCACCACCGGGCGCCGAGCCCGCACTTTTCATCGCGCTCATCGCTGCAACTTGGGATGGTCCGAAGGCTTCGCAAGAGATCGTTCGAACTGGACGTGTTGGCGAGCGCGAAGTGGTTGCAGACGCACAAACGGTGGTGCGTGTCGCCGTGGGATTTGCGCTTCAAAGTGGCACATTTCTGCCCGTTGCTCATTCCCTCGAGCTCGAGAGGGACGCCGACGGAGCGGTCTTTGCGTGGACCCAGCGTGGTCGCGAGTGCGTTTCACCCGAAACGCTTCAGAGGACATCGAGAGGATAGGTTCCGTCGGCGTAGGCACGCGCGCTTATCGCTTTTCGCAGCTCATCGTCATTGCGATCAAAGTTGGTTTCATTTTGCGTGAGGCGCTGTTCGGCGGCATTCACGAAGACGCTCGTGAGGTCGAGCGCGCGTCTGGCGCCATTTTCTCCTCGTGCGTTGAGCACGGCAGTCGTTCGTGCGAGCGCACAAGCAATTGCGTAGAGATCAATGGCCACATCCGCGATTCGTTTTTGGCTGAATTGCATTTCGGCAATTTGATGGCCATGGCGCCTCAGTACTTTTTCGACATTGCGGGCTAGCGCTTGCGCGTGTTCTTCGAGCAGTACGGCTTCGCGATTGAGGAGCGCGTGATGATGGGTGAGGCGCTCACGACCAAGCGCGCTACGCGCCTTGCGCCACGCGAAATCACCTAGGAGACCGAATCCTTTGATGGGTTCTCGCATGGCGCGGGACACCTCTTCGATCTCGCGCCCTGGGCCTTGCATTCCCGAGAGCGCGATGAAACAACGGAGCGTTTCGTTGGTGCCTTGAAAGAGCAAACCGAAGCGCGCATCTCGTAGCGCCTTTTCAAAAGGTGCCTCTGTGGAGAAGCCCACGCTCGCGGCGATGTTCATGGCTTCGTGAGCAATTTGCCAGGCTGTCTCCGAGCCGAACACCTTGCAGATCGCGCTCTCGACGGAGTAGTCGGCGTCGCCACGGTCGACGGCTTGGGTTGTGGCGTAAACCATGCTCTCGAGCGCGAAGGTGCTGGCGAGCATGGTGGCGATTTTGTCCTTGATGAGCCCGAAGTCACCGATCGCACGCGCGAATGCTCTGCGGCTATTGGCGCGCTCGATCGTCGCCCGAATCATGCGTTTGCACAGCCCGATGCATGCGGCTGCAAACGACAACCGCGCACGATTGAGTACCTCCATCGCGACGCGAAAACCGCGTCCTTCTTCGCCGAGACGCGCGCTGCGATCGATCGCGACTTGGTTCAGGTGGATGAAGCCCGTGGGAAGCGTCGCAACACCCAGTTTTGGGGGCGTGTCGCTCGTTGAAAATCCGTCAATGCGGTTGACGAGAAATGCCGTGATGCGCGGCTTGTGGCCGTCGTCAGAAGGCGATGTGCGCGCGAACAACGCGACAGCATCGGCGATTTGGGCATTCATGACCCAGCCCTTCGTACCGCTCAGGACGTAGCGGCTTCCTTCGCCGAGTTCGGCGCGCGTTTGCAGCGAACCGGCGTCGCTGCCGGCGCCAGGTTCCGCGAGCGCGAACGCACCGATGGATTGGCCACACGCAAGGCTACGAATGACGGGATCGACCGTTGCGCGCTGTCCAAATGTCGCGAGTGCTTGGGTGGCGAGTGCGACGTGTGAGAGAACGGCGTATGCGAGCGAAGCATCGATCGTCATAAGCTCCTGAAATGCCCGGGCTTGCGCCGATGCGGACCATTGCGTTCCCCCCAACGTTCGCGCCGTACCCATTCCGAGAA
>JAHFDZ010000215.1 GCA_023248745.1 Myxococcales bacterium | reverse complement strand
CGTCGTCCAAGGGTGCGCCTTGAACTTCGGGCAGTTCACAAAGAAGTCGGCCTGTGCAACCGGCTCGGGCGTGAAGAGGTAGTCACGCAGTCGTTCCGGGTGGGTGAGGGGGATCTCGACTTGAGGTACCTCTTCGAAACAGTAACGCCTAACGTCAAGTTTCTTGAGCATTGGGTTGTAGCGCGCGGCTTCATAGGACATGCGTGTGGGGACGGTGATGCCGCAGCGTTCGCCCACTGCAAGTTCGGTCATGCTCCCTTGGTTGCGATCGCGCAGCGCAAGCAACACGCCTTCGGTGAACTCCACGCGTGTGTGTGCGTGTTCAAAAAGATCTCCTGCGGCGACGAGGTTGGGCTTGACCAGCGTCTTTCCTGAAGGGCGCAGGCCGAGTTCTTCCATCCCTTCGCGCACGATGCGACGAATCGTTTCGACATCGTAGCTGTCGCAGTGGCGAATGATGACGGTGGGTTTTGCCGCGTTGGGATCCATAGAGACCAGGCTAGCGGGTTGTTTGTGAGGCGCGAAGGGTCACTGAAGCGCGCCAATTGCGCAGTTGGCCCGCAACGAAGAATGGGTCGCTGCAGCACGGACCTTAACCATCTCGTCTTCCATGCCGTACCTTCTTCCCGCGCGATCCGCGCGCGCTTGAGGACATGACCATGTTGAACATCCGCAGAGCAGCTGCATCGCAAAACCGATGGCTCGTCATTCTTGCCGCCTTCGCCGGTGCGCTTTCGTGCTCGTCCGACGTGGCGCCCGATGGTGGCGCCGTTGATGCCGCCGCGGACAGCACGGTCGATGCTGCAATGGACGCGCGCGCCGAGGCAGCTGCGGGTGATGCGGGCTCGGATAGTCAAGCGCATGATTCGTCAAGCGACGTGACGATCACGGACGCGGCGCCAACCGATTCTTCTGTGACAGATGCGACCGAAGGTGGGGCGCCTGACGCGTTGGCTGGCAACGATGGCAGTAGCGACGCGCTCGCCGATGCGGCAGCTGTCGATGCGGTCGCGGATACCGCTCCTCCGAGTGTTCAGTTTACCGAGAACGTAACCGAGCTCTCGCGCATCTCCGCAATCGCGCCACCTGGGGCACCCAACACGGCCGAAATCAAACCCCACTCTTACTTCTTCGTTTCGGGAAGCACCCCGATCAATTTGTATGCACCCACGCAAGCCACGCTCGAGCAAATGGCGTTCTATCGCGAGCAGAACATTAGCCAATACTTACTCGTCTTTCGCGTCAGCGCGACGGTGACATTCAGGCTCGACCACATTTATAACCCGGTGACAGCGATCGTAAATGCGGGCCCTCAAAATCCTTCGGACAACACGATGACGTCGGCACCGAACAGTCTGGTTGTCATCGCGGCCGGAGGATCCATCGGCACGACAACGGCATCCGTTTGGGATTTCGGTGTCTACGACACGACGATCACAAACACGTTCGCCAATCAAGCGCGATACGTGAACAATTTCATGGACAACGCGCTCCATGGCGTATGTCCGTACAACTATTTCTCTTCTGCACTAAAGCCAACCTACGAAGCAAAGTTCGGTACGGCGACTGGAACCGTCTTTGCGGGCACGGCCTGTGGCAACGCCTCGCGCGATGCACCGGGCGCTCTTGCGGGGATGTGGTTTATCGATGGCGTTGCTGGCGGCGTGTATCCTGCGACGTTTGGCATTGCGAAAGATTCGGACGGGACCGTGCGCGTCGCAGGATTGTCCAACATGGTGCTCGTCGCATCGGGCACAGACCCTGCAAATGTCACTGGCGAAATTTGTTACGGAGCGCTCAATCAGTACGCCTACTTCCGCACGGTGAGCGCGACCAAAATCGACGTCGCAAGCGCAATGGGAACTTGCCCAGGTACATTTCCGCAGACAGGTTTCCGCAGCTACATTCGCTAAGTCGCGTGCGCGTTGACTTCCTGCGGCCCCTGACTCGCGGGATGTCCCAGTGAACCGCCTTGGGTTCAGGTTGTAAGCCTCATTTTGCGGCGTTCCGCAGCCGATTGCCAGGTACGCAACGTGCAACAGTCATCCTCCACTATTACGGGGTGCTTAGATGGTTTTGAATAGACAATGGTTAAGTTGCTTTCTCATCCTTGCGGCGTGTTCGGTTTCGACGACGCCCGCCGCTAACAACGACGCGGCGGTCGGTCTCGATAGCGGGGCGGTGGCCGATGCTGGCGGTACTGACGCGGGGATTGTGTCCGACGCGAGCACGGAACCGACGCCCGTGACGTTCACCGATACGGTGTCAATGTTCCATCTCAACGTTCAAGAGTACGGCTACCTCGGCGACTCGGCTGAACTCGTTGGGAAGGTGATGGACCTGTTCGACAGTCTCGACATGAGGCTCGACATCTATCTGACGACGTGGATGGTTGACGAGTACGAGGCCAAGTATCCAGACCTTCTAAAGCGTATTCTCACGACGCCCAACGTGAGCGTGAGTTATCACACGCGCCCGCCAAAACCGTACCGCGCCAACTTTAGCGACAAGGACGGGCACGATTGGTACGGCATCTGGAACATGGACGCGCAAAAGCAGTACGACGAGATCAAGTTGTTCGAGTCCTTTGGCGTTGACCTAACAACAGGGCAGCGCACTTCCGCGGAAGGTGGCTTTGCAAAGCTCAAGAGGCTCTACGGTCGCGCGCCTTACGTTGCTGGCGATGAGGCCGATGGGCAGGCTCTTCAAACGTCGGTCGACAAGGTGTTCAAAGACCTCGGCGTTACCTTTGTGATTGGACATGGTCGTGAGGCGTACGAAGGCGACTTGCGCAACGACGTTCCACTCAAACCAGAGGTCATCGACGCGAAGGTTTTCTCCATGGACTCATCACTCGATGGAGACGCTTGCGTCATGAACGCAGACGGCAAGGATGTTTACGATTGCGAAATGGCGCGCTGCGCCAACGGACAGAAGAAGCCGTGCACGGTCGCCTTCAAGATGCACGACAACGACTTTCTAGCGGACGATTCTTGGTGGCTAACGGTTTATGGCAAGAAGGTCCCACCATGGAATCCGGCGACGACGTCGCCAAAGCTCAGCTCCTCGGCGAAAGCCACGATGTGGAACCGATACGAACAGATTGTTCGCCGCGCCAAAGAGAAACTGGCCACCTATGCCAACGTCGGAGCCAAGGACTGGGCGAAGCGCCTGAAATGAGCGGCCGGAGCACTCCGGCGAGAAAAGTTCACCCAAGCTGATCGATTTCGGCCGAACGTTCGTTGCTGAACGCCTTCGCAGTCGACGCCGGCCGGCCCCACTGGCATACGGATTCCCCGATCAGGTGCGCTCGCTGTGCCTGATCCACATCCCCCGGGAATTGGAAAACATGCGCAAACAGGCTCTCTGCGGGTTCGCAGCGTACTTTTTCTTTGCCGCTTGCGGGACGAAGGACAGCTCTCCGGTGCGAGTGTCCACGCCGCAAGTTTCGCAAGTGCAACTGCAAGTGGTTCATCGGCAAGGTGCGCGCGCCTTGCCGAGCTTTGCGTGGATCGCACGCGAAGGGTTGCCACGTTTTGCGGGTCCGCAGGAGGCAGCCACCGCGGTTGCGAAGAACTTGAAGGGCGCTTTTGAACTCGAGCCGGGCGCTGCGGACGCGGTCAAGTTTGTTGACATTCAAGCAGCTGGAACATCGCACATCGCCAACTTCGCGCAACGCGTAGATGGAGTGGAGGTGTTTCGAAGTGGCGTGCACGTCCTTGTGAACCGTGACTTCGAGCCCATTTCGGTGTCGGGTCTTCTTGCGCCTTCGCTCGTGGGAAGCACGAGCCCGTTTGTGTTGGGCGAGGGCGAGGCGCTCGACCGCGCACATCGAGCGCTGACCGATCGCAACGTTCTTGCATCGAAGATTGACGTGGTGGGCGAATATCATCGCTTTGCCATTGCCGGGCTCACGCAGCTCGCACGCGTGAAGCGTGTTTGGTTTCCGCACGTCAATGACGCGGCGTTTGCCCTGACGCCGGGCTACTACGTCGAAATGATGTTCGCGAGCGGACCGGCATGGTCGTTCGTCATTGCCGCCGATAGCGGCGAAGAACTATTTCGCCACAACCTGGTGAAGAATGAAGCATTCAGCTACCGCGTCTTTGCAAACGCAACGACGCTCTTCCCGATGGACGGGCCGCAGGGCGTAGCGATGACGCCACATTCGACCGGGCAGATCGACGGACAGAAGCTCACGATGGTCTCGCCACAACTCGTGACGCTGCAGAACTTTCCGTTTTCGAAAAACGATCCGTGGCTGTCGGCGGACTCCGTGCAAACGAAAGGCAACAATGTTGACGCTTATTCCGATGCCAGTGGCGCAAGCGGCTTCGACGCGACCGACATTCGTGCAGGTATCACGTCGCCAAGAACGTTCGACCATACTTACGTGCCAAGTTTGCAGCCGAATGCAAACGCGACGCAGGTTCAAGCGTCGATCACGCACATGTTCTTCATCACCAACTTCATGCACGATTGGTTTTACGACTCGGGCTTCGACGAAGCCGCAGGGAACCATCAGCTGAACAACTTTGGGCGCGGCGGAAAGAGTAACGATCCCGTCCTCGCAGAGATTCAAGACTCGAGCGGGCGAAACAATGCGAATGCCGCAACGCCTGCGGACGGTGCTTCAGCTCGCATTCAAATGTACGTCTTCTCGGGGACGAGCAACGCCGATCTAACCGTGCTCACGCCGACAGCGATTGCGGGCGTCAAGCAAGTAGGGCTTGCGAGCGGGTTTGGTAAAGACTCTTTCCTAATGACGGGCGACGTTGTCGTCGCCGACGACGGGCAAGGATCTGACGCGGCGGATGCCTGCGAGCCAATCGTAAATAATGTAACCGGCAAGATCGTATTGGTGCATCGCGGCATCTGTTCGTTCTTCCAGAAAGCGCAAAATGGGCAAACGGCCGGTGCCGCGGGCGTCATTATCGCGAACGTCGCCACGTCTTCGTCGCCGACAAACGCACCTTTCATGGGCGGCACGGGGCTCAACGTTACGATTCCTGTCTTGTCTCTGAACTTGGCTGACGGTCAGGCACTCGAGTTGGCGACGACCACGGGTGCGAGCGTCACGATGAAACGTGAGTTGCAGACCGATCTTGATGGTGCGCTCGACACATCGGTCGTTGCGCACGAGTGGGGACACACGCTCTCGAATCGTCTCATCGGCAATGGCAGCGGTCTCACGTACAACCAGGCGGGTGGTCTCGGCGAGGGATGGAGCGACTTTGTCGCGATGCTCGTCATGGCGAGCGAAGAAGATACGAAGACCGCAGCGGGCGCAAACTGGAACGGCGTCTATCCGAACGGTGCCTATGCCATGTCGGGAAGCGGTGCCGATTTCTATTTTGGCATCCGCCGCGTTCCTTATTCGGTTGATTTCACCAAGAACGCGCTCACGTTCAAGCACATCCAAAACGGAAATCCGCTTCCTTCTAATGTGCCCACGAGCTTCGGCGAGGACGGCAGCTTCAACTCAGAAGTTCACAGCACGGGCGAAGTGTGGGCCACGATATTGTGGGAGTGTTACGTCGGCCTGCTCCGCGATCCAAGGCACACGTTCGCGCAGGCCCAAGACCTGATGAAGAAGTACCTGGTCGCTGGACTCAAGCTAACACCTGTAGAACCAACGCTCCTTGAGGCGCGCGACGCAATGTTTGCCGCGGCGGCTGCCAACGACGAAGCGGACTACGTTACCTTCCTCAGAGCATTCGCGAGGCGCGGTGCAGGCATCGGCGCAACGGGTCCTGCGAAGGAGAGTCCCGATAACGCAACCGTCAAGGAAAGTTACTACGCGGGCAATGCCATTACGCTCGTGGGCGCAACACTCTCAGACGACGGTGTGACATGCGATCGCGACGGATTTCTCGACGTCGGCGAAACTGGCACTATCAAAGTTACAGTTCGCAACAGCGGCGTAGGCGCGCTTAGTGCGGCAACGGCCAAGTTCACATCTTCCGTGCAAGGCATCACGTTTGGCAACGGCGGCGTCGTTTCGGTCGGCGCCCTTAAGCCATTTGAAACAAAGGTTGTTACAAATACAATCCACTTGCGTAGCGACCTCGTCGTAGAGGACGCCAAGGTGCTTGTGGCGGTCAGCGATCCATCGATCGAGTCAGGGCGCTCTCTCGAAGTGACGATTCCTGCACGCAACAACGTCGATGAAGTGCCTGACACGTCGGCGTCCGATTCCGTTGACACGCGCGAAACCGCTTGGGTGGTCAGTCACGACAAGCGCCTTGGCGAAACGCCTTCGTGGACGCGTGTGAGCACGAGCGACCACAAGAACACGTGGTGGACCATTCCGAACGCGATGCAAATTTCGGATCACATGCTGACTTCACCTCCGTTTTCGGTTGGCGATGATGGCTTCACGCTCGAGTTCAAGCATCGCTGGTCGTTCCGATATTCAACACGCCGAAACGTCGACATCGATGGCGGCGTGATCGAACTCTCGACCGATGGAAAGACGTGGCGAGATCTGAGCGAATTGGGCACGATTGACTACAACACCAGCCTCGAAACGAGCTCGCGCACGAATAACCCGCTAAAGGGCCGTCGCGCGTACGGGCACAAGAGCGCGGGCTACCCTGACGCGTGGGTCAAATCGACTATCGGAGTGAAGCTCGCAGAAGCTTCCGACAACGTTCGCATTCGATTTCGCGCGGCCACCACTGACGGATATGGCGGCGCTCCTGGTTGGGACGTCGATGACATCGCGTTGATCGGCACGCCCTCTACACCGTTCTGGTCGCGTACGAAGCACCGCGATGGGTGTGACGAGAACGCGCCCGTTGCGAATGCAGGCCCGCCGCAAACCGTGACGAAGGGCGCAGGCGTGTCGCTTGCCGGCACGGGTTCTGATCCTGCTGGGGGGGCGGTGACGTTCGAGTGGATCCAAATTGCTGGACCGTTGGTGACCATGACGGGTGACACCACGAATGCGCCAACGTTCGTTGCGCCGGACGTCACCGCTTCGACCGTTGTTACGTTGGCGCTTCGCGTAAGCAACGGGACGCTTCTTAGCCCTGCGTCCACCGTCGACGTGACCGTCAACCCCGTTGACCCACGCGAAACCATTGGCGGCGGTGGTGGTTGCTCTCATGGAAGCAACACAGGGGGTACGCCTTATGGATCGTTCGCACTACTGGGCGTTGCGCTCATGCGTTTGCGCCGTCGCCGATAGTTCCGTAAATTGACGTGCGAGCGCGAAGCGAGCGTTTATGCTCGTTTCGCACGCATGCCTGTTCGAGACCGAGAAACAAAGTCGCCGACGGCGGACCTTACCGACGGCGTACCGCCTTCTGAGGTCGAAACCGGCGCCGATTTCTCCGACCCACCAAACTTTGATCCGGCATCGCTCCACGTTGATCCATCGGGCTCAATCGTTCCAGTGGCGTCTCCCATTCCTGCGCGTGACCCCGCCGCGGGCCTTCCGGCGCTCTTCGACGAAGACGGAAAGCAGCTCCTCATTCGAGGAACGCTTGGCCAAGGTGCGATGGGCATCGTGTCGATGGCTGTGCAGGTCGCGCTAGGTCGGGAAGTCGCGGTGAAGTCATTGCGGCCAGAGCGTGCAACACAGGAAGCCGCTTGGGAGCTTCTTCGCGAAGGTCGGGTGCTGGGTATGCTCGAGCATCCCAACGTAGTGCCCGTCCACATGGTGGGCATCGACACGAAGGGTCTTCCTGCCATCGTCATGAAGCGCGTGAGCGGGACGCCATGGAGCGAATATGTGGTGGGCGCGCTCACGGCACCTGCGCACGTTCAAGACGTTCTCGAATGGAATTTGCGCGTGCTGATCCAAGTTTCGCGCGCCGTTCACTTTGCGCACACCCGCGGCATCGTGCACCGTGATCTGAAGCCGCAGAACGTTATGATTGGCGCAGACGAAGAGGTCTACGTCGTGGATTGGGGTCTCGCGGTTGCGACACGAGATGGCGTCGCGAAGGACATCCTCACAGTGCACGACATCCACGGCGTTGCGGGAACGCCGGCGTTCATGGCGCCTGAAATGGTCCGATGGAGTGGCGCCGACATCGATGCGCGCACGGACGTATTTTTGCTCGGTGGCTGCTTGCACGCGATTCTGACAGGTTGCGGTCCGAACCAAGGCGACACGATCACGCGTCGCCTTGCGCAAGCACGCGAAGCGGCTGCACCCGTGTTCGACGAAGCGACTCCAAAGGAGCTGTCGGCAATTTGCGTGCGTGCTCTCTGTCGAGAAAGAGCGGCTCGCTTCGATTCGGCGCGGAGTTTTTTGCGGGCGCTCGAGGACTTTCTGACGCATCGACATTCGAGCCGCATTGAAGCGGAAGCGACGGCGCGCTCGCAAACGCTCGGCGAGTTACTTGCGAACGGAAGCGACGCAAAGACACGCATCTTGGGACTCTTTGCCGAGAGCCGTTTCGGCTTCGAGCAGGCGCTGCGTGCGTGGGAGCAAAATGCGAAGGCGCGCGATGGGCTGGAGCGATTGCTCATCACGATGGTCAACTTTTGGATCGATCAGGGCGACGTCGAGCACGCGCGCGATCTCCTTGCCGAATTGCAAACGCCCGATCCTCAATTGAAGCAACGCTTCGACGCCCTGCTTGCGAAACGCGAAAAAGATGCCGCGCGCGTTCACGCGCTCGAAAAGTTGCAGCGAGATGTTGACCTTCGGTTCGCGAGCGCAGGCCGAGGGCGCATCATGTTTTTTCTAGGCTCATTTTTTGGTGCGCTTTACGTCGGCCTTGGTTTGCTCGCGCGCCAGAGAATTTTTGTGGCCGAGCACGGAACTTACTTTCTCATCACATGCGGCTACGGAGCGATGTGGCTCGCCATTCGCGTTGGGCTTCGTGATGTCTTCGGCGAAAACACCGTGGGCCGTCGATTCATCACGGCGTTGGGGTTCGCCTTTCTCGGACCGTTCATGCTTTGGCCGGCTGCGATCTACGGCAGAATTTCATTCCCGTTGTCCGTCGCGCTGATGGAGCTCGTCTACTACTTGGTGGCGATGATGATGGCGATGTCGACGCATCGCGCCCTCTACGTTGCCGGCTCGACCTATGCGCTTGCGTTCCTGGTGACGCTCTTGTTGCCGCAGTACACGCACGAAATCCTCGGTGTGACCACGTTCTTTGCACTTTGGCGTGCAGGGCGTTCGTGGGAGGAGCTCGAGGTGCGACAGCGAAGCGTTTAGTGCGCCGCAGCGATCGATACGAATCAGAATGCCGAAGTTTTTGCGTCGTGACGAAGTCGCCTGGCGGGGCGAATGGCGCCTGCATTCCGTGGCGACCCGGCGCTACTTGCATGTGCTCGGATCGGGCAGCGTGCATTTCGACGAGATGCACTTCGAGGGTCCAAGGCAGTACGGTCCACTCGCGCCCGCGGTGCAAGATGCGCCGTCGGCGGCCGCCGCGCTGCACGTGCCATTGGTGATCGCCGAGCAGGTGCCGGCCGCCTCGCAGAGTGTGAACTTCGTGGGTGCAACCAAGTTGTCGGCGCCGCACGTCTTCCCGTTACTGGCCAGCGCGAGCGCGATGCACTTCTTTGAGAAGGTGTTGCAGCCGACGCCGTGCGCAAGATCGCAATCTTCTTGACCATTGCAAGATGCACCCACTTTGCCCGAGGTGGGCTTCGCGCACTTTTTCGTGGCGTCAGAGCAGGCTGTTCCGCGGCTACAGGCCTGGTTGACGCACGCATCGCCTTCGCTGGTCGGCGCCGCGCACATGCCGCAATGGTCTGAAAGAGGCTTCGCGCAAAATGTGCTCTTGCACTGCGGGCCATCGATGCAGGCTGCACCATTATCGAGCAAACCTGGCGCAGGGTTGCAGGCATCACCGAGATCACCGAGCAAAAATTTTGAACATTCGACAGCCCCGAGCGATGCCGCGCACGCGGTTGCTCTTGATGGCGTCAGGCTCGACGAAGGGTAGTCAACGACGCAGCCCTTCGCCGAGCGTGCTTTGCACGTCGCCTCATCGCCGTACGCGAGTTGAAGTCCGAAGGACGAACACTGCGAGAGCTTGCTGCACACAGCGTCGCCAAGTGCAGCGCATGCCTCGCTGAGGCTTGGACCGATGGGTGCGTCGACATTGTTCGCGTCAGGTCCGGGGACGACGACGTCGGCTCCGACGCTCGCGTCTCCGGAACCTGCATCGCTCACTGCGACCGTGCCCGAACACCCCGATAGAACCAGAACGAGAAGAGCGGCGGTTCGCATTGCAGGGTCATTGTAGTGGGCGCGGCACGCTCACCGGCGACTTCTCTTGTGATTCGTCTTGCTGAACATGTGGTCACATCCCCCATCGGATGAGCTCTTTTTTCTCGGCCGGCCATTGCGATGACATTGATTCTGTCCGCTGCTACAGCCCCTTCTATGGCGCATGCTTCGGCAATTGTGGAGCCTCTCATCGCCACCGGGCACGAGGGTGAAGCGTTGTCTGCGGCGTTGCGCGCCAGAAAGCCTTGGGCAGAGCGCGAGCTTCTCGTCGATTATCGCGCCTATGTGGCGCGCGTGCTTTGTCGCGTTCTCGGCGCGCGTGCTGACTTGGACGATCTGATTCAAGACGTTTTTGTGCGGGCACTCGAGTGCGCGCACCGTCTAACGGACACGGACGGACTTGGTCCATGGCTTGGCGCGATCGCCGTTTTCGTCGCGCGAGAAGAGATAAGACGCCGCAAGCGTCGTGCTTGGTTGTTCTTTCTGCCGGAAGAAGAATTGCCCGAAGTGCAAGCAACCTCTGCGTCGCCCGAAATTTCGCGTGCGATGAAAGCAGCCTACGAAGTGATTGCCACGCTGAGTGCCGATGAGCAGATCGCGTTTACCCTTCGACACTTCGACGGTCGTACCCTTGAGGAGGTCTCTGTCTTGGCCGAGTGCTCGCTCGCGACTGTCAAGCGACGGCTACTCAAGGCAGAGCGTGCGTTCTTTGATCGCGCCCGCGCGGATGCATGGCTCTCTTCGTGGATGGAGGAGGGACGATGAACCATCGAGAAGCGCTACGGT
>JAHFDZ010000009.1:26237-44166 GCA_023248745.1 Myxococcales bacterium | reverse complement strand
AGAGAACCTCCTGCTTCATTTTCTCTATCGGGCCATCTTCGGACAGGCGACGTCGCGCACCCACTTTCTCGCGTTGCTGTGCGTGCGAACGTATGAACCCGAAAAGAATGTCGATGAGTCTGCGTCTGCAGCTTCGGTGATCGCCGCACTCACGACTATGCATGCGCGCCCGTCGTTTGAAGACGCGCACGCTCGCTTACGAGCGGACGTAGAGGCGTTTTATCGACCTCTCGATCAACGTGATCGCCAGGCACTTCTTCAAATCCATCGCCAGTTCTTTGAGCGTCAACTTGATTTACGATTTGAACTTCGCAAACCAAACGGACGATTGTATCCGACCCTCGGAGAGCTTCTCCGCGCAACCGATCTCAGTGGAGTACCTCTTGGATTTCTCGCGAGCGAGGCTGCTTTTCGTTACGTGCAAAAGCTAGAACGCGAGGGAAATGTTTTGCCCATTGTCGGCGACTTTGCTGGCTCTCACGCAATGCCCGAACTCGCGAAACACTTGCGAGAAAAGAAACTTGTTGTGTCCACTTTCTACGTTTCGAATGTGGAGCAATACCTCTTCGAGGGTCACGCTTGGAAAGCGTGGGTCGAAAATGTTCGGCGGCTCACGCGCGACCAAGAGAGCCTGTTTGTGCGCGCCTACCTTGATCAAGGTAAAGCGCATCCACAGCAGAAAGGCCGACATCGCGGTGCAACGGTCCTTCAATCGATGACCAAGTTCGACTTGCGTGCTGATCGCTATCGCAATTTTTTTGAGGTCGCGACCGACAACGATTGACACTCAGAAGCGCATGCAACGCAGGGTTTTACACGCTCGAGTTATCCCATGCGATGCCGTCAAAATCACGCGACGAGAGGGGCAGCGTGAGAACCGGGGCCCTTTTGTAACGGGTACTGTACATTTGCGGCGGACTTGAAAATCGAGTCGGGTAGTAGTTCGTTTGGAAGAGCACCGCCATCGCGCGCCGATCGAGAGCACGAAACGATTCCATTTCGCGCTGCGCCCCTCTGTGCAAACAAGACGCAATCGCTTGTGCAACCAAGTCTTCGTCCCATTCTGTAGGCTCAAAAGGTTCGTTGAGCGCGTCACCCCGATAAGGCTTCGGATCGTTGTCATCTTGCCACATCGATTGTTCGCCGCTCAGCGCGAACGGATCCACCGGAGATCCGTTGAGCCACACATTAAGGTGGAGGTGCGGCGGAGTGAACGGGAAGAGCAACAAGCCATCGATCCCACTCACGCCGCTTAGGGCAATCGGCTCGCCTCGCTTTACAATCTGACCGACTTCGACGAGCGCGCGACCGAGATGATTGCTTGTGGTCACGACACCGTTGCCGTGATCGATAAAGAGTTTCAACCCGCCTCGGTTAAACTCATTGGCAATGCGGAGGACCTTGCCCGGCGCAGCAGCGACGATCGTCGTGCCAGGGCTGATGGCGAAATCGGTCCCGTTGTGACTGTCGTAGGTACCTTGCTTGCCTCGAAAGTCTCGCGCGGTCGTCACGCGCACGGACCAACCAAACTCCGGTGGCGGACGTTCGTGACTGAAGAAGTTACTAATCGTGACTTTACGTCCGCTCGGGTTACGGCCCAACCAAAGCGCCATGCTTAGTCTCGGATGGAGCACTTTCAAGCTCGTGTGGTCGAACCGGGTCTTTGGGGTCAGCGCGTCCCCTCGAAAGGTGAGCATTGCTTCGCGCAACCTGACCGATACGGGTGAGAGGCCGAAGAGTTCGCTTGGGGAGAGTCGCGCCATGAAGAAAAACCTAGCGTACGTTTCGTCTGCGTCGAGTAATCCACGCCAATCCGGCACGAGCAGCGAGGGATTGGCGCAAACAGGCAGCTTGACTGCGAGTCGATGTGCGTCGCAAAAGCACGCGCGCGCGACGCGTCGATGCACGTTCAAGTCGTTGAAATATCACGATAATTAGAGCGCGTTCGCTTTCGCGTTTGGCGTATGAGGCTGGCCGTGCCATCGTCGCGCGCTCTCCAATGTTAACCCGTTACTACGTCGGAACGACTCACGTTCGCGGCAAGCTCGAAAACTACGCACAACGGTTCGACTTTGCCGAGCTCGTTGTTAGCGGCGAAGCGTCCGATAAGCCGACGAACGAACGGACTTACAAGCGTTGGCGAAAGTCGGTGCCGGCGTCGTTTCAATTTGCTGTCGTCGCCGGACCTGCGCTGTCGGCGCTTGAGCCGGGCGGGGCTTATACGCGTAGACTTGCCGCGATGAAACTTGCGGTCGACGCGCTCGAAGCACGCTGTGTTGTCCTTCGCACACCACCGGCCGTGCGGCCAACGATGCCGAATCGACGCGCTCTGTCCGAGTTCTTCGAAGCGTTTCCTCGAGACGTTACGCACGTCGTGTGGGAGCCGAGCGGGCTCTGGGAAATTGACGACGCGCTTTCGCTCGGGCGCACTCATCGCGCCGTGATTGCAGTCGATCCGCTGCGCGATCGTTTGGGAGCTGGTCAAGTTGCTTACGTATGCGTACGAGCACTCGGCGAGCAACGAACGTTGACTGACACTATGCTCAAGCGCGCGCAAACAGCTCTTGCGCAGAAGCGCGAAGTGTTTGTGCTCCTCGAGACAAAAAAGCCGGTCACCGATCGCAAGCGGTGGATGCAAGCCGCGCAGAGCGCCGACGCCCTCGACGGAGGTAGGTTGGTGCGGCCTCGCGGTGGCCTTCTTGTGACGGACGACGAGCAAGAATGAGCAGACTCGCCGCATGTGTCGCATCACGCGGCGAAATCGATGCGGTGATGGCCGAATTGCTTTCACGAGGCAACGCTGTCGACGCAGTGGTTGGGGGAGCGTTTGCTGCTGCTGCACTCGACGCGTCGGTGTTGCTTGGTCCCGTGCAGATGCTCGTTGGCGGCGCGGCTGCGGGACTTCGTCAAGTCGATGGACGAGTTCGGCAAGCGGGCGCAGGCACACAGCGGCCACGTGGCGTTAGACTTCGCGACGAGAACGCGCCCGCCCTTCGCGTTGGCGTTCCGCTCTTGCCTGCCGCATTGTCCTCGATGAGCGCGCTTGCGGGCACCTTATCACTTTCGCGCACATGTGCGCCGGCGGTAGAACTCGTCAAGATAGTGAATAAAGAGCGCGCCGACGTCATCCGAAGCCTTGGGCGCGGTGGCCCGAACGCATTTCTCGCGGATGGTATTGCCGACGAGTTGGTGGCTCGCGCTGGACGCCTTGCCGGAGGCCTGCTCTGTCGCGAAGACTTCGATTCATTGCCGCAGGTTGAAGACGCACGCACTGAACTGCTCGGCGGGCGCCAGATTGCACGCATCCGGTGGGCCGATGACACGATGCCAATCGGTGCCCGCGACGGAAGTCATACCGAAGTCCTCGCCGCGTGCGACGACCGAGGCATATTCGCCATTGCCTGTTACGAAGTTCACACGCAAGGTCTCGCCATCGACGAGCTGGGGCTCGTTGCACCTCTCGTGGCGGAGCCCGTTCAAAGGCACGTGCCCTGGACGCCCCCAGGAACGCCTTGTCCTTCGGCGGCTCCCATTGCGTTGATCGAAGAGAGTGGCATCGTGCAATGGGCTGCAGGCGTGGGAAGATGCGCCGCTGGTGAGGTCGAACTTGACCAGCTCGTCACTCAACTTGAAACAGAACTCACACCGCTACAATTAGCGTCGAGCTCATCCAACCATCGCGTCGTCATCGGCGTCACGCAAACAAGAACAACAGGCCGCGCCGTCCGCTGCTAGCTCCACGTTCCAGGTTGGCCAACACGCGCAAGCGCGCACAGCATCAGATGAAGCCCCGGTTGACTATGGCATCAGCCAAAGCGACCCATGGTGGTCACGTCCGACACACCCACCGCGCACGCGCTACCTGGCATCAGCCAAAGCGACCCTTGCTGGTGCCGTCCACACATCCACGCGCACGCGTCACCTGGCATCAGCCAAAGCGACAACTGGTGGTCACGTCCGACACATCCAAGCGCCCCGCGTGCCCCGACACAAACTAAAACTTCGAAAGCTGAATCCCAAACCGCTTTGCGTACGCAGACGCACCAAGCTTGTCGATGTTGCGCAAGTCGCGAGTTGTCACGGAGAGCGTCACGAAACGTCCGAGCTCCGGAACCCAAATACGACGCGTCTGCACGTTGACGTGCTGCCAGCGCTTCGTCTTGATGTTGGAGTGGGAAACGTGGTTCGCCGTCTTGCGGCGCGCACCTGTGATGTCGCTCTTAGCCATGGGGCGGCGAACCTATCTTCGGAGGGTGACATTCGTCAAGGGTTTTTGGCTTCTATTTGACCGATCAGAGGCGCTTTTTTGGCCCATTTTGAGGTCATTTGCACGCAAATCCTCGCCGCGAGCGCCAGTCAGAGAAGGGTTCGTTCCTCGTTTTGAGCATCTCGTCAACCGTGCCGTCTGTCTTGAGCGCACGCGCCAGAGGAGAATTCAGAACGCGGCAGGCGTCATTGGATAGCTGCATCACGTAGTGAAGATCATTGAGCTTTCCGGCTTCTGCGCGTTGCAGTTGGTTTTGCGCGACGGTGCCGTCGGCATCAAACCACGCACCTGCGGTGACAAATGTCGCGAACGTAACCCATTGCCCTGCCCAGTAGCCGCGGAAGACACCCATGCAACTTTTGACAATCGTGAGAAGGAGAACGAGCGCTACCGCAATGAGAAGTGCCGCAATGCCGAGCCGAAGAACAGAGAGGCCGTATGCTTCGGCATAGATGCGAAGGCGTGTGACACACGACGCAAGCGTGGCTCCGGCAAGGGTAAGTAGGGCGACTTCCACCGCTCGCAATCCGATTGGGCGTTCGGTAGGCCGGGTGACCAATGCATGTCCGGCCAAGACTGCGCCAACCGCCAGCAGGCACGTCACGCAAAGGATCGTCACACCTCCGTGAAGGTGACTTGCGTACGTCATCGCTTGCACTTCACGAATGCGCGCGTGTCCTCCAAAAAGGTCATGGATATTGACGACCACAAAAGCCGCGAAAACCATTGCGATAGCGCCGAGCGTGGTTCCGACGGTGAGTGGAGAGAGCCCCGTAGGAGTCACGTGAGCAAGAGGCGGCGAGTTCAACGGCTCAGAAAATCCGTTGTGCCGAAACGCGTGCTCAACCTTCGTGCCATCGCTCGGGATCTCTCGCGAAGCGAGCGTGCGGGCGAGCCAAATGTAACATCCTGAGATCGAAATAGTGACTACAGAAATTGCAAATAGATTCGAGGTAAGCACGCGGTGTGCGACGTTCGAGCAAACCGTCGCAAAACGTTCATCCGCGGTGATGAAGAGCATGCAAAACACGAGGGCGATCGGCATCCCAAGGAACAAGCCGAACCCAATGCGCCGCGCACCTTCCGAGCGGCCCTGAAACACCGCAATTGGGGCAACGAACGATTCTGGAATCGCATCGCTCTGCCGACGGAGAGCGTCCCATACAGACGCGAAGAGGCCTTGCGGTTCGCTAAGTCGATCACGTGCAATCAGCAAGATGGCAGGCACGAACAGCGTGAGGCCAGACAACGACCAGAGTGCCGACCAATTGGAAGCGCGGTAGCCGAACGCCCACGCAAGGCCAAAGATACTCGCCGCGGTAACCCAGCCGAGCCACGTGAGTGGCTTCCTTTGCCACACGAGAAGAGCGGCCAGTCCTATCGTCAAGAAAATTGAAAGATTGATCCCTAGGTCAGATTGCCAGAAGAGCCCTGTCGTCGCAGTGGCTGCTAGCATGGAGAAAGCGACGGTGCGTGCTGGCGCGCCGGTGGGCGAGCTCGGCACATGACCAACATAGGCGGTTTCGGTTCGCATAAGCCAAGCGAAGCACCGATTTGAGCGCAATGAGGGCTAGCGCGGCGTGAACGGTCGCAGGTCGGCTGCGAACGGTCAGCTTGCGTGCATGTTTGAACTTCGGCGTAAGTCTGAAAAGCTGTGTGTCATGTTCTCGCTTGCCGTAGGGACCTGGCGCGCGCTTAGCGAGCCCAAGCGCGCATTCCCCATCGCACTCTGCTGCGGAACAATGGCGCTTCTCGAATTTCGCTTCGGGCAATCGGTAACAGGCCTCGTCTCGGCGATCGGCCTATGCAGCGCATTCGTGGGTATTGCACCGTTTGCGTGGCGAGCGCTCTTTCCCGGCTCGATCGTGACGAAACCTGAGCGCCTGGTGATCTATTTGGGCGTCGCGATTGCGTGCGTATTTGGATTTAGCAAGGTGCTCCCGATGGCGTTCGGCGTGAAGCACACGATGCTTGGGTATCCATCGAGCATGCTCGTTTCGATCGCTCTCTTCTTGGTAGGAGGGTGGGGTCTTGGCCGCGACGTTGACATGGAACTTCGTCTCGTCGAGGAGCGAGCGAGGGCGGAACGACTCGAGCGCGAAGCTGAAAATGCGCAACTGCTCGCGCTGCGGAATCATCTCGATCCACACTTTCTTTTCAACACGCTGAATGCGATCGCGGAGTGGTGTCGACAAGATGGTGAAGTCGCTGAACGAGCTGTTCTTCAACTATCAGCCTTGTTGCGATCGATGCTCGAAGGCGTAAAGAGCGGCGAGTGGTCTCTCGCAAGGGAACTCGGTCTCGCAAAAGACCTATTCGAGTTATATTTAGTTCGCGACCCCGAAATGTTCGCACTTGAGTGGTCAGTTGAAGACGTGGCAGATATACAGGTGCCCGCTTTGCTTCTTCTCTCACTCGCTGAAAACGCGGTGAAACACGGGCCAGCTCGGGGAGTTCGCGGACCGCTGCTAGTTCGCGTTTCGCGCGACTCAAGAATGGTGGCAATCACGATTGAGAACCCCGGTAGTTACAATGGTCCGAGGCCTGGAAGTGACGGCATTCCTACGCTCCAAAAACGCTTGTATGTTACATATGGAGAGGACGCTTCTTTTAGTATTGGCGAAGTAGGAAACGCTCGAACGCGAGCGACGCTGCGATTACCTGTGAGTACAAAATGATTCGAGTGGTCATTGCCGATGACGAGCTTCTTGCGCGCAAACGTTTGCGTCGGCTCATCGAAGCGCTCGAAGGATTCGAGATCGTTTGCGAGTGTACGAACGGACAAGAGGTCATCGCATTCGCACGAACGAACCCAATCGATGTGCTCTTGATGGACATCAACATGCCCGGACTCAGCGGTCTCGAAGCGCTCGAAGCTCTTGGCCCCACCGCACCGCTCGTCATTTTGTGCACTGCGCACAGCGAGCACGCGATCGATGCTTTTGAACTCGGCGCGATTGACTACATCGTCAAGCCGGTCGAGCTTGGTCGCTTGCGTAAGGCGCTTGACCGAGCGACCGCGCGGTTGCGCTTGCTCGGGGAGGCACCGCCGGCTCCCACGTCATCAAGCGCACTCGGAGCCATCGAACGTCTTCCTGTCGAGACGAATCGCGGTGTCGTGCTTGTCGACCCAAACGATATCGTGAGCATCTCGCTCGATGGCGAGCTAAGCCGTATCGTGACAACGTCGGAAGTGCTGCTCTCGACAGAGCCGCTGCGTGCGATGCTCGATCGACTTACGGATTCGCGATTTGAACGTGTGCACCGTCGAGCGATCATCAACTTGCTTCACGTCTCTCGACTCGAACCCTTGCCGACGGGCGGGTATCTCGCGCACATGAAGACAGGTCAGCCTATCGAGGTGTCGCGGCAAGCGGCGCGTGACCTAAGGCGCCGGTTGGGCATGCGATAGTCGACCACTCCGCAATCCGTCCAACACGAGACTTCGGTATCGCAAGTGCTGCGGTGTCTTAAGTCTGAATACACCGCCCGTGTTCCAGGCTTCCGAGTTGGCGCATGAGACCGTTTGCGAATTGACGAATACGCTCGAATTGCGCGTGTGGGCGCTGGTCGTCTTCGATCACGTAAAGACTGCGACTGATTTCAATTTGAATCGCGTCCACACGAAGGCCCGGTTTCCCATAAGTCTGCGTCGTGTATCCACCACGATACGGTTCATCGTGCCGAACGATGAAGCCAAGGCTGCTCGCAAAGTGGTCAACCGCATTCACTACGTCGGCAGCAGCGGTCGTTCGGCCGCAAGTGCCTGGAACAATGTCGGCGCGCCTGTTTCCACGAGCATCGGTGCTCGGCATCGAGTGCGCCGCGAGCAAGATTGCGCGGCCGAACAAGCGAAGCTTACGCTCAATCTCAGCTGCGAGCGCACGATGATAAGGAGCATGCACTTCGTCCACGATGGCTGCGAGCTCGTAAGCCGTCAGTGGTCTCAAAAGAAGGCTGCGTCCTCGTCCTGTCGTTCGCCAAATGAGACCGTACTTGAGGTACGGCGCACGTTGCGACGTTTCGACGGTTGCAGCGTCGACGTCGGTGAGTGATCGATTCAAATCGATCACGTGACGTGACCAATGGGCAACAAGCAATGATGCACCGATCGAAGGTGCGTCACGAAAGAGTTCGTCGACAAAGATGTCGGCGTCACGAAGACGCTCTTCCTCGCTAGAAGTTACGTGCGCACCCAATGGGCCAGGAGGAACGTAGAGTCCAGCGTGCGGTACTTCGACGATGACGGGCGACTCGTTTGCGAGTGGCCGCGTGAGCGAGAACGGTGTCAACGCGGCGCGGGCCCCTGCCAGCGCTTTGCGATTCGATTCCACGCGCGCGTCAGCGGTGGAAGCGGATGGTTAATTATCACCGTATGGCGGATAAAGCGCGAGCCGATGGCTTCAGTCGCCATCAGCACATCGAGGTCGGAGAGCGGCGTTGCATCAAACGTCACGATGAGCGCACGCCACTGATCGGCCAACGTGCGATCGGCATTGGGGTCGAGTACATGAACAATATGCGGTCGCGGAAACGAAGTTAGTAATTCGCCAACGTCGTGATGATGGCGAACCGTGTGTAGCTCGACGTCGGGTGCAATTTCGCGAACCTCGGCTGCGTGTTCGCTCGTCGTGCACACGCGCGCCAGTACCGCGCGGTGCCGAAGCTGCACCGCCGGTTGCAGCGCCGTCACGAGAGATCGCATCGCCGCGATACCTTGTGTGGAGAGCGCTACGATCATCGCCGGTCCGAGCTTCGGCTTATGGGCGGGTATTGGAGCTTCGAGCCAACGCGTCGCCTCATCACCCGCCTGCACCCAAAGATCTTCGGGAAGGCCAGACTGCAGGAACGCACTCCTCGCCAGTTGCCATGCGCCGCCGAAGTGTTCGCCTCGGTCGGTGAGAACAGCGTTGCCGATCGTGATTGCAGACGCGAGCTCAAAAAGGGGACGCGCAAATGCACTGTCGCCAGCGAGTTCGACCACGCCAAGAGGATGCGCTACTAAGCGCGCGTCGTGTTGCACGTGCGCAGATCCGAGCTTTGTCGACGTGACCAGTGCGCCAAATGCCCGAAAAAGTGGTTCGATCTCAAATGCGCTGACTTGGTATGGGGACACGCCACTCACACTCGCAATTGCATTCACCAACGACTCACGACGATCGAGCAGGCGCCTTTGCCATCGCCCAATGCGGTGAAGCCGTTCGTCAAGCGGCATGACGGTCCACGCACGCTGTGCACGTTCGGCGAGGCGTTCAGGCTCTAGCGGCCTTACGCGAACGACGCTGTCGAAGGTGGCAGGAAGAGGTGCGGGCTGGGGTGCGCGATTCATGGCGCGGCCACCTTAGCCCATCAATCGCCGTGAAGTGAGACTCCCTGTAACTGTGAGGCTACACTGTAGGCATGGGGCCAATCGACGCGGTCAAAGGTGCACTCAGACTCGCGTCGCGGTGGCGCAACAAGCCCTCGATGTCGCGTCAATCGGGTGCGGCAGAGCGTCTCGTGCTCATCATGATGCGCACGTCGACGCGAGCCGCTCGTTTGATGTCGAAATTACCGCCACCCATCACCGACGGTGACGAACGCGAGTTTCTCGAACGCGCGCGTGCAGAACTGGGCGCCATGCGCGACCAAATGTCCAAGTCGCCTCGCGAAATTGATCGCGCGATGGTCGAAATGATCGATGCAACAGGCGATCTTCTCGGCCATATGCTTCGAAAGCGCGAACCCGACGCACCTCGCGAGCTGAACCCAAGCGACGATGCACCGACGAAAGTTACCTTTTGACGATTCGGTTCACCAACTTACCCAAATGGTCAACCTCGAGGACGACTTCATCACCCGGTTTGAGCCAAAGGTTATTCGTAACTTTAGAACCGTTGAGCTCGAGAAGACAACCTGTGCCGCAAGTCCCTGATCCGATCACTTCGCCAGCGCGCAGCGATACGCCGTAGCTCGCGCGCGCGATGATCTCTGCAAACGTCCAAGTCATGTTCGACAGGTTGCCTGTCGAAAGATGCGTGCCGTTCACAAACGCCCGCATGCCAAGATCGAAGACGCGACCGCGATCGGTCTGGCGTGTGTAAGGCGCAAGCTCGTCGACCGTAACGAGGTGCGGACCGAGAGAAGTTGCGAAGTCTTTGCCCTTCGCGGGTCCAAGGGAGAGTTTCATCTCTTCCATCTGAAGCGCACGCGCGGACCAATCGTTCATGATGAGAAGGCCGAAGATGGCATCGTCAGCTTGCTTGACGGTAAACGTGCGACCAGATGAGCCCAGTACGACCGCAGCTTCGAGCTCGTAATCGAGGCGTTCACAGTGTTGCTCCTCAACGTAAACGTCGCCGGGACCCGTTACGCCAAGGTGGTTCGTGAAGTAAAAAACGGGGAATTGATCAAACTCTGGGATCATTTCGAGCCCACGGTTTCGGCGCGCTGTTTCGACGTGCTGACGAAACGCGTAACCATCGCGCATCGAGGGCGGTTCGGGAATGGGCGCGGCGAGCGACGTTGAGCCTATAGGTAAATAAGTTGACTGTTCATCGACGCACTCGGCAAGGCGGCTGTTAATCGCAGCCACTTCGACTTCGCGCACGCGATCCATGCTCCCGCGGGCAATGAGATCGACAACGGTGGAGCCATAACGATGTGTAACGTCGGCAGGGCTTGGGATCTTTCCACCGGAAGCGTCGAGCGCGCGGAGGCCTCGTTCAATATCGACGATGCGATCGCCCAAAATGAATCCGGCCCGCAAATCACTGCCCGCGCGATAGGTCACAAGCTTCATGCCGACTTCATATCAGAGGGTTTATGGCAATTGTTTAGTACGATGCGACCCATGGGCTACCTCAGTCGATTGCCGAGCGGTGCTTGGACGCTTCTCAAGGAAGTTGCGCGGCATCTGTTGCGCCGTCCAGTCGTGGGTGTCGCCATGGTTGCGGTGCGCGAGGATGGGTGCGTGCTTTTCATTCGGCGCGCCGACTTCGGGACGTGGGCACTACCGGGCGGAACGCTCGAGTGGGGAGAGACGTTGCGCACAGCTGTCGAACGCGAATTGCGCGAAGAAGCAGGAGCGAAGCTCGAGTGCATCGAATCGGTGTCGGGCGTCTATTCAAGACCCGATCGCGATCCGCGATTTCATGCGGTCACCATTGTGGTGCGCTGCAAGGTGAACGATTCGATCAACGGACCGATGAACGTTGCAGAGATTCTCGAGGCGCGCTGGCGCACGCCCACAGAAGTGCAGGGGATGTTGGCACTCGCGCAGGATGACTTGCTCGAGCGAGCGCTGTCGCGTGGGCCGACGACAATCGAATAGCGGCGCCGACTCGCAAGCTCGTTGCGCAACCTGAGCCGTAGGCGAGCAACGCGCCCATCAAAAGGGCCTTCGGCATGTACCGATTGACAACTTGCGGGTGCATTTCGAAATACCTCCACCGAACGTTATTCGCGCTGCTTAGAATAGAGCCTTGTGCGGCTACGAAGTCGCACACTCATCCCCTAATAAGCGACACCCCCCTCGCAATCGCCCATAGCTGAGGTTCGTTCACTCGGTCGGTCGACGCCATGTATCGTCAAACCGCACAGGCTGTTGGGGCGTTTGCCGTGAAAAGGATCACAATGAGTTACGTTTCTTCGAGGCGCGCGTTCTTGTTTGCACTCGGTTTGGCTGGGGCGTCCGCATGGATAGCGCCGGAAGCAAGAAGCGACACAACCATGTGCGCAGGCCTCTTCAAAACAGGTGGCGGTGGCGCGCGCGCTGCGTGGATCGGCAAGAAGTGGGACAACTTTCACGAGAAGTGGGTAGCCCTCGAAAAGGACGGCTACCGAATGACCGACTTCGAAACCTATCTCGACGATGGCACTCGAAAGTACGCAGGCCTCTTTGAGAAGGCCAGCTACGCGCCTGCTGCGATCGTCGGCGTTGAGTGGTCAGCTTTTCACACCGAGTGGGCAAAGCAAGAGAAGCGCGGCTACCGCATTAAGGATCTCGAAGTTTACAACGAAGGTGGCAAGACCCTCTTTGCCGCCATATTCGAACCTGGAACGTGGGTGCCCGCCGCAGTCATCGGTGTCGAGTGGCCGGCCTTTCACGCTGAGTGGGTGAAACAAGAGAAGCAAAACTATCGCCTATACGATTTTGAAACCTACGTGCAGAACGGTAAGCGTCTTTACGCTGGTTTGTTCAAGCCCGGAACATATGCGCCCGCTGCAATCATCGGTGTGGAGTGGACTGCGTTCGAAGCGGAGATCCAGAAGCAAGGCAAGTTGGGCCTACGTTTGTTCGACGTCGAAGTGTACGACGTTGGAAATAAGCGACTCTATGCGGGCCTCTTCAAGCCTGAGACAGGCGCACATGCTGTGTGGATCGGTCGCGACTGGGAGAGCTTCACCGCTCAGTGGCATGCGCTGAAGAAGCAAGGCATGCAACTTTTCGATCTCGAGCTCTACTCGAGCGCTTGCGATGGAGCATGCTCGAATACAATCGTGATGCCGCCGTGTGATGGAGATCCCGACTGCGGATACGACTATCAAATCACCGCGACGAAAACCCACTGTGAGGGCGCCCCAGGTTCGTGCCCAACGCCCGCTGCTGGTGCCACCGCTCACTATCGATGGCCGGTCGACGTCGAGGGGGGCGATCGCTATTTGCACATCTCAGCCGTCGACTTCAGCGCACCTGCATTCTTCACCTTGCCGTTCAAAGACGAATCGTCGATGTGGCACAACGGATGGCGATACGGCGATGGAACGTGGCACCACGCAATCGACTACGCGACGGATCCGACGGGAACTTTCAAGGTTCGCGCCGCCGCACCTGGCACGGTTGTTCACGTCGGGTGGGACAACTGGTCCGGCAACACTGTGATCGTCAGCCACGACAACAATGGGGTCAAAGACGCGTTCCGCACGATCTATATGCACCTTCGCAACGGCGCGGCGAACGATTGCGACAATGCGTGGACCCTCAGCGTGCCCATCACCAAAGGCGACGATAAGACGAACTACAAGTCGAAGCTCGACAACACTGGCTGTCCGAAAGACAAAGCGAAACGTAAGCCAACAAGTGCAAATTGGGGTGCGAAGGAATCGATCGCCGTCAAGCCTGGCGACACGGTAACGCGTGGTCAAATGATCGCGTGGGCCGGAGAAACGGGCCCTGGTGGAAATCGAAATGCGGAGGGCAAAGTGAACACGCACTTGCACATCTTCTTCGCTCGACGAGACGCGAGCGGCGACAATCGCTGGTACTTCATCGATCCTTACGGCATCTATGGAAAGCCTGACTGCTATCCAAAGGGCATGTTCGACGCCGTAAACACTCCATGCGCGCGATACCCCGTCATGTGGAAAGACGGCAAACCGCAATCGCCTTGATGCCGCGCAACGAGCAGGCCCGTGCATCCGATTCGGAGTCGCACAAATGTACCTACAGATGATCCATTTAATGGCCGCCTGAGCTGGAAGAGCCTCGCGAATCGCTTGACTCTGCACGCGGGCCGGGTACTGTCGCGCAGCTTCGTCGCCACCTTAGCTCAGTGGTAGAGCAACGGTTTCGTAAACCGTAGGTCTCGAGTTCAACTCTCGAAGGTGGCTCCGCCCAAGGGCAATCGTCAGCAATCGCCGTCGCTGCGTCAACGAATTGCCTCGCGAGAGAGCAAAATCGAGCGCTTGCCAAAAAAGTTCCTTAGGCTCTGCGCGGCATCGCCGTTCTTCAAAGCCATACCCGGCAAATGAGGGTGCCGCCTGAGGCGCGCATCCCGCGAAAATAACGCTCGGGCAGCTACGAGTTACGTCAGCCAAACAATTGAATGTGGCCAGCATCGGGCAGAGAAGTGTCCGGTGCTGTCTGCTTTTTGTCGCCATGATTGTTCACGCCTGCTCATCTAGTCAGAAAGCTTGACGAGTCTTATTTCATCCACTGTGAATGGTTCGAAAGTTAGGTTGGTTCCGCTCAGTTCGAACTTGAGGGTCCTTGGGGCCACGTTGACGCTACAAGTAAGTGCGTTCTTTTTGACCTCTGAGTTCTTGCTCTCCAAAAAGGTCAACGCGCTTGACTCAAGCCGTGTTGCAGCAGCGACGCCGGCCATGAGCTCCGTTCCGTCGTTGTACTTACATCGCGTGGCGACTTGGGTGCGATTGACGTCAATGCGAAAGCGAAAATCAAGCTTCGTCCCAGCAAGGGTCGCTGTGCCACCCCAGAGCCCGTGAATGTCATCCGACGTTGCGTTACCCGTTGGTGCCTGAAAGAGCACGTTCCAGTCGGCTGCTCCCGATAGCGTTGAGCCACCGTCAACCAAATTGCCAATCGGATCAGCGCCGGAGCACCCAGTCGAAAGAATGAGAAAAAAACAAGACAGTGATCGGATCATCGTGAAGCCTCCACATGCCAATTGGGAGGCCATCGCGTTTTCGTCACGGCGAACGGCAAAATGTCGCGCTTGGGACAACCTTGCCATTCGAGCGTTTCAAAAAGCTCGAAATCTCGAGCCATGGACGCTCTCTCGTCGCTAGGCCAAGGCTTGCAGCGGAGGCGAGTCCACGATGCGGTGCGTCGCGAGGCGACTCATCGCCATGATCGAATGCTGAGGGTTCACGCCAAGATTCGTCGGAAAGACGCTTGAATCAACCAGGAACAAATTTGGAAGGCCATGGACTGCAAACGTCGTATCGACGACGCCGCCACTAGCCTGCGGCGCCATTCGAGCCGCACCGAAAAGATGGGACGCGATAAACGTATAGGCTCGAGGCTCGAGGGGTGCTTCCTCAACCAACTTGACTTGATCGGGAGAAGTGAGAACAGGCGGAAGTCCATAAATTCCTGGCCACACTTCTCTTGCGCCAGCGTCAAACATCATGCGTGCGAGATACACTTGACCCGCGCGGACGTGCTCCATATCGCTCTTCGTCGGACTGAAGACGACGCGATCGCGACCGGTCCATCCTTGAGAGACCGTACCCTCGGCCTGCGAACGCAGAATCGTGACCCAAATGGCAAGATGACGAGCGTTGCCGATGCGGCGCACAAGATCCACACCAAGGCCAGGGCAGCGGACTGGCACGAGTTCTGGGTTCATTGCGATGGTTTCAAATTTGATGCGATCGCTTGCGCGAAGGTGGATGCTCTCCGCGCCCTGCGTTGCACCAAAGTACATGTTGACGTCTTGATCGAGCACCGCACCCATGCCGCAACCAGGATGCGTTTGAAAATGCTGTCCAAGGTGCTTGTTGCGAACACCACTGCGGCGAAGGATGTTCGGCGACTGAACCGTGCTCGCCGCGAGAATCACGCCACGCTTTGCACGCAGACGAACGGTGCCTTTGCCGTTCGGATTTTGCGCGCTGCCGATGACGCCAACAGCGCGTCCACCTGCAAGCTCGATGCGTTCAACGCGGTAGTTGCAAAAGAGGCGACCTCCCAGTGCGAGCGTCCATGGAACGTACGTCACGTTCATGCCTTGCTTCGCTGCTGTCGGGCAACCGGTGAGGCATTGCGTGGTTCCTTTGCAACCACGTTCGTAACGTTTGATGCGCGTCGGGTGGAGGCCGACCGCAGCGGCTTGTTTTAGAAATAGGGCGTTGTTGCCGCCAAGAATTTCGTCGACCACAGCGTGCACGTTGAGGTCGCGTTCGAGCGCTTCGAAGTGGGGTTCGAGCGCACGTGATGTGATCGCGCCGCCGAGTCCGAATTGGGCGTTCCATTCGTCGATGACATCTTCAGGCGTGCGCCACGCGATTGCTGAATTAACGACGGTCGTTCCACCAACGCAGCGACCTTGAATGACCGGCATGAACACCCGGCCCTCAAGCGCCTGAAAAGACCCATCGCGGAATAGCTTAAGAAACGCGCTCCCGACTTCTTTCTTAAACTCGCGCGTCCGGATGTAAGGTCCCTCTTCGGCAATTGCGACGGAATATCCAGCGCTCGCAAGCTCATGCGCTGCAACAGCACCTGCCGCGCCAGATCCGATCACCACAAAGTCGTACGCCTCGTCGATAGGTAACCGTGCTTGCGCACAATCAATCACGCTACCTTCAGGCAAGTCGTCGTCCGCGAAGCGTGTCGCGTTGTAGAGCCGCGCCTCGTCAATAGGATAGGGCGACGTCATGGCACTCTTGAAGGGGATCGGATGAGTTGGAGCAGGGGCCTTGGGGTATCGACGATGCGTGTGCGGTTTGCCGGATGGGCAGAGTAAAGAAGCGCAGCGACACCCTTTATTACTGCTACGAGTTGCCGCAAGAAGTAGTTTGGATGGTAAAGTAACTTGTACAATGCCTTCTCACGATGCTCTGGAGTAAGCGATCCGAGTGTTGCAAACCGACCAAGCGTCAGCAGAGGCGAAACCATGCAAACGAGGAAAGCGATTTTGAGCGCGAGTACCGCGCGCCAAGGAACTTGCGACGCGAGATCATTGAGGAAATTTTCGACCTCAAGATGCTCTGCGCCAACGAGCTCTGCCACATCATCTTGAGGGAAGATGGCCTCGCATGTGATGCGCGCCGAACGAAGTTCGCCGGGTGTGAACTTCATCTCGGTCCTGAGGTGCGCGTCGCACGCGATTTCGCGCCGAATACGCTTCGCAAGAATATGCCGTCACGCGCTTCGAGCGCTTGCCGAAGCGTCGTCCACGCAAGCTCTTGTTGACCGGTTTTCAGGATCTTGAGGCCGATGGGATACACCTTCGCCCAGTCCGCGCAGTCTGCGTAAAGCAACTTAACGAACTCGGGAGCGTCGACACGAAGACGGGCGAACGTATTGAGCACGAGCTCAAAGCAGACATTGTCGACGGCGACGCACAGTTCGCGCATGAAGTTGATGTCTTCTTCGGCAAAGGCCAGAGGGTCGTCCAACTTCTGAACCATTGTTGCGTGGATCGCTTCGAGGCGTGCGTATGACTCTTTGGTCACCTTGCCCATCGCGAGAGCAAAAATTTCGGCGGCAATCGCACGACGGAATTCGAGTACAGACCCGACAAAGTGCTCATAGACAACCTCTGACGGATCGAGCGCAGAGAACACGGAGGACACCGCCTCAAGGCCCGCGCGCTGCCTCCAGTTATTGACCACTGAACCCGAGCCATGGCGCGTGGTGATGAACCCAAGTGCCTCAAGCTGCGCAAGCGATGCGCGAAGGGTGAGGCGGTTTACGCCCAGCATCGTTGCGAGCTCACGTTCGGCAGGCAATCGAGATCCGGGCGCAATCCGTCCGGCAAGAATATCGGCGCGCAGTCTTGTGGCGACAACTTCGACAATATTGGAGCGGACAATCGGCGCAATGCTGGCCGCGGGCAAAAGGGAATCACCTACAACCGTGCTCGCGGGCGGCTTAGTGGAATGCTTGGGTTCTTTCATCGATTCACGCGGGCCATTAGACACCGTGCCGTTGCTGCTGCCAAGCTCCGCGCCGCCAACTTCCCAGGTATCTCGCGCAAGTAACCAACGGACGATATACTCGCATTCGTCAACTTAGTTGAGAATTCGGTGATAGCGATGATCGATCTGAGAAGCGATACCGTAACCCGCCCAACCGATGGGATGCGGCGTGCTATCGCAACGGCCGAAGTAGGCGATGATGTGTTTCGCGAGGATCCTTGTGCTCGCGCACTTGAAGCACGCGTCGCGGATCTTCTCGCCAAAGAAGCTGCGCTGTTTGTCCCAAGTGGCACG
>JAHFDZ010000009.1:0-26227 GCA_023248745.1 Myxococcales bacterium | reverse complement strand
ATGTCTATTGGTACGAGTCAGGGGCCGCGGCCGCGATCTCTGGTGTCCAATTTGCGATGGCCGGCGCTGGTGGTCTCTTTCGCGGCGCGGACGTGCTCGCTTCACAAAAGCCACGCGCCTACTACTGTGCCAGAACGTCGCTTGTGTGTGTGGAGAATACGCACAATCGAGCGGGCGGACGCGTTTTCCCAACTCCGTGGATCGATGAGATCGCGGCTGTCTGTTCGAAAGAGAACTTACCGATGCATCTCGATGGCGCAAGATTGTGGAACGCTTGCGCGGCTACTGGCGCATCGCCGGCATCGCTTGCGCGGCATTTCGTAACTGTGAGTGTATGTTTTTCAAAAGGGTTGGGCGCACCCGCGGGTAGCGTCCTCGCCGGCCCGAAGGAGTTGATCGAGCGCGCCGTTCGCCTTCGCAAGATGTGGGGCGGAGGAATGCGACAAGTGGGTATCCTCGCAGCAGCTGCGACCTATGCACTGGACAATCACGTGGATCGACTCGTGAGTGACCACGAACATGCAAGGCTCATCGCCGATGAGCTCTTGTCGCTCGAGACTTGCGAAGTAACCCCGCCAGAGACGAATATCGTTCACGTGAGGTTTCAGAAACCAGTCGCCGAACGAGTCGCTGCGCTTGCGAATGAGCAGGGCATACGCGTTTCAATTCCTGATGCCGATCGCATTCGCGTTGTGACGCACCTCGATATCAAGAAAGTTGACGCTACGCGCGCTGGCGAAGTCTTGCGCAATGCAATCGCACGGGAGACGGCATGAGAGCCTTCATCGCGTGCATCTTCGCACTGGCGCCATTGGTTGGCTGTGCGGGTGCTCCGTCCCTTGAATACCGTCGTGGCCTGGCGGGAGGTGATCGCGCACACGCAGCCGGGCGCCACGCCGAGGCCGCAGCCGAGTACGAACGTGCCGCAACTCTCACCGAAAAGGCGCGAGACAAGGGGCGCGCCGAGTCTCTTGCAGCCGCTGCGTATCTCAAGGCCGGACAAACCGATCGCGCGCGGGTACTTTTCGAGAAGCTCGCGAAGGCAACTCCCGAAAACGCTTATTCCGCTGGCGCAGCGTTCAAACTTGCCGAACTCCAAGCCGCAGAGGACCCAGCACTAGGTCAACGCGCGTTTGAATCGATGTTCACCGCATTCCCATCGAGCGGTCTTGCGCGACGCGCGTTGACGCTTGCGCTGGCCACGCGCGAAGAGAAGGACGGCGCTGGGGCGGTAATTCAATATCTTGACGAACTTTCCAAAGGGCCACTGCGCAAATCAGAACTTGGACAGAACATTGCGTATTCGCTTGCCGAAGCTCACTTTCGGAAGGGCAATATTGATCGCGCATACGCCCAATATGTTTCCGTAGCGAATGAGTGGCCTTACCCGTTCGGCGCGTTTTTCGACGACTCTCTCTACAAGGCAGCGCAAATCGACTTTGGTCGCAAAGAGTTCGAGCGAGCCATCGTTCTTTTAGAGCGTCTCCTTGCGGAGCACGAAACGAGTTCGTTGATGGGCAGCTACCATCGTCCGCGCATGAATGTCGCTGCGCTTCAGGTTGCGCGCATCTACGAAGAAAAGTTAGATAAGCGCGATAAGGCGCGCAATGCGTATGGTCGCATTTACAGCCAATTTACAACGGGATCATTGCGCGACGATGCGCTGTGGCAACAGTCAAGACTCTATCGCGCCGACGGCGACGAATCAGCAGCGTGTGGACGTTTGTCAAAGCTCGTGAGCGAATTTCCAGACTCGCGATACGTGCCTTGCGCAGAGAGCACTTGCAAGGACGTCACGCGTCCGAAAAAGAGTCGCGCTCCAAAAGAGTGTCACGACTATGTGCAACGTGGCTACTTGCCAGACTTGACGCGGCCGATCTTTGGCGACGATCCGCCGCCCGTAGGTGATTGAGTGTGTGACTGAGCGCGCCTCTTTGCAAGTGCCGCCATCGCTTGTCGCGAAGGATCGGAGAGGCTGGGTGCGAGAACCGGATCAGCACCGTCGACCAGGAGCTGTAGCGCGTACGCGAATCGCTTCGCCTTGTCTTGTAACTCTTGTAGTTTCATTTGCTCGCCAAACAACGCGAGTCTGCGCCACGCTCCAAGTTGGGCAGGAAATTGACCACCTTCGCCGCAAAACACCGCGTAGCGTTCCCACACCTCGACGGTTCCGAGGCGCGCAGCGTACTCGTGCATGTCACCAACAGCTTCCGCGTGCCATCCCAACGCACGGCGCGCCTTCGCTCGCGACTCAAAGAGCGCATCGTGATTCGGCGCGTGAACCATGCCGGTGCTGAGAACACGCTCGGCCTCACGCGCGTCACCTAACTTCATGCGGGCCTGCGCAAGCTCTACGTAGGTCGGTCCGAGCGATGGATCGAGTGTGATGGCCTCGGTAAACAGACGAACCGCACGATACTCGTCACCAGCCGCGAGCGCAGCACGACCTTCGGTTGCAAGATCGGTAGCCCCACTCGCGTGCGCGCTGCGCGCAAACGCAAAGGTACCGAGCAAGGCGCACATCCACGCGCGAGCTAACATCGAACGAGCAGGATATCGATCGCCCTGCTTTATTGCACGGACGACTTCACCGTCAGTAGGTCTGCGCGTCCTCGATCGCGTCTTTTCGACCTGGACGCAAATTAATCTTGAGGATCTGCTTGCGCACCCGGACGGCGTCTGGCGTCACTTCCACGAGTTCGTCCGCATCGATCCATTCCATTGCGGTTTCGATGTTCAGGATGCGCGGTGGTGCGAGAAGGACGTTGTCGTCTTTGCCGTGATTGCGCACGTTCGAGAGCTTTTTCTCTTTGACGGCATTCACGTCGGTGTCGTTCGGGCGGTTGTGTTCGCCGATGATCATGCCTTCGTAGACCTCGACGCCGGGCGCGATGAAGAAGCTTCCGCGCGCTTGAAGATGATTGAGGGCGTAGGGCGTCGCACCTCCGGCTCTATCAGAGACAATCGCGCCAGCTTGACGCTTGATCATCGTGCCGAGGTGGGGTTCCCAGCTATCGAATGTTGTGTTGAGTAGACCGGTCCCGCGCGTTGCGGTGAGGAATTCACCGCGAAAGCCGATGAGGCCACGGCTAGGAATGCGGTACTCAAGACGCGCGCGCCCGAAGCCGGGGTTGCTCATTTTGACCATGCGTCCTTTGCGCTCGCCCATGCGCTCGGTGACAACGCCAATGAAGTTGTCGGGCACGTCGATGATCGCGTGCTCCATGGGTTCGCACATCGCGCCGTCAACCTCTTGGGTGACGACTTCGGGGTTGCCGAGTTGCATTTCGTATCCCTCGCGCCGCATCGTTTCAACGAGCACCGCGAGCTGCAGCTCACCACGTCCGAGAACGACGAACGTGTCGGGCGAATCGGTCTCTTCGAAGCGAATGGCGAGGTTCTTTCGCACTTCGCGCGAGAGACGCTCGCGAATGTGCCGGCTCGTCATGTACTTCGATTGCTTGCATTTTCCCGCAAACGGAGACGAGTTCACGCCCAAGCGCATCTTGAGGGTCGGTTGCTCAACGACAATACGGGGGAGTGCGCGATCCTCGTAGCCAACGCTCGTGTCCGTTACGGTGTCGCCAACGTCGATTTCGTCAATACCGGCAATTGAGATCACTTCTCCTGCCTCAGCGCTATCTGAAGGGCTCCGTTTCAGGCCCTCAAAAACGGAAAGGACCTTGACGGATCCCTTGACGATTCTGCCGTCTTTTAGGAGAGCAACTTGCTGATTGGCTCGAATCGTTCCACCAACAACGCGTCCGATGCCAAGTCGCCCGACGTAGTCATCATAGTCAATATTGTTGATCAATACCTGAAGCGTCGCCTCGGGATCGCCCGGCGCTGGCGGGATCTTTTCGAGAATGAGATCGAATAGCGCCTTGAGATCCTCCGATGGATCGTCGAGGGATGCCTTGGCGATGCCTTGGCGCCCAATCGCGTAAATCACCGGGAAGAGAGCTTGTTCTTCGGTTGCGTCGAGATCGCAAAAGAGGTCGAAAACCTCGTTGAGGACTTCTTCTGGTCTCGCATCTTGACGGTCAATTTTATTGATGACCACGATCACGGGAAATCCGAGTTCGAGGCACTTTCGGAGTACAAATCGCGTCTGAGGCAGTGGCCCCTCTGCGGCATCGACGAGTAAGAGCGCTCCGTCGGCCATGAGCAGTGTGCGCTCAACCTCACCCCCAAAATCGGCGTGGCCGGGGGTGTCCACAATGTTGATTTTGGTCCCTTTCCAACGAACGCTCGTGTTCTTGGCAAGAATCGTGATGCCTCGTTCGCGCTCAAGATCGTTTGAGTCCATTACGCGCTCGGCGACCGCCTCGTTTTCGCGGAAAGTGCCCGCCTGCTTGAGCATGTGGTCGACGAGCGTCGTTTTGCCGTGGTCGACGTGAGCCACGATAGCGATATTGCGAAGGTTCCGGGACATGGGTCGCGCGGTCATACTCACGACCCTACGTGCCGGCAAGGCAGGGTTTTGCCGCGGCCCTCTGCGCTCACTAACGGTTACATTTACAAACGTGAACGAGCAGTGCGTGCGTTGACACAACTGCGTGGCACGCGGCACACGCTGCGCATCTAAACCGTCCAATTGAAGCCCTTCTATAGGCGCTTTTTGCCAAAACTGGCCTGGCACAGCCGTTGAAGAGCGGGTTGCTTGGGCAGCTTTACCGCGATAGGAGCGTGCGCCTGATGCGTTGGTTAAAGGGATTGACGATTGTCGCGATGGGTCTGGGGATGAGTTGTCTGCCCGGTACTCCGAAATCAAGTGACGGGCGCCATCTCGGCCTCGCGATCGAACCAAAAGCAGTGGCGCCTAAACCGTTCGCGGTGGTGTTCGCCGGGCCAAAGGGTGAAACGATTGACGCTCACGAAGTGAGCATCGTGTTCAACCGACCGATGGTTCCGCTTGACCTAACCGATCAACCTGCGACCGACGCCGTGACCATCACGAGCGCGAGCGGAAGGCCCAAAGGCGAGTGGCAATGGATCGGCACGAATACCCTGCTCTTTCGAGGCGAGCTCGCGCTTGCGACTGAGTTTAAGGTCGAGGTGCCAATTCGTCTGCATGCACTTGACGGAAGCGCACTTGTAGAACCTTACTCATTTTCTTTCACAACTGAGCGCACCGCGCTCGTGAGTGTGACGCCTATTGCGGACGCGTTGAACGCGCTCCGTCCAGGGAGCATATTCGAAGCACGATTTAGTCAACCCGTTGAACTAACGGAAATTGAGCGCGCGCTGAGCGTTGAGGCCGAAACAGGCGATGACGTCCGCAGAATTGAGGTGCGTGCGCAGCGCATCGACGCGGCGAATACCAAGCTCGCAAAGATAACTCCGAAGGCGCCGCTTCCGCTCGATACGAAGATCGTGATTCGTGTGGACGAGAAGCTAAGAGGTCTATCCGGCGGCCTGCCGTCGGGCAAACCAAGCATCACGAATATGCGCACGTACGGGCATCTCGCGGTGCGCGACGTGCGATGCTCCTCACGCGACTGCTTGCCGGGCTCGCAACTCTACGTCACCTTCACGAACCCGGTAGCGCTTGTGGCTGCCCAACGAAGCGTGAACATCGAGGGGCTCACAATTCCTTGGCGCAAGGCGAGCTCAGAGGATGAAAAAACACTGAGCAGTGTCCTCGCGCTGCCAGTCTCGCTCGACGCCGTAAAAACCTACCATATCAACGTGGGCGCTGGCATCGTTGACACATTTGGTCAACGCCTGGAAAAGTCAGCTCAATTTACTATCAAGTCTGCGCACTATCTTCCTTCGCTCGAGCTTGGCCTCTCCGGTCGAACCATTGAGAGCGGAGGATCGATTCGTGACATTCCGATCTCGACAATTAATATCCCTTCATTCGAGCTGGTTACGGTGCACGCCGACAACGCGTTCGCACTGGCAGTGCACTGCGCTCAAGGAAAAGAGTGGTCGGTCATTACCGGGCGCCAACCTCCAAAGACGGTGAGACCACCTGTCGTTGAGGATAAGCGCTCTGTCCACAGAGTGAGCTTTCGCGACATCTTCGGTGGCGAGCGCGGCATCGGCGCCATTGGCGTAAGTAGCGATCACGGATCGCAGACTCGGCTCGTCAGTCGAACTGAATTGGGCGTAAGCGCGAAGATCAGCAAATTTGGCGGGGTCGTTTGGGTTACCCAGTTGGCAACCGGCAAGCCCGTAAAGGGCGCTCGCATCGAAGTCGCAGCGTGCGGTGCTGGTGGCGCGTGGCAAGGCGAGTCTGACGCGCAAGGGGTTGCGACGATTCCAGCGGCATCACTCGAGAGCGACAGGCCAGGCCTCATCTTTGTTAGCACACAGGACGACGCGACCTTCGCCTCCGTCGCTGACATGGCTCATGGCGACGGCGCGTGGGTCGATCGCGACGGAACGCTTCAGCATCGCGGTTTGCTCTTCACCGATCGCGGCGTGTATCGGCCCGGTGAAACCGCGCAAGTGAAGGGCATCATTCGGAAAGAGATCCCTACCGGATGGCGCGTGCCAGTGGGCGAGACGGCGGCCATCGAAGCGTTTGATGGCCAAGGCAATTCGCTGCACAAGCAGGTCGTCACACTGTCAAGATTTGGAACCTTTGCATTTTCGATTCCGATCACTGCAACGGCGTCGCTTGGCACCATGCGCATCGACGCAAAGATTGGTCCAAAGGACGACGTTCAAGACATTTCGACCTTTGCCGAGCTGGGTGCGTATCGCGCGAGCGAATTCAAAGTGGGCGTTTCCGGCGACAAGGGGCAATACGTCAGAGGTGACTCTGCCCAATTTGTGATCAACGCGGATTACCTTTTCGGCGCGCCGATGGCTGGAGCGACCGGACGCTTTGAGATCACGCAGAGCCCCACATGGTTCGAGCCGCCTCGCACCGAGGGATACTCAACAAGCGACGATACCTACCGAAGCGACTTGGCCTCGCACGACGCCGCACGACCGCGAGTTCAGCAAGCGATCACACTAGACAAGAAAGGCCGCACAACGTCGACCACGCATCTCAATCCGCCAAACCAGCCGGGACCGTACGCGATTCACGCGGAGGCGGATGTCATGGACGCCACGCGACAGTCTGTCGCTGCAAGCTCGACCGTCATTTTGCATCCTGCAGAGTTCTATCTAGGCCTCTCACGCGGCCCAGATTACTTCGTAAAGAAAGGCGCGACCTTTGCGCCTGCGGTGTTGGCTGTAGCGCCGGACGGGACGCGCAAGTCAGGCGTGAACGTCACAGTTGATGTGTACAAGCGCTCGTGGGCCTCTGCGGCAACCGCAAATGGAGAGGGCGAACCACACTTCGAAACTAAGGCACACGATCAACGTGTATCGGGTTGCGAAGTTTCGACCAGCGCTGAAGCCGTAAAATGTAACATTGTGATGCAAGATGTCGGCTACTTCATCGTTCGAGCTTCGGCTCGGGATGCAAGAGGCAATCCGATTGCGGCCAGCGAGAGTTTCTACGGAGTCGACGATCACGAAGGCTTCGCCTCAGGATGGCGAATGCGCGATGGGCACGGTCTTGAGCTCGTCGCCGACAAGCGCGAATACAAGCCAGGCGATACCGCCCACATTCTCGTGAAGAACCCCTTCAACGAAGCCGATGCACTCATCACCGTTGAGCGCGACGGCGTATACAAAACGGAGCGTCGCACGCTGCGCGGGGCCACGCCGGTGATCGACGTTCCTATCGGTGAGAACATACGACCCAACGCCTTCGTCGCTGTGCACCTCATTCGGGGACGAGTAAAACCTGCCGGCAAGGGCGCTGACACAAATGGCCCGGTGTTTCGTTTGGGCTACGCGCCGATCTTGCTCGAGACAGCATCACGAACGCTCAAGGTTGAAGTGCACAGCGACAAGCCGCAGTACCGACCTGGCGATGTCGTTACGGCCGACATTCGCGTCGTTGACGCTACTGGGAAGCCCGCCACAGGTGAGGTTACATTTTTCGCCGTCGACGAAGGGGTGCTTATGCTCACGGGCTACAAATTACCCGACGTGACCAGCACGCTTCACGCCCCGCGGTCGCTTCATGTCTGGTCTCTCGATTCGCGCGAGCACTTAGCGCGAACCTTCTTGATGCGGATGGCCAATCCAGGCGTCGACAAAGGCGACGAAGGTGGCGGCGGCGGCGCACGATCAGATTTTCGTGCAACCGCTCACTTCGATCCGTCATTGATTCTTGGATCGGATGGTCACGTCCGCACATCATTCAAGTTACCTGACAATCTTACAGCGTATCGACTGATGGCGGTTGTCACTTCCGACGGTGATCGATTTGGCAAGGGCCAAGCAACGATCACGAGCCAGAAGACGCTCATGGTGCGACCTGCAATGCCGCGATTTGTGCGAGCAGGAGATACGTTCGACGCAGCGGTCGCCATCAATACGAAGACGCCGAGCACTGAAGTCGTCGTCACGCTTGACGCGAAAGGCGTGGACGTCACGGGCGAACGCACACAAAAGGTAAGAGCGGGAAGTGATGGCACTATCGAAGTGCGATGGCCCGTTCGAGCAGCGAGCGTCGGCTCCGCATCGTTCTCTTTTCGCGCAACGTCGGAAGCTGGCACCGATACTGTCATCGTTAGTCGGCCGATAAAGCCGCCACTTGCGCTCGAAGCGGTTGCCTTGTCCGGCGAAACAGACGCTGCGCGCCAAGAGAAAATTGGTGATCTTGCACACGCTCGCAAAGATGTCGGCACCGTTGAAATTCGATTGGCTCCAACTGTTCTTGTCGGCCTGGGCGCCGGGGTGAGCCAGCTTGTTGACTACGAGTATGAGTGCACGGAGCAGCTGACGAGCAAGCTTCTGCCATTGGTCACGTTGCTTGATATGAGTCGCGCGCTCGACGTTTCATTGCCACCGAATCCTCAGGTGCGCGCCGACGGCATTATCGCAAAAATTCTCTCTCGACGCGGTTGGGATGGCGGCTTTCAATATTGGCCGAGCGCACGTGGTCAATCGAATCCGTGGTTGTCGGCATACGTTCTCTTAACCCTCGACCGCGCTCAGCGTTCTGGCTTTGCCGTTCCGCAAACCGCACTCGACGGCACAAGATCGTATCTGGTGCACCAGCTCAAACAAAAGGAGCCGCTTGTATCGCGTGCCTTTGTTCAAGACGTTTTCGCGTCGACGGGCCACGCCGATCCTGGCGCGCTGACCAAGTTGTTCGAGGACCGCAAAGATCTCTCGATCGCCGAGCGTGCCTACCTCGCGCACGCAATGGCACTAACAAAAATGGACCTCAAGAAAGCAAGTGAGCTGCTCGAGATCGAAAATCGCGTTCGCTTGACTAACACGACTGCCATCGTCGTTGATAACGTTCAAGATCGTTACATTCCCGAGATGGCGTCCGACGTGACGACAACGGCTGACACGCTGCGGGCGATTGTAGCGGTCAACCCACAGCATCCACTTCTGAGCAAGTTCGCGCGCGGCCTTGTTGAGGCACGCACCCAGAGTGGCGCTTGGCGAAACACGCACGAAGCGGCATGGTCGCTCATGGCGCTCGAAGACTACCGACGGGTCGCACTGAAAACTGCGCCCGATTTCGATGCCTCGGTCTCGATCGGTTCGTCAACGTTATTGACTGCACCATTTCACGGTGCAGCATTTGGCGCGAAGACGATCGTCAAGCCGATTGCCGAGCTGCAAGGTGGCGACGCGCTGACGTTTGACGTCAAAGGTTCGGGAACGCTCTTCTATGAGACGCGTTTGCGCTATGCGCGCACCGCGATGCCGGAAAAGCCGCTCGATCGTGGCTTCTCGGTGATCAAGTACATGCGTTCTGTTTCAATGGAATCTCTTGCAGCGACTCAGGCAAGCCTTCCGCGAACTGGCATCACAAGTGCGCATGGCGGCGATTTGGTGCTCATCGATCTTCTTGTCACGTCGACCGATCCACGACGACAAGTTGTGATCGATGATCCGCTGCCGGCGGGGCTCGAACCCATCGACGCGCGTTTTGCGACGGTGAGTCGCGCGCAGGCCAGCGTTGGTGGCGACGGGGAGGGTGATGACAACGATGACCGGTACGACGATGAGTCGCGCGAGACAGAGCGAGCGATGGGCACTGCGCTGCGGCGAGGATTCACGCATCGCGAGATGCACGACGATCGCGTTCTCACGTTCGTCACCGACATGAAGCCAGGCGTCTATCACTTCCAATATCTCGCCCGAGCGACGACCTTCGGCAAGTTCATCGTTCCACCGACGCGCGTCGAATGCATGTACGAGCCAGAAACATTCGGGCGCACTGCAGCCGCAACTTTTGGCGTTGTGCCATGAGGCGCGAGCACGTTCGCAAGTGGATCCGCATCGCAGTGGCCACGCTCACGTTGGCTCCATTTGCGCTGTGCGTTCGCGCCACGACGCTTCAGTTCCCAGCTGAACTCCTCAAGCGCGGCCAGATCGAAGAGTCGCGAAGGTATGAAGCGAGCGACGGAATGGTGCTTCGCGAAGTCAGAACAAGCGATGCATCACTCGCACGATTCACGACGCTTAGTGAGATGGGGCCTCACGTGCCGCGCGCCATCGTCGCCGCAGAAGACCAAGGCTTCCGAACCCATCTTGGCGTGAGTCCAAGTGCGGCTCTGCGAGCAACCGGTCAGAACTTGGTCAAAAGGCGTGTTGTTTCCGGAGCCTCCACGCTCACGATGCAGCTCGCGCGTTTGCTGAGGCCGCACTCTCGCAATTTCGTCAATAAATTTGACGAAGCTGCGCTCGCGATGCGCATCGAAGCCTCGCTGTCGAAGGACGCGATCCTTGAGGAGTATCTCAATCGAGCACCCTTCGGGCCGCAGATTCGCGGCATCACCAGCGCAAGTCTCGCTTACTTTGGCAAGACGCCGGAGGAGCTATCGATTGCCGAGGCGGCAACGCTCGCGGCCATTCCAAAGAGTCCCACGGTTTATCACGTCGTCAGAAATCGAGATCGCGTGCTTCGTCGACGCGATCTCATCTTGCGGCGTATGCGAAGCGCTGGTGCGATTTCCAAAGAGCAACTCGACCTCTCGCTCAGCGAACCCCTATCGGTCAATTGGCGGAAAGGTAGCTTTGGCGCGCCGCACTTTGTCCGCGCGCTTGACCAAGGCAAGCACTTCACGCGTTCGGATTCGCCGGTCGTAAAGACGACGCTCAACGCGACGGTCCAACGTGCAGCAGAAGAGGCCGTTCATACGATCGTTAAGTCGCTTAACGATCGCAATGTCACATCCGCAGGCGTTGTCGTCATTGAAAACGAGACTGGCAATGTGTTGTCTTGGGTTGGATCGCCAAACTACTTTGACGCGCTTGCGCTCGGTGAGAACGATGCCGTCATCGCGCTACGCCAACCTGGATCGGCTCTGAAGCCCTTCGTCTACGCAGCGGCGATTGATCAACTTCACTTTGACGGCACGACGCTGCTACCTGACGTGGAACTCCGGCTGACGACGCCGTCTGGCGTGTACATGCCACTCAACTACGACGAGCGATTTCACGGTCCTGTGCGTCTCCGAGAGGCTTTGGGCAACAGTTACAATGTTCCCGCTGTCTGGACTGTCGATCGCCTTTCGGTGGACTTCACCCTCATGCAGTTGCGCCGCTTCGGCTTCGACTCGTTGAAGATGCCTGCCGAGCACTATGGCCCGGCAATCGCGCTTGGCGATGGAGAGGTTTCGTTGCTCAACCTGACGAACGCTTACGCAACTCTCGCGCGAGGAGGTCTATCAAAGCCTGTTCGCCTTCGAGCGAGCGATCCTATCGGTACCGCAGAGCGCGTAATTTCGGCAAAAGCTGCGCGGCTTATCACGGACGTTTTGGCCGATTCAAAGGCTCGAGTTAGTGCATTTGGAGAAGTCAATGTTCTTGACTTTGGAAATGAAGTTGCAGCGAAAACAGGCACTTCGAAAGCCTTTCGAGACAATTGGACGATTGGCTACACGAAGGATGTAACGGTGGGAGTTTGGGTCGGCAACATGGATGGCTCGTCAATGCGCCAGATATCAGGCATCACCGGCGCCGGGCCTATTTTTCGCGTGGTCATGGAAGCGGCTCGCAAAGGTCACGCACGCGCGTCGGTACGCGAACACGAAGGACTCGAGCACATAAAAATTTGCACACTCTCTGGCAAGCGCGCGACAGGTGACTGCCCGCACTCCATCGATGAGTGGGTGCCCGCAGATAGCGAATCGCACGACGCGTGTTCGATGCACGTACGCGTCGCGATCGAACCGCGTTCGGGCTTGCTTGCTGGACCCTCGTGCTTGATCACAACGACGCGCGTCGTTGAAACGTTTCCACCGCAGTATCAAGCGTGGGCGGAGAGTACGCGCCGTGATCTCGGACCGACTTCGTTCGCGCCCATGTGTCCTGGATCGCCACGTGGCGGAGCAGCTGCACAACTCGTCAGCCCGCTTGACGGATCGCGATTCTCCATTGATCCATCAAGGCCCACGCATACGCAAGCCATCGACCTTCGCGCTTCGAGCAGCACGGACGTTACGTTCTACGTTGACGGGAAAAGCGTCGGACGCGGCCATCATGTGCTGTGGTCACTTCGCGCAGGACATCATGTGATCGCGGCACGTGCTGCTGATGGGCACGACAGCACGGTGGGTATCGACGTCGATTAGTGCATTGCGCGAGAGGTAGACCCCAAGTGCCAAGGGCAGCTCGTGTATTCACACTTTCGCCCTAGATGGCTGTCGAGTTTCAAAAAGCAGCGGAAGACCCAAGTCACGCGTGGTCATTCGTTTTGCGATTGAGTCACCAACACGCGGAGCACTTCGACTGCATCGACCATTTGACGCTCGACCGTTCGTCGAACTCTTGAGTCGAGCTATACGATTCGGCTGAGCCAATCCGTGTGTCGCGAGCTCGGCGTCGGGCAACTCGTCGCCGACATGTCGCGCGGCATGTCGCGCCCCGAACGCAGCGACGTGCACGCAGAGAGGCCGTCCACGATCCTTTGCAATTCCTCGCGCTTACGCGAACGGCTCTGCGGAGCGTCGCAAGCGCGTCTCGGTGGAACGCCGCGTGCAGGATGCTGCTGCACGAGCCAATCGTGGCTCCATGCACAGCAAAGGAATCAGTGTTGAAGAAAAGCCTTCGTTTCTACTTCTGCGCGCTCGCAGCTCTTCCGGTCGTCTTTGGCTCAGGTGTTGGTCACGCAGCGAACCAGAGCGGCGCCGTAACGACCCCAAACCAAGTCATGCCAATCTTGATGAAGACGTGCCAGGACGACCTCCTGGAGACTTTCGATTTCGTCGATGCGAATGAAGCCCTCTGCAAGAAAATCTACGCGGGCAGCAATACCTTTCTCAATGCTTCAGTTGCCGGATTCGGATGGGACGTAGCGATCGGGCTGCATGAGCTTCTTCGAACCAACGCGAACTCGAAGCTCGTCGACGCCGCCATGAACGTCGTGTTCGCCGGATTGACGGAGCCGCAGATTGAGGATTTTTCGTACCTCGTTGTGGTGCACGAACCCAAGGTGCGATCGCAGTTCAAGCTTCCGGTGTTCACGGCCTATCCGCTCGACCCGGCGACGTATCAAAAAATTGTGCAGAAGAACTACGACGACGTGGAAGCGCAGCGCCTCGGACAAGACGCTTCCAACACCATCGAGTGTCCCGAAGAAGAAGTGTCTGCCAAGCCAGGTGACGCATCGGGGGCTTCTTCGATCATGCCCAAGGATCCAAAAAGGTGCGTGCCCAAGGGTGGGAGTGGAAGTGGTGGCGGCGGTGGCGCACCCAATTCGGAAAAAGGGCTTGGCGACTGTCTGCCAGGTCAAGGCGCAACGACGACGTTGCTCAATCCACCGGGAACGGGCGGATCATCGCAACCGTCGACGAGTCCTATACCGGGGCCGGGCGGCGGAAACGTGGAGGTCGATGGCACCGGCATGGGCATATCGCACAAGCAGCCGGGAGGCATTCGCGACATTTGCCGCGGCGGCATGCTGGCAATCAACTTGACCAAGTCGGGCGGCGGCTTGGGAAACCCGGGAGACAAGTCAGGGTCGGGAAGCACCGTCACGTACTCGGCGACGAAATCTTTTGAATCGGGCGCCTACGTGAAAGTGAAGGCGGAGTTCAAGTCAAACGAGACCCCAAAAGAAGTTTCTTGGAAGAAGGACCAAGGTCCGAAGCTCGGCAAGGGCGAGATCACGGTGACGGTGACAAAGTTCGACGGTGACAACGATCACGGCGGCACGATGGGCCAATCGACAAAGACAAAGACCGTCAAGACGACCGAGGTGCTTTCCTATCAATCGTACGAAAAACCTGTCAACGAAGCCGTCAAGAAGGAAGCCGAAGCGGCAGCCGAAGCGAACGGAATCAAATCAGACAAGGTCAAGAAGGAAGAGCCAAAGAAGACCGAGAAGGAAGAGCCAAAGAACGCAAAGGGTGGAAGTGGTGGCTTGAATCCCGATACGGAAAGCGGTCCCACGCCGTGTGATGGTGCGGCCGCCGATGCGGTCGCGTGCGTCGGTCGCGTGGAAGATGAATGTTCGGGAGCGCCACCGGTTTTATTATCAGGCGAAAAGCACGTCGCGACCACGACTATGTCATCGAGCGATCAAGGCAAAAAGAACGGGTGCAACTGCGGGGGTGCACTGGGTCAGGCGAAGGACCACAACGCACCGATGTCGAGCAGTGTTGGCATGACGAATCCAGACAATGGGGGCTTCGATCCATGCGCGGACCTCATCGTGGGGGGCCTCGCACCACAAAAGAAGTTCCAAGTGATCGACCCAAGTCCGCTCGATCTCACCGCAACGCCCTTGAGCACGCCGTTCGTTGGGGTTGATGTCGAGGTAGCTCTTTTCGATTTGATGGAGCAGTGATCGCATTCAACGTGGCCCCACTCGTCGAAGTGCTTCTTCGCGGTGGGGCACGTCAGCCGTTCGAAATCCGCAAGGATTGACGGCCGCTTGTGGCGCTTTGAGCACCTCATCTCGAGCTCAAACGGGCGTCAGAGGCGCAAATGCTTGATTGGGCGCGATACCCAAAGAAATTGGCGCAGAACGCCTCTCCGCTTAGCGCGGCTTAGCGCAACGCGTGCAGAAGCCAGAGGCGAAAGTCATCTGTCTTGACTACTTCTTCCGGCGGCAGACTCGCGCGCCAAGCGAACGCTTCGAGTGCGGCCGCGCTGTCACATCCCATCGCCAACCAAGCGCCGGTACAGGCCCAGCGATCGAACAACGAGATGAGCTTGCGCCAGTCGTGGCGAAATGTGCCCAACATCTCTAGGGCTTGAAGCGGCAGCTCCGCGTCGTCGAAGTTTCCCGTTAGTTGCGCGGCCCGCTGCGAACGATCCGCAGACTCGTCGAAGAACGCAGTTGGATTCACGCGAAGGATGCTTGCCTCAATCAGCAGTGCAGCCTCAGTGTGATCAAGGCGCGTCATGATGGAAGTGCCGAATGCGACATGGCACATCGCCGCAATCATGAGAAACGTTCGCGCCTTTGGCGACACTTGTTGAAATGACGCGTCAGACGAAAGGAGTCGTTGAGTCGTAAGTGCGAACACCCGCCGATGCGACGATGCGGTTGTGGCGAAACGCATCTCGAGCTTGAGGCAACGCGCGGCCTGGGCAGCCATCGCGCTTTGGGAATCGATCCCAGTCGCATCGCGGCCCGCATCGCCTCCTGCGGCTTGGTCAAGAATATTACCTATCTTAGAGAAATAGGCCACAACCGCAGGAGAAAGGTCCTCAGGCCGAAACGCGTCCAAATGTCCTAACTGCGTGAGCGCTGCCTCGGTTCGCGTCACGTGGCCTTGAAACGCCTCGAGGAAACCTTGTGTCACTATCCGTTGCTTCCCGCTCAATTCGTAACACTTATCGATCGCATTTATGCATCGAATCGGGTCGTCACCTTTTTCGAGCGCGCGACGCGCTTCGACGACGCTTCGCTCGAGAACAAACGCGCGCGCCTGCGCTTGACCAGTACGTTCAAGTAGCGACGCAAGCCGCGTAAGCACACCGACGTCGAGTGGTTGCATTTCGCGCTGCTTCTCGAGAACGCCTTCCGCCTTCGCTGGCTTGTGGCATACCGTTTCGAAGATTTCGGCGAGCTCGAAGGTGAGGTCCCGCGCCTCGTCGGCAAGAGCGATTGTAATTCGTCGCTCTTGCACCGAAACGGCTCGATCGCCGTCGTTCTGCAAGCGATAGATGGTGACGAGAAGCTCGAGAGCATCTCTGTCATTGGGCCTGCGGCGCAGCACTTCCTTCGACGCAGCCTCGGCGCGCGACAGATTGACCGTGTGATGTGTGTAGAGCGTCGCAAGGCGGCTAAAGATCTCAACTTGCTCTTTCTCGTCGGGCGCGCGTCGCACCAACCGCAAGAGCGTGGCCTCTTCACGCGCACTTTCATCAGCAGCACGAAATATCCGAGCCGCAAGAGCAAGCACTCTAGGTTCGTCAGGACGTGCGGCCAGGGCCGATTCGACTATCGTAAGCGCGCTATCGGCATCGCCACTTTCGAGGAAGACTTCCGCTAGTTCGATCTCAAGCGCCGACCGTTCATCACCCGTCGCGACCTCTGCACGTGCGGCAAGAATGGACGTGCGGGCAATCCCGTTTCCAGGAGCACGCGCGAGGCGATCGGCTCGCCGAAATGACTCGAGATCGGACGGATTTGTAAGCACCAACGACATCAACCACTTGAGCGGATCGCGATCCGCCATGTCGGCAAAGGCGATGGCGCGGGTGAGAAGGGACACTCGCAGTGAAACGGATGATTGAGTCGGCAGGGTTTCAATGAGCTCGTCGATCTGGTCAAGAGCCTTACTTGCATCGCCCTGCGCAAACGTTGCCAGCGGTAACACAAGGCGAGCGAGAACACGCTCAGGTTCTGCAGCAACGGCATCGGCCGACCAGCGCGTTGCACGCTCAAAGTCGTCGTGTACAAACGAAAGCAGCGCGAGCGTCTCCGCATAAAAGCCACGCGCATCCGGAAGGCGTTCGAGCAGGGCTTGAACTCTTCGCTCGGCATCGGGCAGATGGTGTCGGTCGATGGCACCTAGGGCGAGCGAGCGCAACGACACGGCTCTCGCACCTCGCAACGACGAAATGCGCGTACAAAGAACCTCGCTGAGCGCATCGCGATCGGCACGCGGCGACCACGGATGCGCGGCTAATTCGGCATGCCCCGCAGCTTCTGGACACTTCTCGTCGATAAGCAGCGCCAACTCTGTGAGCGCGTTGCCCCATGTCGGGATTTCGACTTCGCTCCGCGCAATGCGACGCAGACTCGCGCGATTGCTCGGGTCTTCTTCGACGATAGCCAGGTGGTTATAGAGGGCGCTCACCGAATCGCCGCGCACCATTTCGTCGAGCCACGCTAGGCGTTCTCGTGTCTCGTTTCGATCATCGCTCGTAGCGCTTAACTTAAGGGCGTCGAGCAACTCATCGGTCGCAGTCGCGACGACAGAAAGCTGCGCCTCCGCGGTCTCATGGAGAACCCGACGAAACGCATTCGACTTCGTTGAGGTTGCGCCCAACGCACGAAGCGCTTCGTCCGTCTGAGCATCGTCGAGATAGGCACTCGCGGCGGCAAGAAGCAAGGCATCCTTATCTGCAGGAGGCGCTACATCTGCGAGTCGCTCATGCTCAAGTGCCGCGGCGCTACGCGTTAGCGGGAGCCCGCCATCTTTCTCGCTCTCAAGCAGTGCGACCAATTCGGCCCATCGGAGCTCGGCCTTATCGCCAGTGGCCGTGGTCCACAGCGCGGCCCATCCATCGTTAGAACCAGACGATTGACGCACGAGCGCTGTTACAAATTCGAGGCCGACATTTGCGCTGACGAGAAATGGTAGACGATCATCTACGGCCGCAAGTCCGGCTGCTTCCAGTTGAAAATGACTCGCTGCTGCTTTCGCACTGACCTCGCTCGCGGCCTGCAGAAAATTTATGTAGTCAATGTTCGGAACCAATTGACGAAGGAGCTCGAGGACTGCTCCGTGATCAGGTGTTCGCTCTGCGGCATGGCTAAGCAATGTCAAAGCCGCGCCTTGTCGGCCATTGCGGACGAGTTGACTCGCCATAATGACCCCCAGCGCGACATCCTCGCCCACAAGCGTGCAGGCCCACCGGTGAAAAGCAGCGGTCGCATCCTCACCAGAACCGATGCGAAGCGCACGCTCAACCTCGAGTGGCGCTTCTGTTTCAATGGATGGCGCACCATCGATGAACTCAGCGGCGATTGCCTGACCGTCGGTCGACGAGGCAACATCACCCCACACCGCAAAATTTGAGGCCTGAAATGCGCGATCGACAATGTCAACTTTCTTACCCGCAAGCAGCGTGAGCACATCGCTGAGTTCGCTATCGATCTCACGAAATCGCACCGCACACTCTGACAACCCGCCCGAGTCTCGTTCGTCGACCGCTTGGAGTAGGCGGTCCCATGCTCCGGAGGGCTCCTCCGAAACGAACGGTCTCGAACCAATGCTCGCCGCCCGGCCGAGCGCATTCCCAAGAAGTGCTGCGCCTACACCAACGTGCGAAGAGAGTTCGGCAAGTTCGTTGACTACTGCCAGCCAGTCTCCAGCAAACGCGCCAGCGGCAACTTGTGCGTACGTGCGTACGGCGGCCGGCAACCCCGCGGTCATCTTCGACGAAGCCCGGTCGGGCACAACCCCGAACGCCATCCCAAGCTCTTGCATGACGGCGCTTGCAGAGTGTTGCACAAGTGCATTTTTGATATCGATTTCGCCGCTCTGACCCAGCGATCGCGCAAGTTCAAAGGCCTGCAAGTGAAGCGAGAGCGCCAACCGACCCGAGGGAGCGAGCGTCGCTTCCTCTCGAAGGCGGGTGAGATGCGATTTGTCTGATGTCGCATTCGACAGTCGTGATTGTTGCCAGCTCAAAATCCAATCCGCGGGCACTTCATCAAGCACCGCCCGTCCGCGCGAGACGTCTCCCAGAATGCGGTGGAGTTCACTCCTCACCGCAACGTTACCCGGCTCCTTCACGTCGCTATGTGCGAGCGCAGCAAGGGCTTCCTCGAATACGTGATGGTCAACAACGTTGATTGATTCATCACCGTCGCGCAAGAGCCGAAAAGCGTCTGTCCAGGCTGGACTCGCACGCTCCGCAGGCGTGTCATCAAGCGCTCCATCGAACATCGCCTTGAGACCAAGTGCGCCTGCACTCAAGCTCTTTGGCGTGATCGCCGCTTGGGGCAAAAGAGGCGCTACGTCAGAATCACGCTTTTTGTCCGAACGTTCCTGCCACTCGTCGAGTGCAGAGTCCCAATCGAGATCGGCGAGCGCGCGGTCTTTGGGATCACTCATCGTTGCCCCAAACGCGATCAGCTATTGCGATAAATTGCGAGTCAAGCGTCGAACTGAGGAGCGTGCGTACGCGAGGATCCTCACCGGAGAAATCAAGTGCACCGTCGCCTTCACCGAGTCGTTGGTAGTCGAGGGAGAAGAGAATATCCGTCCGTGCGAGAGCTTCTCGGCCTTGTAGCACCCAAATGCGAACGGCGTCGGGGAGCGAAGACGAAAGCTGCGATGCGAGCGCCTTGCGTTCTTTGCGGGCAATACACTTGTCAAAGTAGCGCTCGGCCTCACGCGTCGCAGGACTATCGCTAAAGTTGCCATCTAACTTGAGCGCCCGGCAAAGGCCCACGGCAATTGCGACAAGTCGATCATCGTCCTTGCAAGTTGCCAGCGGCATGATTCCCCATGCGTGCGCAACGATGACTTGGGCGAGTGAAGCCGGAGTCTCGCGACCACTGCGAAGCTTGACGACCTCAGGCCCTGCATCGAGCGCTTGCATGAGGTACTGCTCCCAACGCGGAGCAGCTTCTGCATCCAACGCGTCTTTTCGACTCGGCGATAGAAAAGCAACCACTGCATCGTACGTCGAACCAAATGGGCAGGGAGGCACGTCGCCCCTCAAGAAAACAAGATCTTCGTTCAAGAAGCGAACAGAGCTGAGCTTCTCAGGATTCGGCGCAACAACACTCCATTGTTCGAGCGCAGTTCGCGGTCGAACTGACGAAACAGCAAGCGCAAGAGACCACCCAAGCGCCTCAACCGTGCGCATCCCCAGGAGCTGCGCAAGTCGCGCAAGACGCAACGCGCGAACGAACTCGGGCCCCTCCTTGCGAGTTCTATCGCGCAATTCGTCAAGTATATGAACTAATAATGGACGCCATGACTCGAGGTCGAGCTCTTCGCGAGCAAGAAGCTGATCGATAGCCTCACCATCAGAAGGTGCGTCGACAAGAAGGTGGCGAATCGCACGAAGTGCGGAAACCTCATCGTTCAACTTGTCTCGATAGAGCGCGAGCGCGAGCCTCGCAGCCTCAACGCGTTCGTGAGGCATTCTGCGATCGAGCATGAGCACTTCGAGGCCACGCGCTGCTGTCGCGTAGTCTGAGAGTGCAATTGCGATGCGAACTTGGCGCTCAGCAAGCGCGACCGGCAACGTGCTCACTTTCTCCATTCGTGTGAGCAGTGCAAGCGCCCTCTCAGGCTCTGAGACCTTATTCTCAAAGATATCGATCGCAGCGATTGCAGCGCTAATCCGATTCGCAAGCGGAGCGGAGGTCTGCGTCGCAAGACGCTCGAGCGCGATTGCCGCGTCAAGCTGGCGGTCCTCTTTGATCGCAATTTCCGAGGAAAGCGCGAGCGCTCCTAGATGGCCTTCGTCAATCAGATTGACGTGTTGGAGTGCCTCACTCGCTTGAGCGAGATCGCCATTCTGACGAAATGCGCGAGCGCGCTCCCAGTAGACTTTCACGAGCTCGCGCGGATCATCGGCCACGGTGAGGCGACGCTCCGTTACGTCGAGAACCGCTTCGGCATCTTTTCGGTCTCGCGCCAAACGAAAGAGCTTGTCAAACGCGATCTTGCAAGAGGCACTCTTCGTAAACGCGGATGTGAAGCACGCTTCTGAGAGACCGTTCTCTCCGAGGCTCTCGAAGGCCGCGCCTGCTTCTTCGAGGTGCGCCGCAGCAATCTCAGTATCGGTGGTGAGCTGCCCGAGGCGCGCACATGATCGCGCGACGAGCGCCGCATCGCCGCTGAGTTTCGAAGCGAACTTCAGCCCCAACCAAGCGCCAACGTCTCGTGGCAACGTTGCACTCGCACGTTCAAACGCAACAACCGCTTGCTTCACACGCCCTTCTGCAAGTAGCGGCCATCCAAGGATCGCTAGCTGCTTTGCCGCAAGTGAAGCCGGCAGCGTTGACGCTATCGCAACAGCATTACTCAGCGAGGACTCGAGCGAACTTGACCTTCCGCCGGGCTCCCAAGTTTGTAGCTCGGTACGAAGCGTTGGCGCTGATTGCTCGACGACAGCGCCCCATGGTTCCGCCAGATCGTCCTTCGACGCGATCGCTGCCGACAGCCAAGAACGCGCAGCGCCCAGCGATGGCGCGCGACGAAACCAATCGGCATGATCTTCGGTGTTGCCACTCTTAGAGGCTGAGTCCGTTCTCTTCGTTCGTAGCCACATGGCGATGTCTTGCGACGCGCTCTCGTTGTGCGTTGCCAAAACGTCGATCGCGCGATCCTTCTTCGTCGAGAACAGTGCTTCGCCAAGTGCAGCAGCCAGAACCAAATCGGCATCACCACCATAAGCCGATTCGAGGGTAGGCGACTCTTTCTGCCCGAGCTTCGCACGATGAACTTGCGTCGACGCAAAACGCTCAAGATCGTCTATCGCAGGGAACGCTCGCGAAACGGCAAAGTCGTTGGAAGCTTCGCCCAGCCAAGTTGCAGCGAGCTCCTTCCCTCGAAGGACGACGGGATGCGCACCGGCACGCTTCAGGGCCGAAAGTGCTCTTTGCGAGATGCCCGCTTTGAGTTCGAACATCGCCGCCGTGAGGGCAAAGTCGGTCTGTTCGCGATCGCAATTCGTGCTCGCTCGAGACGCAATTTCGGCAGCTTTTGGCGCTTCAGTGCGCGACGCTGCGATCGCAATCCACTGCAACCAAGCGATTGACGGATGCTGCTCAGCGAGTTGCACAAGTTCGTTGACGTTTTCACCTGCGCGCACAGATGCAATCGCCAGCAGCAATTCCAGTCCGAATTTCGCCTCACTTGAATCAGAGAGGTCAGCGATGCCTTGCCGAAGAGCCTGCAACCAGTCGCTACCGTTGGTTGCCTCACCAAGGTGATAGAGCGAACGGGCGAGAACGGTGCCATCGCCTGCGTCCAAATCGAGGAGCGCATGCGCGCGCGCATTCGCCGTCTCCGCACGTACGTAGCGAGTCAACCCGCTCACGGCAGGATCAACACCGGGATCAATTTCGCGCTGCGCGACGTGTGCGGCATCTAGCCAGCCCTCGTCACCCGCCAGGCGCGCGAGAACTGGAGCCAGTCTTCCGATGCGAAGAGGAGAGGCGCCGTTCGTCAAGGCAATTGACAATGACATCTGCGCTTCGGCACTATCGTGAGAAGTCGCAAATAGCCACGCAGATGCCAGCGCGGCTATTTGCTTTACGGTATCCTTACGTGCGTATTCGGCTTGCGCTCGCCAAGCGCGAGCTTGAGCAACGGACGTTCCATCGTGCGCGGCACGAACGAAATGAACGGCACGCGCCATCATCTCTGCATGCGGATCGGCGAGCGCGGCATCAAGCCACGACAGACCGTCCGGTTCGCGAAGGTGTGAAAGCAAGACATCTCGCGAAACGACCGCTTCGCGAAGCACGCCCGCACTCGAAACTTTCTTGCCCCACTTCGCAGCGAGCGCAATGTCGCCAGCGATTTCAAATGAAGCACGCGCTCTCCACACAACCGCATCTGCGCCCACCGAATTGCGCGCATCGCGAAGACCCGCTTCAGCGGCGGTGTACGCAACGTCCGCAAACACAGCATCATCTTGGGAAGAACATGCGGCCCACATCCATGCGTCCGCGATGCGAGCAGGTTCAATTTGCCACCTTCGTACACCAAGCGACCTGCGCGCGAGATCACTTGCTGCCGCTTCGGAGAGCACTTCGGCACGCAGTCTCGAGGCTTCTTTTTCTTGAGGCACACGACCGAAGGCACGACCCTTCTTGAGAACATGCTCGAGCAACGCGATCGCAAGCCATGTTTCTGACGAGCGTTCGTTAATCGCCGCGATGAGAAATTCGCATGCCTCGGAAGCGTCACCGTCCGCGTGGCACAGGACCGCGCAGTCAATTCGTAGCAACGTACGAAATTCGCGATCGGTCGCATGCTCAATCCGGACCGCGAGTAAGCGTTTTTGCTCTGAAGGTTCGCGTGATCGAACTGCCGCAGCCTCAGCGAGCAGAATGCCGGCAGGCGTTTCGCGCACTGCCTCGGGGATCACCGCAAGTTCGTCACGAACCAAGGCGAGAATCGCCCGCAAAAACGCGACGTCCTCCGCGAGCGCGGTCTCGTTTCCAAGTGCGCTAAGCAACTCTGTCGCGCGCGGCTCTGACTGACCCCAAGCCAGCCAGAGCATCCACCATTGTAACTCACCGCGCTCTATTTCAAGCTTCGTATCTGCGTCCGCACCAAGACGACCGCTGATGAAGTCGAGAATTCCCTGCGCTTGGCGCGCGAAAGACGAGACCGCAGAAGACTCTTCGCCATTCGCGAAAGCCTCGATGAGCAATCCAAATGCGGGATCAGCGTCTGCGCTCACGCTCCCCCTTCAACTAGACCCTATCGCCGACTGCAAGGCGCGCGTCACTTTTCTCGAAAAGACGTGCCCGACTGATGCCACGCCCAATCCCCCAAAGTGCGACACGAAGCCCGAACTCAAACGAGCGTCTTGAGTTTCTCTTCGATCTTCGATTCGATCGTGCCCTTCAGCATCTTCAGCATGAATGGCAGATCGATCTCGACGCGAACTTCTGCAGTCGAAACCGTAACTTTGCCTTTCGTGCCCTTCGCTGCACCGCTAGGCGCCTCAAAGCTGATCACGTCGCCGTCCCATTTCCAATTGAGGGCGAATCGCTCTTGCATGGACTTCGCAAGGTCTTCGGCACGCTCGCGCGCTGCATCTTTCGAGAGTGTGTGGTTACGGCGAATGTCGATCGTTGCCATGATGATCTTTCTTTATCATTCGATGCGTTTGACGATCCAAAAACCGCGAGGGGTATCAACCCACCCTGAAACACCGCCAACTGGAAGCGTGAATACGGCGTACTCGACGGCGGGCTCTAGAATGCCACGACGAACGCGTCCTACATCCTCCGAAGAACCAGAATCGCCACGGTGCACCACCGACTTGAAGTCCGCTTGCGCCTCTTGTGCGAGCTTCTGCGCTTGTTCGCGCGCAGTATCTTTGGGGCGACCGCTGCCCGGTGCTAGGCCTTGCGCGCCCAGATAGGTAACGAGCACGACGCCCAATTTCACTTCACGAGGAGTTCCGTCGGGAAGGGGAGGCACGGGAGTTCCGTCGGGCATCGAGAAGCCAATGCCGCCATCGCGGTTGCTCCACGCGAGATCGATCGCAGCGTCGGATTCAACGATCGGATCGCCATCGGCAACAGTGGCCGCGTCGTTTGCAACGGCGTCGACCGAGGCACCGTCAACGGCCGCGTCGATTCGAGGCTCATGAACGGGTAATTTGTAACTTGCTGTGACTAGATAGACCGAAAGTCCGACCGCCAGGACCCCAGAGCCGACTGAAATCCAACGCTGCATTATTCGTCCGCCGCGCGGACAGCCTCGTCAGTACCCGCCTCGTCTGGTGGGCCCCACTCCTCGTGTGGGCGCATCGTCGCTGCTGGAACGTCGCCGTAAAGCTCGAGCTGCGCTGCGAGCCAATTCTCGCTCGCGATGAGCGCGCGCACTTCTTCATCGTCAACCGCTTCGGCGCCCAATGAGAGACGAATTTCGTTGTCCCGCTGGCTCAACACACCTGTGCGCACTTCGGCCCGACCTTCACCACCTTCGAGCTTCGCCATTCGTGTAGCGAGCTGCGTCTGCACTTCGGCTAGCGCTTTTCGTATCACGATCGGATCGATTTGATCGCGCTCGATGCAGAGGTCCGTAAGGATCGCAATCTTGTCGCGCCCAACTTCGGCAAAGCCAGGTCCAACAGCTACGCGGTGAAGTTCAGAACCTTGACGATAAGACAGAAGACCTGTGCGCATCGCCGTTAGCACCGGAAGGTGTCCCGGAAGCACGCCAAACTCACCGCCGACCGAAGGAATGGTCACCTCTTCGGCAGACGCAGTGAGTGCGCGTCCCCGAGGCGTGACCACCTCTAAAGCAATTCTTCCGTCAGCCATTTGTTAGCCCTTCTGCGTGAGCTTGCGGGCCTTGGCTTTCATCTCTTCGATGTTGCCAACGAGGTAGAACGCTTGCTCTGGATACTCGGAGTCGTCGTCATACTTGCCGTCGACCAGTTGCTCGAAGCTATCGACCGTATCTTTCAGCGAAACGAGCTTGCCTTCGAGACCCGTAAACTGCGCGGCAACGAAGAAGGGCTGCGAAAGGAACCGCTGGATCTTACGCGCACGCGAAACGATGAGTTTGTCGTCTTCGCTAAGTTCGTCCATACCAAGAATTGCAATAATATCTTGGAGATCCTTGTACTTCTGAAGCGTCGCTTGAACGCGTCGCGCGACCGCGTAGTGGCGCTCGCCGATGACCTGCGGATCGAGCATCGTCGAGGTTGAGTCGAGAGGATCGACCGCCGGGAAGATACCAAGCGCTGCGATGTCGCGATTCAAAACCGTCGTCGCATCGAGGTGAGTGAAGGTCGTTGCAGGCGCTGGGTCTGTGAGATCGTCGGCAGGAACGTAAATCGCCTGAACCGATGTGATCGATCCCTTGTTTGTTGACGTGATGCGCTCTTGCAGTGCGCCCATTTCAGTCGCAAGCGTTGGCTGATAACCGACAGCGCTGGGAATACGACCGAGAAGTGCGGACACTTCTGAACCCGCTTGCGTGAAGCGGAACATGTTGTCGACGAAGAGCAAGACGTCCTGCTTCTCTTCATCGCGGAAATATTCGGCAACGGTCAGCGCAGAAAGCGCAACGCGTGCACGCGCGCCCGGTGGCTCGTTCATTTGCCCGTAGACAAGCGCTGTCTTCGAGAGAACCGTTCCGCCAGAATCGAGTTTCGACTCCATCATTTCGAGCCAGAGGTCGTTGCCTTCACGCGTGCGCTCGCCGACACCGGCGAAGCAAGATACGCCGCCGTGCGCCTTTGCGACGTTGTTGATCAGTTCCATGATGAGAACGGTTTTGCCGACGCCAGCACCACCGAAGGGGCCGATCTTCCCGCCCTTACGATAAGGCGCGAGCAA
>JAHFDZ010000214.1 GCA_023248745.1 Myxococcales bacterium | reverse complement strand
GTCTTCTCGCAGCCGCACTAAGACGCTGCCTCATGCCCCACACCCTCCTTGAGAAGACCGGTTCGGTAGCCATCTTGACGGTCAACCGTCCTGACAAACTCAATGCGCTCAATGCCGAAGCGCTCGGCGAGCTCGCGTGCCAGTTCGCAGGTCTAGAAAACGACGCCGATGTTCGCGCCGTCATTCTCACCGGTGCCGGCGAAAAGGCCTTCATCGCAGGTGCAGACATCGGGGCGATGCGCGATCTTTCCACGATCGAAGCCAAGCGCTTTAGCGACATGGGCCATGCCCTCCTTGCTCGTTTCGAGCGCGCGCGTTTCCCCATCATTGCGGCCGTCAACGGATTTGCGCTGGGTGGCGGGTGTGAGGTCGCGCTGGCTTGCGACTTCATCTACGCCGCTGACAACGCGAAGTTTGGGCAGCCCGAAGTCAACCTTGGCGTCATTCCTGGCTTCGGCGGCACGCAACGCCTGGCCCGTCGCATCGGAATCGCTCGCGCACGCGAATGGTGCATGACGGGTGACATTTACGGTGCAGAAGAAGCGCTTCGTGTCGGATTGGTCAACTTGGTTGTCCCTCGGGCCGAGTTGCTTGATCGCGTTCAGGCGACAGCTGCAAAGATCGCGCAGAAAGGCCCACTTGCGATCGCACAGGCAAAGCGCGTGTTGTTGCGCGGTGCGGATGAATCGCTCGAGACTGCGAACGAACTCGAGGCACAAGCGTTCGCGCAACTGTTCGGAAGCCTCGATCAAAAAGAGGGTATGGGCGCGTTTCTGGAGAAGCGCGCAGCCGTGTTCGCGGGGAAATAGTGGGCGATCGCGACAGTTTTCAACCTCAGTTGTTGTGCAACTGTTGCGATAGCCCCAGATAAGTCAAAACTCATTGCATCTTGGCTCTTGCGTGACAACTTCCCGCAAAGATTGGGCAAAGAGCCCGCGGAGGAAACCAAGATGAAGCCGTTGTTTGCAATTGCATTTCTAAGCGTGGGGTTGGGTTTGGTGGCTGGCTGTAGCGGTGTTGCGCCCGTTGAAGAGCAAGAAACCGCGACCGAAACGAGCGAAGACGCGCTCGTGACTAAGAAGCTTGTAGGCAACTACACCTACGGGAACGAGGGCTGGCTCCAGAGCCTTAATCTGAACGCCGACGGCTCGTTCACCGGTTCGCAGATCGTCACCTGCATCAAGGCGCCGTGTAACCCCATCGCGATCAGCGGCAAGTGGAGCACGTTGCTCGGATACCTGCGCCTCACACAGGGCTCGACGTCGCAGTCCTACAGCTACACCCTCAAGGGCGACGACCTACGCCTCTACCGTAACCAGTCGCTCTACGCGCACGTCATCAAGTCGACCATCGATGCGTGCTCCGTTGTCCGTTGCGCGTCGGGTACGAAGTGCGAAGTTCAAGGCGATGGCACCGCGAAGTGCGTCAAGACCTCTTGCCCAAGTGGCCAAAGCTTGCAGCTTTGCTGGGGCTCGATGCAGTGCATTCCGAACGGTGCGATCTGCTGATCGGCGTCGCGGTTCGCAGGGACTGAGCAGCGTGTTGACTCGCTGCTCAGTCTCGAGCGAGCTACTTTTTTCCGGGCTTCTGTTCGTCGCGCGTGCCCCACGGGATCTTCGCGTTTCGATCAGCGATCTTCTTTTTGAACCCGAAGCCCTTGTGCTTCCAAAGCATCTTGGAGCCCTTGGTTGGGATGCGCAGCACGTCTTTGATGAAGCACTTTTTCCCGACGAGAGTCTTGCAGCCAAAGTACGGCACGCACACACGAACGCGCGGCGTGCACACATCGCCAAGCCGGTAGAAGGCTTCGATTCTGCCACTCAAGAACCTGGCATCCACGCCTGCGTGAAAGAAGAGCGAGCCAACGGGAATGCCATCGTTCTTCGCGGTTGCGACACCCAACTCAACGGGGATCTCTGCGCTGAGGGGTGAGATCTTCACGCGAATGCCGCCGCTGGCAACGCGTGCGACCTTGGGGATGCCAACGTTCACACTCCCTTCGCCAACCAGTTGCGTTGTCATCCCAGGCGTTAGCTTGAGCGAACATCGCGTTCGTTGCACGTTCTCGCGCTTGTTCTCGACCGCGTCGAGGGCAGTCTTGAGCTCGAACGTTGCAGATGCGCGTGCTCCACCTGTTACGGAGAGGAAGGGAAGAAGCGGGACTTCAAATTCCTTCTTGTCGGTCTTGAAGGTGCGCGAGAACTTGTCCTTCAGTTTCCCCTTCTTCGACCAAGAGGCTTGACCTTTGATGTACACGCTCGCGTTGCCGTCGATGTCGTGCTTGTCGCTGTTGGAAGCGATCTCTCCGCTCAATTTCACGAGCGAGAACTTTTTCTTGAAAATGGTGATGCCGGTGTCCCACGATCCAGAGCACTCGATCTGATCGGCCGTTCGATGCTTCATGCCGTAAAGCGCATGCGTCCAAATTTCGACGACGTCATCGTCGCCCAGATCGCGATCGAACTTCGCCCACGTGCCGTCGTGTTTCGGAACGCACTCTTTGTTTTCACGCGTGCACCTGAGCTTGCGTTTCGCTTTCTCGATGCGTGCCTTGCGCGCCTCGGCGGCTTCTTCGAGCGCCTTTCGCGAGGAAGAATGTTGCCACCATCTGTCGAGTTTGAACGGATGGTCAAGCAACGGAACGAACAGAGAAGCACCCTTGTCATCGTCTTCGACCGGTTTCAGAAAGCGCTTGATGACAACGTCGTCGTCGTCATCAGGGCTGTCGTCATCGTCGTCCTCTTTTACGAGGACCTTGTGCGTCTTTTCGAGTTCGTCGGTTAACGTATCTTGGGTAGTTACTTTTCCGATCGTCGTCGGATAGACCCATCCGCCAATGACCATGCCGCGAATCGGTGTGCGTTTGCGTTCAGAGTCTTCGTCCGCGTCTTTGAGACCTTCGAGGAGGGCCTTTGGATTGGAGGGCTTACGTGACGTCTCGACGACGTTGCCGTCATCATCCTCGTCGTCGTCGTCCTCTAGATCGTCAGCGTCGTCGAGGGCTTCCTTCCAGGTTGCGTATGCATTGCCGGTCTTCGGATTTTTCCACTCGGGCGGCGGAACTTCCTTGAGTCCGTGCTCGAACCGCTGCGCGATAACCCATCCACGCTTGGTCACGACATCGGCGTGTACCGGACTCGAGAGCGCGAACGCAGCCGCACCTACTATCATCCAGCAAGGCAAGCGCCTCATCGTTTTTGAACCCAGCATGGAATCCCCCATCAAGAAGAACGGTCATTTTGTCGAACGCTTGAGTCTCCTCAAATCGCTCGTGTTTAATGCCCCTCATTGACGAGATCGCGACTGCCGCCTCGAACGTATCGTTCGCTGCAAGACTCGATTGGTCAAGCGCCTTACCGGTTACCGCTTTAGAGCCGACACGCGCTTACATGCGAGGTTTGCTTTATTTGCTGGCCTCTGCAGCGAACGTTTTGAATCGCTGCTCTGGACCAGGTGGTACGTAAAACTGCACAGCTTGCAGGTACGATCCCGCAACAGGTTGCCAAGCGTGCTTTGTGCCCGGCGGAACGATGACGACTTGGCGCGCGTGCAGTGTTTTCGTAACATTGTCGATTACAAATGTCCCATTCGCGTCGGCGGCGCATAGGATTTCCCACGACCCAGGATGCGTGTGCTCGGCGGCTCCCTCATAGCCGGCGAGGCGTCCCGCGTACGCGTTGGGCGACACGTCGGCTTCGGCGTCTAGATGGGCTTGCATCTGGTCCTTCGCCCACGACAACGGTGGCTTCACGCCACCACGAATGACAGACGTCTCGGCGAGCTTGGCATCGACCACGCAGGGATTGCTCGTCAGCACGGCAACGACTGCGATTCCATCGCCCGAGAGCGCGACCATCGACTTGCGACGAAAGATCCCAAGATCGCCTTCTGTCAACTCAATTGACAATGCGCTGCCGTGTCCTTTGACGACCGCGATGAACAATTCGTCACAGGCGCGAAGCACGATGTCGGCGCCATCGGATTTCAGATCAACAAACGTCGCGGTCAGCGGCGTCTGCGGCCCGACGGCTGCTTGCGATGGAGCTGCAGTTGAGGACGGCGCACTTGAAGGCGCGCCAATCGAAGGCGGATTGCGGCAAGCTCCGAGCGCAATGCCCGCTGCCAGATAGTAAACTATCTTCACGGTCTTCTCACAAGCGACGCTGCAGGTACGAGCGCCGCGGCCGCCCGCGCCGCAAATTCGCTTGTCGACCTTGGGATTGACGCCTCGCCGTGCGCCCTGGCTGCGTCCTGGGCCGTGGCAAGTCGCTCTTTCATGACGCGATCCGTCTCTTCGCGCGTGGCCCCCTTGAGCGTGCTGCGTACGAAGACCTCGGCGGCTTTGTACGAGCTTCGTACAAGAGGGCCGCTCGCGACGAAGGAAAAGCCCATCTGCTTGCCGGTCTCGGCGTAGGCATCAAATTGCGCTGGATCAACAAATCGTGCGACTTCGGCGTGTTTCGGCGTCGGGCGCAAGTACTGGCCTAACGTCACAATATCGACGCCTACCGCCCGCAAGTCGCTCATGGTCTGAAGCACTTCGTCATCGGTCTCGCCGATGCCGACCATAATAGAACTCTTGGTGATCATTTTAGGGGCACGCTGTTTGACGCGCTCGAGCACACCCATTGATTGCGCATAGCTGCATCGCACGTCGCGAATCGTTCGCTGCAAGCGTTCGACCACTTCGATGTTGTGAGCCCAAACATCGGGAGCTGCATCAACGGTGGCTTCGAGAGGTTCGCTGCGGCCAAGAAAGTCGCCGAGCAACGTTTCGATCAACATGTCGGGTCGCAGCTCACGCAAGCGCGTGACGGTCTTCGCCACATGCTCCGCGCCACCATCGAGAAGATCGTCGCGATCGACCATGGTCATCACGACGTACTGCAGTTCCATTTTCGCGAGTGCGCGCGCGACGTGCTCAGGCTCACGGACGTCGACTGCGCCTTTCGGATTGCCAGTCGTGACCGCGCAAAAGCGACAACCCCGCGTGCACGTGTCGCCGAGCAGCATGATGGTTGCCGTACCTTCGGCCCAACACTCGCCCATGTTGGGGCAGCGCGCCTCTTCGCACACGGTGTAGAGGTCGAGTTTGCGAAAGGTATCTTTGAGGCTCGTGTAAGCCTCGCCACCGGGCGCGCGAACTTTGAGCCACGGAGGCTTAGGGGCGTAGCGAGAAGTCACGCCAAAAGAGGTAGTGGCGCTCTGTTTGGGGGGCAATCCTTCGCTCGCGAGGTCGAAATTGTTGGGACTTTGACCGTTTGTGCGACGCTAAGGATCGTGAACAACTCTTCGCGCATTACGACTGAGGTAGACGACGTTTTGGGTGAGCTCGAAACGCTTCTCAAGCACCCGGAAGCGGGTTCGACGTTTGCGGAACGTGGCGTGAACATCAGCCTTGCGCTTCTGCTCGTGGATGGTGTTCGTGCCTATCTGCATGGCGATCGCGCGCGTGCCGCCGAGGACCTCGGCGATGCTGCGCACGAAATTGCATCGCGGCTTGCGCCTTCGTGAGACTCGAAAGCAGAAGATCACGCGCGGGTGAGCGATGGCAACTCAGGATGAACTTGAGATGAATGTGGCCGCGTGGGCGCGCATCTCATAACGTCCGAGTGGGCGTTGAAGCGACAACACGGGTCTGTCTATCGCAGGCCAGCCGAATCGCAAGATTGCTTATCGGGACGGTCGTTCTCGGTGGTTGTGGTGCGTACGAGCGCCGTTTGCCCGCTCCGTCGGCGCCATTGCTTGGCGCATCGGTGACGATCGCCAACGTAGCGCCGACCGGCTTTGGGACCGTTCAGTTCGAAGTCTCCGAACCAAGCGAGGTGTACCTCGCTTCCGACGAACGAGCCGCGCGTGCACGCGATCGCGCCCTTGTTAGCCATTTCGATAGCGTGCCCAAAAAACGCGTTTGTGCGACCACGCCTTGCGCCGTTTCAGTCCCAATTCGGCGTGCCGTATTTCTCTTTCGCTCGAACGAAGATCGCCGGCACGTCGGCGTGACGCGTGTCGACGTTACGGGCATCCCTACGACGGTGCGGCATCAGCTTGGTCAATTTACTGGACCAACAAAGGGTTCTGTTTGGGGAACAGTCATTGCCGCTACTGGTTTTGCTGTCGCCGTCGTTGGCATTTCGGGTTCTTTGCTCAACGAAGGTAGAAAGCGCGAAGATGGCACGCGAAGCGAAGCGTCGATCACGTTCGGCCTGTTAACCATGGGGGGTGGTCTCCTGACGATCGGTGGTGCCAGCCTTCGATGGCTCGATCGGCCCGCGTATCAGCCGGGTGCGACAAGCACGTTTTTCACGCCCTGAACGCACGCCCATTGCAACGGCTCAAATCGTTGGAAACTTCTGCCGTGCTCGTGCGTTCAATCCCGAGCGCCGAACCCACTTTCCTTGGCGTGCTACGCTTTTGCCCAATTCCCCAAGGAGGGCGCTTTGAACCGTCGAGCTTTTGGCCTGTGCGCATCGGTAAGCATCTTGACGTTGGCGCCCATCGCTGCCTTCGCCGACGAGCCACGTCCGCTCGAAATCGACGAGTCAGTGCTCCCTCCTGCAATGGACCTTGTGCTCGACCTTCGAGACGACCTTACCGATAGCGATATCGCTGCCGTCGGTCGAGACTACGGCTTGACCCTTCACGACAACAGCATCTTCAGCAAAGAGCTCGACAAGATCGAACTGGCAAGCATCAGCGGTCTCGACGTTGCGGCTCTCCTCGCGCGCATGCGTGGCGATGCTCGAATCGAACACGCCGAGTTGCAATCATACGCCTTCGCGTCATTCGTTCCCAACGACCCGCTCTATGCCGAGAAGCAGTGGCACATCAAGCGTGTCGGCGCTGAAGAAGCGTGGAATATGGGCTGCGGTCGCGGTGTCACCGTCGCTGTCATCGACACAGGTGTTGCCTGTTTCGACAAAGGTCCTTTCTCACGCGGCACCGACCTCAGCGGCACGCGCTGCACAGGTGGGTACAACTTTGTGAACGACACGCCCCAAGCCGCCGACGATCACGGTCACGGCACCCACGTCGCAGGCACCATCGCGCAAACGACCAACAACGGCAAAGGCGCAGCGGGCCTGGCGTACTGCGCCACGCTCATGCCCATCAAAGTCCTCTCAGGGCGTGGTTACGGTTCGCTTAGCGACGTCGCCGAAGGCATCCGTTTTGCTGCAAAAAATGGCGCGCAAGTCATCAACATGAGTCTCGGCGGTCGCGGCTCGAGCCCGGTTCTCGCATCGGCGGTCAAATACGCCATCGATCGCGGCGTCATCGTCATCGCTGCAGCGGGTAACAACGGAAGAACGGTCGAATATCCAGGCGCCTACCCTGGCGTCATCGCAGTGAGCGCAACCGACTCGAACGATCGCATCGCGTGGTTCTCGTCGCGCGGCAAAGAAGTGTTCATCGCCGCGCCTGGCGTCGCCGTCACGCAACAGACCGTTTGCAACGGCGGGCGCGATCGTTGCGAAATTTTCGGCACGTTCAATGGCACAAGCATGGCCGCGCCTCACGTTGCGGGTGCCGCAGCGTTACTCGTTGGTGCGGGTGTCACCAACGCCGACAAAGTGGCGAGCGCCCTCGCAAGCAGCGCGCGAACGCAATCGAATACCGAGCATTTTGGCGCGGGCATTCTCAACGTTTCGTCGGCGCTAAGGTCCGTCTTTTGGCAGCACTTCGGGTTACGTTTAGCTGCCCTCGCCGCACTTGCAATCTGGGTGCGCAATCGCATCCGCAAGCAGCGCGGCAAAGGCGTTCTTGGGTTTGGTCCTTTGGTTGCGGCGTTTGCATCCGGCGTCGGATTGCTCTTTGTCGTTCCGCTGTTGGGCTTCTTGCCGAGAGCGGGTGCAATCGCGCCCGTACTCGAGGTGTTGAGTCGTCCGGTCGGTGAGTGGTCGTTTTTCTTGTCACCGTCGCTGCACAAGTTTTTGCCGCTCGCAAGCGCGATCCCGACGTTCGCCCTCGCTGCACTTGGGTTCGGCACGCGTGCGCGTTCTCTTATCGGCGGGTTTGCGCTCGGTAGTGCCGCACTCCTTGTGCAGCTGGCCATCAGCGCCGACGTTGCGACAGTTTACGGTTCTTTCGGTCTTCGCCTCTTCGCGATTGTCAACGCGCTTGCCTGCATCTGGGTCGCGCGGCATGGGCTCGACGCGAAAGCCGCGTAGGGCCCCCCAACCGACCGCACGACTCAATCACTGCGCTCCGGTCGGGGACTAGCGCCAAGGTCCAAATCACCTCAACCGCGCGTTCATTGGCCCCACTTCACATCTTTCTCGTATGCTCCAAGATGCATGTCTTTGAAGATCGACCAGGATCACTCCCGCTTTCGAGGCATCGTCCGCGGTAAGATTCGAGAGAATCTTAAGAAGTACATCGCGCAGGGCGAGCTGATCGGTCGAAAAGGCAAAGACCAAGTCACCATTCCGATCCCGCACATCGACATCCCGCACTTCACCTACGGTCAAAAGCAGGGCGGTGGAGCGGGGCAGGGCGAGGGCGATCCGGGCGACCCCATGGGCGGCGACCCTCAAGAGGGCGAAGAGGGCAGCGGCAAGAAAGCCGGCGAAGGTGCTGGCGAACACTCGCTCGAAGTGGACGTTACGCTCGACGAGCTCGCCGACATTCTGGGCGAAGAGCTGCAGCTCCCCAACATCGAAGACAAAGGCAAGTCGCGCATCATCAGCGAAAAGGACCGCTACACCGGCATTCGCCGCGTCGGACCCGAGTCGCTCCGTCACTTCAAGCGCACGTACCGCGAAGCGTTGCGCCGCCAAATCTCGATGGGAAACTACTCGGCCGAACGGCCCATGATAGTTCCGATTCCTGACGATAAGCGCTATCGCAGCTGGAAAACCCAGGCCGAGCCTGTCGCCAACGCCGTCATCATTTACATGATGGACGTGTCCGGCTCGATGGGCGACGAGCAGAAAGAGATCGTCCGCATCGAGAGCTTCTGGCTCGATGCGTGGCTGCAGAAGCAATACAAGGGATTGGAAAGCCGCTTTATCATTCACGACGCTGTTGCACGCGAAGTCGATCGCGAAACGTTTTTTCATACGCGTGAAAGCGGCGGCACGATGATCTCGAGTGCATACCGCCTGTGCGCAACGCTCATCGACAATCACTATCCAGCCGACGAATGGAACATCTACCCATTCCACTTCTCCGACGGTGACAACTGGTCGATGGACGACACGCTCTTGTGCGTCGACATCATGAAGCAGCACCTCTTGCCGCGCGTGAACATGTTTGCGTACGGCCAAGTCGAGAGTCCGTACGGCTCCGGTCAATTCATCAAGGACCTGCGCGAGCACTTCGTTGCGGACGACCGTGTTGTGATGAGCGAGATTCGCGATCGTGATGCCATTGTAGGGAGCATCAAGGAGTTTTTGGGCCGAGGGAAGTAGCCACTCGCAATAAGCGAAGCGCTGCATGCGTTTGGTCCTGTAACGATGCACCCCTGTCTCATTGTCAACGGCATTTGGGGCACCACCGAACAACTCAAACCGTTGCACGAGCATCTTTCAACCGATCGAACGGTCTGCTCCCTCGTATTTGCAGATGCATCGGGTCGATCGCCGATTTTGTCCCTTGCCCACGAGGTGAAGGCTGCGTGCGACGCGCTTTTGGCCGGTTCCGACGCCTCCCGTTGCGACATTGTTGGCTTCAGCATGGGCGCTTTAGCGACGCGTGTATTCATCCAGAAACTTGACGGTAAAGAAACGGTACGACGTTACATTTCAATCTCGGGTCCGCATCATGGCTCGCTCAACGCGTATGCGCTCCCACACGAAGGCGTGCGCGACATGCGGCCGAACAGCACGCTCCTACGCGACCTTCACGCCGATCCAAATCCGTTCGGCAAGGTTGAGGTTCACTGCATCTACACACCGTTTGACATCACGATTTTGCCGCCGCGCAGTTCGGTGCTTCAGCAATCCAAAAGTGTGACGTCCATTCCTGTGCCGCTCCACGGTATGGTCATTCGCGACGCTCGCGTCATGACCCTTGTGCGCGAACTGCTCACCTGAGAGCAATCGTTCTCACACGTGCTCCGAGCGCACTGTGACTCGATGGCACGTCGATAGCGGAGTGGGGCGCAAAGCCACAGGGAGGCGCTGTAGGTCGACGCGCTCGCAATCGGCGATCGCCTAGAAAAAGTGCAAACAACCGTGCGTGGTACGGCGCTTGCGTTGATGTTTGAACATGCTGCAGCCCCAAGCCTTTTCCGTGCGATCCGGAGTCCCGTTCGGAAACGCATTTGTGCTCGAGCGCATGCTCGGAAGAGGAGGGATGGGTCAAGTCTGGCAAGCCAGCCACCTCGAAACGGGCGCCGACGTAGCGCTTAAATTCATGAACGAAGACGCTTTCGTTTTCTTGGACTCGCGAGGTCTGTTCGCGCGCGAAATGCGCGCAACAACGGCTGTGCGAAGCCCAAATGTGGTTGAGTGCATCGCTGCGGTTGATGATGTGGAGTCGCCTTACATGGTCCTCGAGAGACTTGGAGGAGAAAATTTGGCGACGTATCTCAATCGCACTGGACCTCTGCCGTTTCCACTTGCGCGGCAGGTCCTTGGTCAACTCTGCGAGTCGGTTCGCGCGACTCATGCGGCCGGTGTCGTTCACTGCGATGTGAAGTGCAACAATATCATTCTATCGTTCGAGCGTGAGCGAGGGCCAGTAGTCAAGCTCATTGACTTTGGTCTCGCGCGCAGACGTAACGAAGCTGCCCTTACAAGTGACGCTCGTCCATCGGGGACTGTGTACGCGATGAGTCCGGAGCGGATGCTGACGCCAACCAACGTTGACGAGGCCGATGACTACTGGGGCGTGGCTGTCGTTGCGTATCAGTTGATCACCGGTGCGTTGCCATTTGCGGGGCACAGCATGGCTGCGGTTCTATGCGCGATTGCAACGCGAAAGCTCCTCGACGCGAGCTGCCTTCGAAATGGCGCAACGCCCCAGATTGATGCCTTCTTCGCGAAGGCTTTTCACCGAAGGCGTGAGGAGCGTTTTTCAACCTTGGACGAGAT
>JAHFDZ010000213.1 GCA_023248745.1 Myxococcales bacterium | reverse complement strand
TTTCGCTCGTCACCTCGGACAAGAGAATCCCTTAATGCTGTGAACCAGGGAGACGAATACTGCTCAGTGTGCACGCCGGACCATCTCTCACGAGCTCTGGATAATTCGGAAGCCTAACGCGCGGTTCTTGAGTCGCCCACCTAGCACACTTGCTAGGGGTTCCAATCGTTCGAGGTGCGGGTGAAGCGGTGCAGCGTTTTTATTTTTAGGCTTTGGGCTGCAAGATGAGACACGTGCTCGTCGCATGGGCAACAAGCGTTCCGTTCGCATCGATCACATGCGCTTCGGACATCGCAACGCGACTCCCAAACTGCAAAACCGTTCCGGTGCAGCGAAGAAGGCCAGACGCGACAGTCACGGCTTTGAGAAATGTCACTTTGATCTCGAGCGTCGTGTAACCCGCGCCCTCTGGCAGCCTCGAGTGCACAGCCGCACCCGTCGCCGAATCGCACAGCGTGGCAAGAACGCCTCCGTGCACGGCACCAATGGGATTGTAGTGATGCTCACCTGGCATGAGCTCGAAAACGACCTTGCCCACCTCAGCCTCAACGAGCTGAAACCCAAGACACTCAGCAACCGGAGCTGCTTGTTGCCGATCACGCCCCGCGATGCGCTTTAGAAATGCAATGCCAGACTCTGTGCGAGCCGCGTGCGCGACGGGAACCGGATCTGACCAACCGAAAGTACGCGTTCGTTCCATTCACCGGCCTTAGGTCGCCAGCTGGCTCAGCATTACGACGATCTCCGTTTTTTCTCTCCGCGGAGTCCAATTGGGACCTGCGAGAAACAAACAGACGCGATAGATGTCGACAAGAGCGTGGAAAAACGATTCGTCATCTGCATCGCAACGGCTCTCCTCCTGATCAGTTGTGCACCCGCCTCTCAAGCGCCCAACGCTACCCCACCAGGGAGTTCCACCACAGCCGCAGACAACGCGCGCACACCCACAGCGTCTTCGGTCGGGTGTTCGTTGAGCGATCGCTCAGCAACTTGGGCGAGAGTGGGCGAAATTCCCCCCGCCACCGTGACAACCATCATGACCCACGTGGTGGACGCGCTATGCCGATGCACACGAGCCGGCGAATACGTACTCGCGACCGCGCGGTTCGTGCCCGATAGCGGCGAAGTGATCGCAAGCGTCCCTGATCAGCCCGCAATCTCGGCCTGCGTCGCCAAGCTATCGTCGGAGCGGTTTACGCCCTTTGAAGCGCCGAGCGACTGCATCGGTTGTGGTCCTCAACATTTTAGACCGCAACGCGGCGGAGCAGGCCACGACGCAGGGGCGAAAGAGCCAAGTGCTCACTTTGTGATCTCCCTTAAACTCGACAGGTCCATGGAGGCGACCCAATAGACCTGTCAGTGCCGATTTTAGTAAATTTACTTTACCATCACAAGATCGAACGCGGCTGGCTGGTGCACGTAGAAAGTGCACGGCGTCGTTGCCTTGCACGTCGTGCCGTGTGCCAACTTGCCGGCAAACTTGAAGAACGATCCGAGAACAAGGGAGGACGGCACGGTTTCGTTGGCAGGCGCAGGTTGCTCGAGCGGACCCGAAAGAACGATCCCGCGCATTTCGTTTGTGTAGTAGTGCGACGGAAGCGAAGCACCTGGAGCTACGCGGATGATGGTGGTGTGCGCACCGGTTGTGCGATCGCCACGCACAGCCGCCATGTCGACCGCACCTGGAACCGCGCTATCAAACTTGAGCGAAGACGCGAGCGTGAACATCGCGTCCGGATTTTGCGGAACCTTGTCGGTAGCGACGGTCGCTGTGTTGGGAACGAAGTCGAATGCGCCATCCTGGTGAATCAGGAAGAGGCAATCCTTGCCAGGAGCACAGCTGCTGCTGTGTTCGGCCTTCGCCGGGAAGTAGAACGATGAACCCGCCGTCATCGTCACCACGTTTGACTGATTTGAAGGCGTTGGCTGCTCGAGCGTGCCCTCAAGGACGAAACCGTTTTGAGCGTTGGTATAGAAGTGCGAAGGGAGCGATTTGCCGGCCGTGAAACGGACCAACGTGTCGTGCGCGCCAGTATTCGGGTCACCAGCGAGTGGTGCAATCGCAAGCACGCCGGGCATGAGCTCCTTGAAGGTGAGATCTTTAAGCTGCACATAGCTGGCCTGAGGGTCTTGAGGCACAACAGCCACATCGGCAGGGACGACACCCGCGCCTCCGCAGTTGAGTTGAGCCATCGCAACCGTCGCGGCAAGCGCTGCAAAAAATCGTGTCTTCATGATGAATCTACCCCTTCGCGTTTGAGTTCCAGAGGTGCTGCGCCGGCGCCCGTCGCGCTGTCCGCAGTCCCTTCTGTTGCCAATAGGTTTCGGGGCGACGGGCCATTACAAGGCGTCTTCCGCCAGAGATAGGTTTCCCACTTGTGGATGAGCTTGCGGCAACCTCCACAAAGTGGCCCGTTATTTGACAATGTGGCTTGATGAGCCCATGGGCTCCGCCTCTCTTCAAACGACCCTCCCGTTTTCCGAACCTTGGCTCGGCGGGGTGCGCTTTGTGGAGGGTGATGTGGTCGCAAAACTGCAAGCGGATTTCGCACACTGCCTTTGGGTCAATGTGGCGCTGCAACCGAGGCGTCCGCTTTCGTATCAAGTGGAGGAACAATTCGACACCGCGCTTGCACTTCAAGGAGACGCTTTGGACGAAGATCCGAGGGGCCTCGACTTTGCCGCAAGCATCGCTTGCATGCTGCTTCGTGCACAGAAGAGCGGATTTCACCACGTTGCAATTTCGTTCCACAACTTGACCAAGTTCGCACAAGGCGCACTTGCGCCCGACGACGCCAGCGCCCTTGGCCATCTGGCTAGAATCGCGCAAGACGGCGCGATCGCGCTCTACCTGCGTCATGAGGATGCGTCGTTGCCAGCGTATGTCTCGACGATCGCACTCTCAGATGCCCTTCTGCCGGAAGGTGCAGCGCTCGATACGGGCCGCGATCCAATCGCGGAAATTGGCGAGACGATAGGAATCGAGCGTGCGGGGCTTTGGGCGCGTCAATTGGCGCAGGCGAAAGGACCGCAGCCGCTTTCATCGCTCGAAAAATTACTTACAGAAGCCTACTTACCCCTCGCGAGCGCCGTCGCACTTGGCACAGTGGATGCGCGGATGCGCGACGCTTGCGAAGACTTTCGCGAGCACTTTATTCGTAACTATACGGATGCATTTTCGACCTTCGGCGCCGCGGCAAAGCGTCCGCGCATGCTCTGCGACTTGCCAGACTGGGTTGCTCGCGCGGCCCGGCTTCATGGCGCACGCCACACACACTTTCTCTACGTGAGTAAGCTTCGTTGGGACTTGGGGCAGCTTCTTCGAACGCGTCTCGAGCAGAAGCTCGTAGGCAAGGGTCGCATTGCCGACCAAACCGTCCTTTGGAGTGCGCTTCCCACCACGACCTCACGACAGCTCGACGTACTTGCACGCGGCCTCGAAGCGCTGCGTGCACCCGTTGACGACGAAGCGTGGAGCGAACCTGTGCGAGGACGCACAGCAGAAACAATTCGCCGCACCAAGGTTGGTGTCCGCGACATTCACAAGCTCGATATCGTTGACACGCGACTCGAAGGCGCACGAAATCGCGTGATGCCTGCTCTCGTCGACATCGCGGCTGAACTTGCGGACCTGATAGGGCGATACGTCGATGCCCTGCCCAATCGCTCACTTGTTGCGATCTTTGGGGATCATGGCTTTGCCTTCGATCGCAACGGTGCAGCGATTTCAGGCGGCGCATCACCCGAGGAAGTGATTGTGCCCGCCCTGCTCGTGCTCGTCGGCGACGTTCACTGATGACACCGGCGTTACGTTTTCTCGCGCTTGAAGGGCAACGACAGACACTCGTTACCGACAGCGGTGGCGACCACGCGGCTTGCGACCTTGTTGCGCGTGCGATCTCCATCGCGGATTTTCTTGCGGAACGAGGCGCACTTGCAGGTGAACGCGTCGCAATATTGATCGAACCTGGATCACTTTTCATCGAAGCTCTTTTCGGCGTTTGGCTCGCCGGCGGGGTCGCGATCGTGCTCTCACCGCTGCACCCAACGCTCGAGCGCAAATACTTCTGCGAGGACGCTCGGGTACGTCGCGTTCTCACCTCCCATGCGTATGAAGCGATGGCCATTGAGCAGGGCGTGCCTCACATTCGGGTCGAGACGATCGCGAGTGGCTCCGGCGTGTTTCGTCCGCACCTGCCCGCTCCGAACGATCCTGCATTGCAACTCTACACAAGTGGCACCACCGGCAAGCCAAAAGGAGCCGTTCTCTCGCACGGAAACCTCGCAACGCAACAAGACCTGGTCGGGGACGCGTGGGCCGTTACCCAAGACGACACGCTGATTCATGCGCTCCCGCTGCACCACATGCACGGCCTCTGCATCGCCGCCCTCACGGCACTTGGGCGCCGCGCATCAGTCAACTTTCTTGCCAAATTTCACGCCAGCACCATCTGGGACACTTTCGCTCGCGGCAGCATCTGGATGGCCGTGCCCACAATGACACACAAGTTACTTGACGAATTTGGCGCGAGTGACGCAAGCAAACAACGGCGTTACGCCGCAAGCGCCCGCGCGCTTCGTCTTTGTACAAGCGGTAGCGCGGCCCTCCCCGTCTCGGTCGGAGAGCGCTGGGCGAACATTGCCGGCGAGTATCCACTCGAGCGCTTCGGCATGACCGAGATCGGCGTTGGCGCCGCAAATCCACTCCACGGCGATCGCCGGCCTGGCACCGTCGGCAAGCCGCTGCCTTCCGTTTCGACGTGCATCGTTGATGAAAACGGTCTCGACGCCAATGAAGGTGAACTCTGGGTTGCAGGACCGAGCATCTTCCTTGGTTACTTCGAACGGCCGGAAGCCAATGACGCTGCGTTTGTGTCTCGCGATGGGCACCGCTATTTTCGTACCGGCGACACAGTCGTCAGAGACGAGCGCGGATACTTGCGCATCTTGGGTCGCACGAACGTCGATATTCTAAAGAGCGGTGGCTACAAATTGAGCGCACTCGAAATCGAAGAGGTTTTGCGCGAGCATCCCGCTGTCTCGGACGCGGCAGTGGTCGGTCTAAAGGACGACATCTGGGGCGAACGCGTCGCGGCTGCGGTGACACTCAAAGACGGCGCGGCATGCAATTCGGACGCCTTGATCGCACACTGCAAAGAGCACCTTGCGCCATACAAGTGCCCGAGAACGATCGCGATCATGCAAGAGCTGCCGCGCAACGCGCTCGGCAAGGTTGTCAAGCCGCAACTCATCGATTTGCTGAAGAGCTAGCTAGCTAGTTCATAACTTCGTCAACATTCGGAACCATGTTGGCGAATTGAGCAGAGACGCACTACCGTGTGGTCTATGAGGGCATTGCCGCTTTTTGCCACAACTTTGGTAGCCACCTTCGGGCTAGGCGGATTCGCGACCATGGGCGCTTGTTCGGGAAGGCTCACTGACCTGCCCGATGGCGCGGCACCGGGCCCCAAAACGGTAACAACCACCTACCCTGACGCGGGGCCGCTTCCCGGCCAAAAAGAATGCAAGGTTGTGGTCACGCGCAACATCCCACTCACGAACGCGATTCACGTCGAGATGTGTTCACCGGTTGCATACGCGAGCAACCCGCCAAGCGGCGGGGATCATTGGCCACAGTGGGCGGCCTATCGCATCTACGACGTACCGGTATCGCGCGAAATGTACGTTCACAACCTCGAACATGGTGCCGTCGTGCTCGGGTACCGATGCGAGCAAACCGAGTGCCCCGATGTCGTCAAGGCGCTTACCCGTTCTTATCAGAACGCGCGCGACGCACTTTGCACGCCGGCAGCGCGTGTCGTGATGACGCAAGACATGAAGCTTGACACGCCGATTGCAGCCGCGGCTTGGGGTGCAACGTACACTGCGACCTGCATCGATGAGCCGTCGCTTACGGCATTTGTGAACAGCGCCATTGGTAAAGGAACGGAAGCATTGTGCTTCGACGGTCTCGATATTCAATCGGCAGGCGACCCTTGCGCATGGATGAAAAATCCTGACGGTGGCCTGCCGCAAACTGACGCTGCCGTGTTGATGGATGGCGGGTTTTAGTCTCGCGATCTCGAGCTGACCGTCGTGTCACTTTAGTTCCCGCAACACCGACCGAAGCTCCTGTGACGTTGCGACGTGACCGTCAAATCGCTTGACTAACTTGCCAGCACCATCGAGCACAATGACGGTCGGCAGGTGCGGAATCGGACCGAACTTTGATTCGCCCGCAAGCGTGCGATCGTCTGCGATGGCAACTGCGAACGGCACCCTCAGTGTTTGCCGATAAATCTCGATGAGCTCACGCTGCGAAGCCGGCTCTAGCGCGACGAGCAGATACCCAACCTTGCCGGCATCGTGCCCCGCCATCACGACGAGAAAATTCGTCTGCGCTTGGCTCGATAGATCGCCGGTCGAAAAGAACGACAGGACCAGTGGCCTGCCGCGATAACTTTCTGCATCGGCAGGCTTCTCGTCGAGCGAACGAAACGCGAACGTCAATGGCTCGCCCAAACTCGCTGCGTTCGCAGGCGATTCAACGTGAGCACCGCAACCGCACGCGAAAGTTGCGACTTGCGCGATAAGAGAAAGCGATGCCAACGTCGTCTTCAATCGTCGCCCTTTTGACCGATGAACTGATCATCGCGATTGGCAAAGAGCACGTTGAACGTGGTGAGTGCGCCATAACAGCCCGTTACATATTGCTGTAGCTGCACCTTTTCTTCATCGGTCAGCTTTGGGTGGGCGTTCACCTTTTGCTCAAGCACGCGCAACTTGTCACGCAAGTTGACTACTTTCCGAAAGAAAGCCTCGAGTGGAACGCGCTTCTCTTGCGTCCCCTCCTTGCCCGGTCTCATGACGATCTCGCCGCCTTGCCATCTGCCACCCAGCTCGACTTCGCCGATTCCCAACTCGTCGGCGATGACCTCACGCAGTACACTTCGAAATTCTTCGGCATCCATGTCGAGCAAATCCTCCGGCAGTGAAAGGGTGAGCGCAGATCGCGGCGGCCCCGATCCAGCAGAATGTTGAGACGGCACGCGCGTACGCGTCCTTGTAAATGCAGGCTTCTTCGCGAGCGACGCTTGAAACGAGCCTCGTTGCACATACTGAGAACACGTCCCGGTCTCCCGCAGCGGAGAGGGCCACACGGCAAGCAAACACTCCCCTACGCGAATCACTTCCCCAGTCGCTTCAATTCGTTCACTCACACGCACGAACCGCGCACAGCTTCCGCAGCGGTTCGCAAGCGGGTTCGAATTCGAGTCGCCTGGCATCGCAAATCATCATAACGCGACGTCTTATCCACCAAACAGTAAAGCGCGCACTCCAGATTCTCCAATGGCCCTCTCAATGGAGGATCGTTTAGCCTCCTCGACGATGACGGCGTCGATAGTTCATAAAATTGACCAAGCGACCGTCGATGCACTCGTGCGAGAGCACATTGACGTCGTGCGAGGCGTTGCGCTCCAACTGAGGCGCCAAATCTCGTCGAACTTACAGCTCGATGACTTGACGAGCAGCGGACACGAAGGCCTGGTTCGCGCGGCGCGCGGGTTCGACCCATCAAGGGGAGTTCCGTTTCGCGCATGGGCCATCTTACGTGTCCGCGGTGCCATGTTCGATGGCCTGAGGACCAACGCAACGTTGCCACGAAGGCTGCACCAACGCGTACGAGCAGCGATTGCGGCCAACGAACTTGATCGCGAGACGTTTGCACAGAGCAATCCATCCGCAGGAACAGAAAATCAACTTGACGACTACTTACTCAACGTCGCGACCGCGATGTCGCTCGGCTACATGACGGCCGAATACGCAGAGACCGTCGGCCTCGTGCCAGAGCGTGCCGCCTCTCCCGAGCGAGAAGTCGAAGAGCACCAGCTGCAAATCGCCCTGCGGACGGCCGTCGCAACGCTCCCAGAAGCGGAACGAACGATGCTCGAGCGCGTTTACTTCAGTAACTTGACGATCGAAGAAGCGGCTGCAGAAATGGGTCTCTCAAAGTCGTGGGGTAGCCGCCTGCACGCACGAGCGGTGGAGATACTGACCAAGAGATTGAGGCAGGTGACCTGAGCGCTACGAGCGATAGCTCGGGTCCATTCGCTCAAGTTTGCGAATGAGCGCAGGCCACAAGATCACCTCGCTGGCGGCTGCCGCGCCCATCGATCCGATCATCACGTTCTTTTCGATGACGGCCTGTGCAGTGGGGTGAAGCGAACGCCCTTCATTGCATTGGGCAAGCGTTCTTACTTGCATGGAGCAGGCACGTTCGAGGAAGTACATGCGTGCGAATGCGGCGGCGACGCTCGTCCCAACTGTGAGCGTGCCGTGATTGCGCAGCAGCATCGCGTTCTTGTCGCCCAGATCTTTTTGAAGCCGAGGTCGCTCCGCGTGATCGAAGGCGACGCCCTCATAGTCGTGATACGCAAGGTCACCTGTGACGAGCTGCGCGGTCTGGTTGAGAGGCAGCAGACCCTCCTTGAGCGCCGCCACGGCATTGCCGTCAAGCGTGTGAAGATGCATGATCGCTTTTGCGTCTTCACGCACTTGATGGATCGCTGAGTGAATGGTGAACCCAGCGGCATTCACCGGATATCCTGTGTCGAGAAGGATATTGGATTCGAGGTCGACCTTCACGAGACTCGAGGCCGTCACTTCCTCGAAGAGCATTCCATAGGGGTTGATCAAGAAGTGATGTTCCGGCCCAGGCACGCGCGCCGAGATGTGCGTGAACACCAAGTCGGTCCAACCAAAGAGCGCTACGAGCCGATAGGCCGCGGCCAATTCAACACGAACCTTCCATTCATCAGCGGATACGCGTTCTCGAATGCTCATGGGCAATAGCGTATCGTGCTATGAGCCCGGCCCCCAATGAAAGAGCGTGTCATCGTAGCGATGAGTGGCGGCGTCGATTCCGGTGTAGCAGCCGCAAGGCTCGTCGATGCAGGCTACGAAGTCGTCGGCGTCACACTTCATCTTTGGGACTACCCGGGCGATGGCCCCGGCTCGCACGGTCGCTGCTGCGCACCCGAAGATCAGTACGACGCCAAGCGTACCGCAGACGCCCTCTCTTTTTCGCACTACACGTTTGATCGGCGCGAGCTCTTCCGCGAAGCGATCGTCGATCCGTTCGTCGACGCCTACCTCAATGGCGAAACGCCCAGCCCATGCACCGCGTGCAACCGCACCGTCAAACTTCGCGAACTTCTCGCAATCGCGCGACGCCTCAACGCAACCAAGATTGCAACCGGACACTACGCGAAAGCCTGCACCGACGAAGAAGGCCGCGCCTACATCGCCGAGGGCAGAGATAAACAGAAGGATCAAAGTTACTTTCTCTACGCAACGCCACACGAACTCGTCAGCAAACTTGTCTTTCCGCTTGGCGACAGCGAGAAGGCCGAAGTGCGCGCCGAAGCCGTTCTGCGCAACCTTCCAGGCGCCACCAAAGGAGAGAGCCAAGAACTATGCTTCGTTGGTTCACGCCAGGGCGCGTACGCGGAATTCATCGAGCGGCGCGCCAAGGAGCGCATTCGTCCTGGCAACATCCTTGACGAAAATGGTCACGTCGTCGGCCAACACCAAGGCTTGCACACCGTGACGGTCGGCAAACGCAAGGGCCTCGGACTATCCCTCGGGAAACCCGCATTCGTAACTTCGATCGATCCTATTTCAGCCACCGTCCACGTCGGGACTCAAGAAGCCCTTGGATGCGTCCAAGCCACTCTCGACGACGTCGTGCTCGCGCCGGGAATCGTTCTCACCACCGGTCAAGAAGTTCGCGCGCGCGTGCGATACAGGCACGACGGCGCTGCTGCGATTGTCTCTGCGGTGGACCGCAACCATATGTCGCTTTCCTTTCCGAGCCCGGTGCGCGCCGTAGCAAAAGGACAGATCGCGGTCCTTTACGAGGGCGAGCGCGTGCTTGGCGGCGGGCGCATTGCAATGGGAACGAGCTGACGGCAGAGTTTCCCAGCTTTTTCGAGAAGGCGCACAGGAGCTGGTACGTTCGTGGTCACAATGTTCCGAAGACGTGCGTTGGCTCTCTCGTTCTGTGTCGCGGCAACAACTCTAATGAGTTGCTCGCTCGCCTCAGGCGAGGGCGCCGCTTCGGGATCGCTCAACGTCCGCGGATGCTGGGAGGGCGAATTCAACCTGAATCCCGATTTTTTCAGCTCGCTTCCCTACCGCGAAAATACACTGATGTTTCGCATCCAAAATGGCAGCGACTACGAGAACTTTGCGGACGGCGTCTCAATTGTAGTCAACCAAAGTGACAATATTCGCAAGAAGTTCCTTGGGCAGCCGCTACTCGTGGGCATCTCGCCCGAAATTACGCCACCCGGCGTGCCACTTGTTCCCGAGCCCAGCCCCGCGATTGTCCAGGCAACGCTCGGTCTCGGTCGCAGCTGCCATACGCAAAATGTGGTGCTCTACGCACTCAGTCGCGTGCGACTGGGTCCCAACGGTGAGTGCTCTGACGCCGCGGGTTTGCCTCCCGATACGTGCGGCGTGAAACCCACCCGCGAAGGCTCGAGCACGATGACGTTTACTTCCCTCTTCACGGGTGACGTCGCAGCCGCCGACGCTCAAGAACGCCTCAACGAGGGCTCGTTCGATCTCTATCTCGCCGATCCACGCGAGGTTTGTTCCGACGGAAGCGGGTCTCCGCCACCCTGCCGCGGGCATATCACCGGCAACTTTCGCTTCTTCCACCAGCGAGGAAGACCTGCGCAACCGTTTCCGTAAGTGCCCGCCCCATTCCTTGCGAGACGCCGCTAGCCCGGGATACCCTCCAAAAGTGCGTTTCGCGCTCTCGAAGCTGATTTCGGCGTGCGTCCTCTTGGCGCTTGTCGCCGGTTCGCCGCGAGTCGGTTTCGCACAAAACCGTGCATCCAGCGCACAGAAAACGGATGCCCCCAGTGATACGCGCGGGATTGAACTCATCACGTCGGCCCGCAGCGGCTGGGAACAAGGCAGCCTCGAGCATGCGGCGGTTCTCTACCAAAACGCACTCGACGCCGGAAAGCTCACCACTGACGAGTGGATCGAGGC
>JAHFDZ010000212.1 GCA_023248745.1 Myxococcales bacterium | reverse complement strand
ATCACGTCCAGCCTGATCGACGGAACGGTCGGCACATCCAGTCAGGAATACAAGATGGGATCAGCGGGCGTCGCTATCAACAGCGTGATCATGTTCAACCCGCTCGCGGCGCCGGGCGACAACATCGAAAACGAGAAATACACTTTCGACGACTACAACGGGCACCCCGAAAATCAGGGCAACTACCACTACCACACGACATCGAAGGGGCCCCTTCAGGTGCTCGCGAAGCTGGGTTTCACAACTGCGACTGAACCAGGCACCGCAACGATCGAACTCTACGGAATGATGTGCGACGGAACGCTCGTCATGGGCTGCACGGAGCTCAGCGGCGCGACGCCAGTCCTGACGGGCTTTGATGCGCAAAACGGCCACGCGCACGACATCATCGACAACAGCAACCAGACCTTGCTCACCAATCGCTACCACGTGCACATCTGCCCTACGAACTGGACGAGCAACCCGCGCAAGTTCACGCCCGAGATTCAGTACTACACAACGTGCAACTGAGGAGGCGCCGCACGCGTTTACTTTCGCTCGCAGGCGTAAACCCTCTATTATCGGATTTAGGACACTCACGTCCTCGCACGCAACGAGGTTCGCCATGGCCAAGGGTCAAGAGAAGCCGAAGAAGACGAACAAGCCAAAGCTCACCACCGCCGAGAAGCAAAAGAAGAAGAAGGAAAAGGCAGCGTCGAAGTAGGCAGCCTCTTCTCTGTGCTAACAAGGCGCGCGATCGCTCGATGTGGTCGCGCGTCATGTTCGTTAAGGTACTGAACTATCTCCCATGATTTCCCAAGCCGAACTCAAACGCGTCCGCGCACTTCAGCAGAAAAAATTTCGAGCCGAGAACAAACGCTTTCTCGTGCAGGGTCGCAAGGTCGTCGAAGAGCTCCTGGGATCGACCTTTCAAACCGAGATGGTTCTCGCAACGCAAGAAGGCGCTGCGTTCGTTCGAGCGTTCGCCAAGAAGGTTCCTGTTCACGTTTTGCCCGAGCACGAACTTGATCGGGTGGGCACGTTCGAGAAAGGCAACGAGCTCGTTGCAATAGCGGTGATGCCCGATCAGCCGAAGTTCCGTGCTCCATCTGCCAACGAACTGGTGCTCGCGCTCGATGGCATCGCCGATCCGCGCAACATGGGCGGCCTTCTACGCATCGCCGATTGGTTCGGCGTCAAGCAAGTGATCTGCAGTCAAGACTGCATGGAGGTCTACAACCCGAAGTGCGTTCAATCGACAATGGGTTCGCTCTTTCGCGTGCAAGTACGCTACGCGCGTCTCTACGACGAGCTGCCCCATTGTGCTGCGGCGGGCGCGAGTCTGTACTTTGCAGACATGGGTGGCGCGCCCATTTTCGATGTCGAACTCAAGCGACCGGCGGTGCTGGTGCTCGGCAGTGAATCGCACGGCCTTTCTGAAGCCGTTCGTGGCGCTGCAGAAGCGACGGTGATTTCGATTCCGCGAGCAGGCGCAGCAGAGTCACTCAACGTAGCGATGGCGGCAGCTGCACTATGCACAGAGTTTTCACGCCAAGCGCGACCGCTGCGCTAGTCCCACGCGTCGCCTTCTACAAATCACTGGCACTTGTAATGCGCGCAGCTGCACGTTCGGCGCATCGCACACCGTCGATCGCAGCAGACACGATGCCTCCGGCGTAACCAGCGCCTTCGCCGCACGGAAAGAGACCATGAATCTGCGGATGCTCGAGCGATTCGGTGTCGCGTGGGATCCGCACAGGTGAGGACGTGCGTGACTCCACCGCAACGATGACGGCCTCGTTGGTGAGGTAGCCTTTCATCTTTGCGCCAAACGCGCGAAAGCCAAGCTGCAAGCGTTGCGCAATATCGGCGGGAAGAAGCTCATCGACGCGATAGGAAACGATACCAGGCGGATAGCTACAGTCAGGCAGGTTGACCGATTCGCGACCGTCAATGAAGTCGACCATTCGTTGAGCAGGAGCTACCTGAGTCCGGCCGCCCGCAATCCACGCTTGATGCTCGACTTCGCGTTGATAGCGAACGCCGCTGAGCGTACCGCCGTCGCCCTTAGGACCACGAATCTCGACGACGACGCCGCTGTTGGCAAATGGGTTGTTGCGTTTGCTAGGACTCCAACCATTGGTGACAACCTCATCGGGTGCCGTCGCGCAAGGAGCGATGATGCCACCAGGGCACATGCAAAACGAATAGACGCCCAGCCCGTGCACCTGCTCCACCGCGTTGTAGCTCGCAGGTGGCAAGTGTGGATCACGCACGGCCGCGTGGTAGCGCGCCGCATCAATGATCGATTGCGGATGCTCGATGCGAACGCCCATCGCGAAGTCTTTGCGCTCGATCGTGATGCCGCGTCGATCGAGCAGTTCGAAAATGTCGCGCGCCGAGTGACCGGTGGCGAGAATGAGTTGCGACGCGATCACTTCGTCCCCGCTGGCGAGAACTACCCCGCGCATCGATGCGTTCTCGAGCACGAAGTCGACAACTCGTGCGCCGAATCGCACTTCACCTCCTGCCGAGATGATTGCATCGCGCATCGTGGTGATAATTCCGGGAAGCTTGTTCGTTCCGATGTGTGGATGCGCGTCGACCATGATGTCGGGACTCGCGCCAAATGCAACGAGTGTGCGAAGGATCGCCACAATGTCGCCGCGCTTGCCGCTGCGCGTGTAGAGTTTCCCGTCGCTGTAGGTACCCGCACCGCCCTCCCCAAAGCAGTAGTTGCTATCGCGATCAACGATGCCTTGCTGCGTGATGGTCGCGAGATCGCGCCTTCGCGCGCGAACATCCTTGCCTCGTTCGAGCACGATCGGACACAGGCCAAGCTCAATGCATCGCAACGCAGCAAACATTCCCGCAGGCCCGCAGCCGACGATAATCACTTTGGATTTGTTGCGAACGTCGGCGAGCTCTGGAGGACCGATCGCCGCGTCCTCAAAGGCGTGCTCGTCATCGATTGCGACGCGAAGCTGCATCTTGACCTGGCGCCCGCGCGCATCAATCGATCGCTTTTCGACGCGCACACCACGGGCTTGCCCAGCCCGCCAGCCGGCCGCCACCTCGGAGGCTTCACGCACCTGCTCGGGATCCGCAGCCGCTGCCGGCGTCATCACGATATCGACCGTCCGAATCATCGCGCACCGAATGCGGCGCGATGACCAACCCTATGTTCACTTGCAGCACCCACGCCGGAGATCAGCGTCAGGCCCACTCGCTGGGCCAAGTCGACGAGCGTCGACGGTCGAATCGACCCGTCGAGATAACGGCGCAAATCGGCCAGTCCGTTTGGGGCGTGAAGCGACGGCACAGCCCCTCATATGGCACCAAAACTCAGAATGGAACCGACATTGAAAATTTGGACGCAAGCGGTCGTTTCGGCACTGCGCATGATGTTCACTTTCTTAACGATTGCGTGCGGCTGGCGGTAGCTGCGCGGGCGTCTTGCACTCGCTGGATGCCCGTTTCATGCTCAGTCTCGATGACACGCTTTCGATTGCAACGAACGCTCCTCGGGATCTTGCTTACAGGACCCGCACTGGTGCGGTGCGCCGGGCCACCACCCAACCCTGCCAACCTCAGCTACCAAGACACGCTGCTATCGACGCCCGCCGCGTACAGTCCTTTCGTGTTTAGCGGGAGCGAGTGCGTTTCGCGCTGCAAGTACAACCCACCGCCCGCTGAGGCAGATGCATCGGATCGCACGCTGCCGAGGGAAGAGTATACGTCGACCGGAAATTGCTCAGCGGTCGAACACAAAACGACCACTGACGCGGGCGTGGTCAGCGTCTACTGGACGCTCCATTGCGAGTATGAAAAGCACCAAAGTGCGAGCGATCAGTCGTGCGGTCGCCGGCCTGAGGGATTTCGCGCCCCACCATCGCGCTCTCAAACGATCGGTGATCTGCTCGCCGACGCGGCGCTACTCGAACGTGCGTCGGTTGATGCCTTCGCGCATATGGTCAATGAACTTACCTACCATAACGCGCCGCAATCTCTCATCGCGCGATCCAAAGAGGCGAAGCGCGACGAGGTGCGCCACGCGAAAGTCATGGCCACGTTAGCCAAGGCGCATGGATCGTCTCCACCCCAGTACCGCGGTCTTCGGCAACGCCTGCGCCCGCTGAAAGAGATCGCAATCGAAAATATGGTCGAGGGCTGCATCCGTGAGACGTACGGCGCGCTGATCGCGCTTCATCAAGGTCGCAACGCAAAGGACAAAGCCATCGCCAACGCGATGTCGACCATCGCAAAGGATGAGCTCTCGCACGCGGCACTCTCGTGGGACGTGCACCAGTGGATCATGACCGAGCTAAGCGATGACGATGCACGCGCGCTGCAGGCCGCCGCACAGGAGGCGATTGCGAAGCTGAAACAGGAGGCACACGCCAGAGTTCCAGCAGAACGAGCCATCCAAGCGGGCTTACCGTCTGCAGCAACTGCGGTTCATTTTCTTGACGAAATGGATCGCGCGATTTGGCGAGATCTACTTGCCGGCGTGCAAACACGCCAACATGACGAGTCCCAATGCCGCCATCTGTAACTCCATGTGGCCTCATGTTACTCGGCAAGTCGGATTGGCCTGAGCGAAAAGCATGCAAACAAGCCCACGGAAAGACCCTATTCGGACGAGGTAGGGCCGCTCATCGGAATTGGAAACGACGGCATTACCACGGGACCGCCGGGCCAGGTGATGCCCGACTTATCGGGATCCTTGGTTTGCACCGTACCTGGACCCGTACTTCGGGTCGCAAAGTACACCGTCGTCGCCACACCACCGGCGAGTGCGACGCTTCCGGCAATCCAAAGCCACGTCGCAAGGTTCGAGCGACGCTCCAACTTGACGTAGAGTTTTTGTTCTTCGCCTGGGCGTAGGCTCACATCGTTCGCGTACGAGTTCATGCCCTTGCCAGTCACAAGAACGCGATGTCGCGTGGGGCTAACGGTTCCGTCCCATTGACCCGTGCCAACTGTTCGGCCGTCGATCGCGATCGTCTGCTCCGGTCCGGCAAGCACCACAAGATGGGCGGGCAGGAGCGGCTTCGCGATCATCTTGATGTTCAGCGTCATCACCCTCTGGCTACCCACAGAAACACGCTCGATGAAGTCGACGTATCCTTCCTTCATCGCGCGCACACGATGCTCGCCCACGTCGAGACGAAGTGGCTCGGTGAGAGGCGTGCGACCGATGCGATCGTCGTCGACGTAGACGTCAGATCCATCAACGTTGGATTGCACCCTAGCGCGCACGACGAGCGCATCAACCGCGACGATTGCCGCCTTCGCTTGGTCTCGCTCAGTCTCGCTGATGACGTCTTTCCCTTCTGCGATGTAAAGGCGCAACACGTCCTGCATGCGGGCGTAGCGAGCGAGCGCCTTATTGCATGCGGCCATGTTCCAAAGCAGACGTGGATCGTGCACGCGTCGATAGACGGCCTCAAAGAAGATTAGCGCGCCCGCATAGTTGGTGGATTGGAACGCCAATTTGCCTGCCTCGTACTGCTCGCGATCTTGGCCGACCAGGGACTCCGAGAGCGTCAGTGGCGCCTTCGCGCTCGGCGATACGGGTATGGGCTCGGCCGCCAAGGAGGGTTGGTGGAATAGTGCAATCGAAGTTACGAATGCAAACGCGCTCGCTCGTCGCAATGCCATGGCTCCTTAGTGGATCGTTTCGAACGGCTTCAGTGGATTCACTTTCGTTTCCGGTGGAGGTGTAGCAGGCGGTGGCGGTTCCGGAACGCTAGGCTTCAGAGGCGCAGCAGCACTCGCTCGGTGCGCTGGACGTGCAGCGGATGCCTGCGGCTTTGGGGGCGCGCCTTCGAGTTGCGCAGTGCTCGCGGAACCAGCTGGGGGGGATTCAACAGCGAGAGGAGGGTTCGAAACCGATGGTTGCGCAGAACGCGTCGGAGCGACCGGCTGCACCGACGAGGAAAGTGTGTTGGGCGAAACTGACGGGGCGCGAAGAGCAATGAGCCCTGCGATCGCCAACGCGGCCGCAACAGACATCCCGGCAAGGAGGCGCGCAACTCTTCGCTTCTTTTCTGGTGACTGAAGACCCGTGCGCTCGTTCGTCTTATGCCACGAATTCTGGGTGCTCTCCGCAGGCTCGGCAGCAAGCGCTGAGATGTTTTGATCGGCGCTGGATGTCTGCGTGGTGGGGATCGAGCTCGGAGGAAGATCAGAGGATGGCGCCGCGCCCTGGTTCGGCTGGAAAACCTGCGTTGGCCCGCGCGAGCTCGGACGGTCAGACACTCCCGCGCCAGCTCCTTCAGGGCCAAGCGGCTCTGTCGCTGGCAGCGAACTTACGGGACGGTCAACGAGGCTCGCAGCGGTACTCTGGTTCGGACGGTGCGCCGCCGTTGGCAGCGAACTCTTAGGGCGATCGGACGCCCGTTCGTCAGCCAATTGAGTGGGGTCGCTCTGCGAAGGAACGAGGTTGACGTGCTCGAGGAGGACTTCACCAGTGGCTTCGACCCCTCGATGGTATTGCGCAAGCAGCCTGCGAATTCTGCCTGTGGAGACGTCACCTTGGTCGGGGCAAAACGGCGCTAGATCAATCACGAGCTCTTCAACACTTTGATAGCGTTCGCTCAGCACATGGGCGAGGCACTTGTCGACCACCTTCCCAAGGCCGCGGGGCACGTTCGCGGGTAAGCGATCACCGGGAGGCTTTGACGAAAGCACTGCTGCAACGACCTCCGGAAGGGTGGCACCTCGGAAGGGTGGCTTACCCGTGAGCAACTCAAACAAGATCACGCCGAGCGCCCAGAGATCCGTCCGGGCATCCACTCTCTTCGGTGATGTCAACTGCTCAGGCGACATGTAATAGGGCGTGCCCATCAAGCTTTGCGAGTTGGTGAGCGCTTCATGACTCGGATCGAGATGCTTGGAAATTCCAAAGTCAAGAACCTTGACCATATGGGTGCCGTCGCCTCGATCGGTGAGGTAGAGGTTCGCGGGCTTGAGATCCCGATGAACGATGCCGCGTGCATGCGCTTCGGCCAGTGCCTCGCCCGCTTGGATGATCCAGCGCACCACGTCAGGCACCCTCACTGGGCCATGGGTGCGCAGATGCTTCTTGAGATCGGTTCCCTCGAGATGCTCCATCACGATGAAGGGCTCGCCCGATTCCAACCGTCCGACGTCAAGAACCCGCGCCACATGTTCGTTTCGGATTTTTGCGGCGGCTTTCGCTTCGCGTGCGAAGCGCTGCATGACGTCAGCATCGCTGCGCGCGTCGGCCCTTAGAAACTTGAGCGCGACGCGTTGGTCGAGATCAAGGTGCGTCGCGGAAAGCACGTATCCCATGCCGCCCTCACCGAGGATCGACTCGACGCGGTACTTGCCGGCGATGATGTCTCCGACGCGGTAAGGGACGAGCATGGTTAGCGGTCCCTCCAGGCAGCGTCACCCCCGCCGTCGACTGCAATCACGGTCCCCGCATCCTTGCCCAGCATTGGATTTTTCACCGCCCCCGCGCTGGAGCAGACCGGGAACTTCTCCGTCTTCGACGGGTAGTCGTCTCTCGACGCGACGATCGAGACGTAAGCGTCTTTCTTTGACAAACACAATTCGGCCGGAATTTCGATTTTTTTGTCGTCTGCGTATCGCCACCCGAAAACGCCATCAGACAGCGAATCGACCTTGTTCAGGGGAATGAAGCAATTGTTCGAAGCGCACGTGCCTCCGTTCCCAGGTGGGATCCGGAGGCCGATGTTGAGGCTGCTCCCTCCTGGGTCACTGATGGTGCAACGCCCAGCAGCATAGCTTGTGGGCATCCCTGTGAGCGCTTTCTCGAAACAAGCGGCCGAAGGAAAGCATGTGCCTCCGTTCCCATGCTCATCTCCTCCACCAAACACTTCCTGAACATTGAATTCCTTCGGTTCGGAGGTATCGGAGATGGAGGGCGACGACCGACACGTCCCGGCGAGCCTCGTTTGCCCTTCAGGGCACTTTGGTCCAAGATTCACCCACTCTAGCGGCATGCGGAGCAGCCTCCGTGACGATGAGGGAACGACCATCTTTGCTTCGCGAAAGATGACGGCCTTGTCCGCTTTGAATCCGGTGAGGCGAATTGTGGCCTCAACGCTATTTTGGCTCCCTTCGACTACCGCGAACGTAGCAGGCAAGCGGAGGCCTGCGTCGCTGACGTCATACTTGTTCGTGCCGCCGTCGACTTCGGCGTCCCCGGCAAACACTTCGACCTGCACGCTCGTGATGTCCTCACCCGCGACCATATCCGTGTCGATCGCAAGCACTACTTGGCCTTTTTCACCAGCGACTTGGCCTGCGTCCGCGATCACTTGGCCGACACCACACGAGAGCGCGCCCGCCATCGCCATTGGGAGCAACACGCGCGTTACTTCGCTGCGCCAAGGCATGCATGATGTCATCGCGGTTTTCGCTCCCACTTAGCCGTGCCCTTCGGAACGGGTTCCCGTCGTCCAGCTTGAGCTCACGAAGCAGAATTGTCACTAGCCATCCCGACAGGTTGCCGGCAACGAAGCGGCCCTCATGGCGAGGGTTCGCTCCATCAAGCGCGCGCGGCGGCCGAGCTCACATACACAGTGCGCAAATGTAAGCGGCATAAGCTTAGAGTTTCTGAGGGCTCTTCGAAGACAACAAACGAAGAAACGCGCACGCCGGAGATGACGTGCGCGCTTTCCGGATGACGACGTGAATCGCTTACAGGCGCTGCGAGTAGTACTCGACGACCAACTGAACATCGAGCGTGAACATGATGCTCGTCTCGTCGGGCAATTCTTTTACGACAGCCTCGCGCGTTTCTTTGACCACGTCGAGCCAGGGAGCCGCAGGCAGATCAGCACGACCGAGGCCTTGCTCAACAGTCTGTGAGTTTGCGTGCGAAGGCTTGACCGAAATTTTGTCGCCCGTACGAACACGGTACGAGGCAATGTCAAGACGCTTGCCGTTTACGAGAATGTGACCGTGGCACACCAGCTGACGTGCAGCTGGAATGGTGCGGGCGAAACCCGCACGAAAGACAACGTTGTCGAGGCGGCGTTCGATCAACTCGAGCAGCTTTTTGCCGGCGGCTGTCTTCGATCCACGCGCTTCAACGACCAAGCGACGCAGGTGCGATTCGCTGAGCCCATAGTTGTAGCGAAGCTTCTGCTTCTCCATGAGGCGACGACCGTACTCAGAAATCTTCTTGCGCGCCTGGCCATGCTGGCCTGGTGGGTAAGGACGCTTTTCGATCTTCTTTACCGACAAGCCTGGCAGCTCGGTGCCAAGGGCTCGCATCTTCTTAACGCGCGGACCTGTGTAACGACTCATGTTGCGGCACTCCTTAACAAGAAGATGCCTTTTTTGCAAAGGATTCTCGCAGAGAGGGCACCTTTGCAAAGGTTTAGTACCTGGACATTTGTACAGTTCATGGTCAAGAGCGAAATGCGATTCACGACTTCTTCGCAATCATTTCGCGGACGCCAAGCGCAATGCCGGCAATGCCGACCAGGCCAATGACGATGCTTGGCGGCCATTTGCCCCCAATGTTGTACGCGAGCGCGATCGGCCACCACATCTTGGCGCCGCGCGTTGCTCCAGACGCTTCGAACTGAAGGAACCAATAGAAGAGACCGCCGGCCATCAAGAGCGCACCGATACCCAGGCCAATGGTTCCAAGTGGGGAGCCACTCGTTTCTTCGTCAATGTTCTGAACTTGTTCGTTTGTCATCCTCATGTCTCCGAACTGGCTCTACGCGTGCCAGGAGGAAACCTTCCCGCTTCAAAAGAGCGCGTCGCTCAGTAGGCCCCAAACAGCATCGTCGGGCGGGTTCTTGGCCCCCCAACTCATGCACAAGAGCACCGAAAGTTACGGCGTTTCGAGATGGCACACTGAATGCTCAAGGCGGCTCGCGCGGGAAGAAATGAACTTCTCGCTCGGTAGGAGCAAAGACCGATGAAAGTTGTAAAAATTATTTTGGGGATCATTGGCGGGTTCATTGCGCTCGCGGTCGTGGGCGGTCTCGTGGTGTGGTTCACCATGCTGTCACCACCAGCTGCAGCCGACGTCTGTGCCAACGTCGAGAAGGTCTGGAACAAAGAGAACGCAAGCGTGCCGTTTCCCTCAAAGGCGAAGCAAGAGTGCCTCGACCGTGCCGCCAAGGAGCCTGAGTTCGGCCGCGCGATTTGGGTCAAGAACCTTAAGTGCACCCGCGACGCGCAGACATTCGCGGAGATCAAAGAGTGCGACAAAATTAGGTCGCTCTAATCGCTCTCGAACCGTTGCGTAGGTAGTGCCAAACCTTGACCAACAATATGAGCGGCAAGAAGCGGCGCCCGCCTGCGCACGAGTCGAGACACCGCCTACCTTCATGAGCGCGTGGGAGCGACCGTGTTACGCTCTCTCACGTGCCATCCTGGTTGCCACCTGAGCCGACGGTCTATGTAATTCCGCTCTATTTCGCGAGCCTGTTCGGTGAGGCGGCGCTTCTCGCACGATACATTCGCGAAAAACGCGACGTCGTTGGTTATGAAAAGCGTGACACGACCGCGAGCATTCTGATGGGGCTCGTCTCGCTGGTGTTCACGGCGCTCATTAACATCGGCGTCTTTGCCCTCGCGAAGTGGCTCTTTCAGTATCGTTTCTTCACGCTCGGAACCGGTGTTCTTGGGTGGACGGCCGCGCTACTTGGTTGGGATTTTGCGTACTACTGGTTTCATCGCTCAGAGCATCGCATTCGAATTTTATGGGCGTGCCACGTCAATCACCACTCGAGCGAGCACTACAATCTATCGACAGCGCTGCGTCAGCCTTGGACGCCATGCCCAGCGTTGCTCTTTTATCCACCGTTGGCGCTGCTCGGCGTTGATCCCGGCCTGATCATGATCTCCGGTGGACTCAATCTGATTTACCAATATTGGATTCACACAGAAGCCATTCGCAAGATGCCGCGCTGGTTTGAGTTCATCTTCAACACGCCGTCCCATCACCGTGTGCATCATGGTTCGAACGACGAGTACCTCGACATGAACTATGCCGGCGCGCTCATCATTTGGGATCGCATGTTCGGAACATTTACTGAGGAAAACGCGCGTGTTCGGTTTGGGCTCACGAAAAATATCG
>JAHFDZ010000426.1 GCA_023248745.1 Myxococcales bacterium | reverse complement strand
CGCCACATTTTCGGCGGCGACATTCCCGCGAGCGACAACACGACGCTCACCCAACCGCACGGCGTCTGGAAAGACAACTCGCGGAACATTCTCTACGTCGCCAACACTTTCGGCAGCACAGTGCTCGCGTTCCACGACGCCACGCACGCAACAGGCAACATAGCGCCCACGCGCACGTTTACGTCGCCGATGCTGGGCAACGCGGTCTTTCCGTTTCTCGACGAAGGACGCGATCGCCTGTTCATCGCAAGCATGGGTGGCCGAACCGCCGGTGGAACCGCCTTGCTCATTTACAACAACGCGTCGACCGTCTCGGGCACCGCCGATCCGAACGTGCGCATCGCCGGAGACAACACACGCCTCAACGCTGGCAACAACCAGACGACACACAACGTTTGGTACAGCCACACGCGCAAGCTGATCCTCGCGGCGCACCACACGAACGAGATTCTTCTCTTCAACGCCAACGACGTCGACTTCGAGTCGGCGGCAACACGCGACTACGACATCGCACCGCGCGTGATCGACGCCTCAGCAAGCGACGCTGATCTGCCAAAAACGAGCGTGTACGGCTTGTTCTATCTCGAGGACCAAGATCGCCTGTACGTATCGATTGGGATCCAGGGCCCAGGCACCATGCCAAACCGTGTGGTCGTCTATGAAAATGTATCTGCCGCAGCGACGAATGGCCGCGTCGCGCCATCACGAACGATTCAGTGGACCACACGCTCGACCTACTATCCCCCTCAACCGCTGTGGGTCACGCGCTACTGAAATCACAGATCGGTGATGCGATAGTCCTTAATTTTGTACAGCAGTGCGCGGTGACTAATTTCCAAAATCTCTGCGGCGCGCGTTCGGTTGCCGTTCGTTTTTTGAAGCGCGCGACGGATCAATATTTCTTCGATCGCGGTGGTCGTCTTCTTGATCGATAGCTCACCGGTTGAAAGATGCATATGCACGGGATCGAAGGCCTGACGCAAACGGTCCGGTAAATCGCTGGGTTCGATAACATCCCGATCGGCAAGAACCATTGCGCGTTCGATCGTGTTCTCGAGCTCGCGCACGTTGCCTGGCCACGCGTACTCAAAGAGCAGCTTGCGCGCCGCTGGGGAGAAGCCGCGGATGTTTGTGCCCATGCGCGCGTTGTTGCGCGCCAAGAAGTGGTCCAAGAGAACCGGTATGTCTTCCTTGCGATCACGGAGCGCAGGAATGTGCAACGGCAGGACGTTGATGCGGTAGTAGAGATCTTCACGAAATCGACCAGCCTTGGTTTCATTTGCGAGATCGCGATGCGTCGCTGCGATGATGCGCGTGTCGACCTTGATGTCTTTCGAGTCGCCGAGACGTCGGATGGTTTCTTCTTGAAGCGCTCGGAGAATTTTTACCTGGAGCGATAATGGAAGCTCTCCAATCTCGTCGAGAAACAGGGTGCCACCACTTGCCTCCTCGAAAAGGCCGCGCCGGTCGGCACTCGCGTCGGTGAATGCGCCTTTTTTGTGACCGAAGAGTTCGGTCTCGAGCAGGTTCTCAGGAATGGCACCGCAGTTGACGGCGACAAATGGGCCGTGACGTTTGCTCGACTGACGGTGGATCGCTTGCGCGATGAGTTCTTTGCCAACACCACTCTCGCCGGTGATGAGCACGGTTGTCTTGAACTCCGCGATCTTACTGACGGTGCGAAACACGGCTTCCATGAGCGGACTCTTCGCCACGATCGATTCGAACTGATGCTCCTGGCGAATCTGCTGGCGTAGCGCGCGGTTTTCACGACGCAGAAGCTCCCGCTCTTCCGCTTTGCGAAGTGCGAGTACCACCTCGTCGGGCTTGAACGGCTTTGAAATGTAATCGTATGCGCCCGCTTTTATCGCTTCGAGTGCAACGTCGACGTTGCCGTATGCACTCATCACGATGACGGTCGCCGCGCACTGCTTAGCCTTGAGCGCCGCGAGCAGGTCGAGACCACCAAGCTTCGGCATGCGTACATCCGTGAGAATGACGTCAGGGCCGAACGAATCGATCATCGCAAGGGCACTTTCGCCGTCGCCTGCGACTTCGACTTCGTAGCCGTGCTTCTTCAGCAGTGTCTTCAGCACCAACGTGATGTTGTCTTCGTCATCCACAACGAGCACTCGGCGCATATGCAATCCTTTCACAGCACTATAACATTGTTTCATAGCAAAAACACGTGTCTCGGGACGCAAATACGCCGGAAGATGCCGCGCATGGGACAAACCGGCCTCGAACAACTTCCGGCGCAAACGGCGTTAGTCAAGGAGATGAACCATCTGCGCGTGGGCCTGCTCGCGCATCCGGCGTCCGTTACGCGTGACCTCAAGCATGCCGTACAGGTGTTTGCAGAGCTCGCCATTCGGCCACGCATTCTCTTCGGACCGGAGCATGGCTTTCTCGGCCTTGCGCAAGATATGGCAGCGGTTGACGACGACGGCTCGCGGCAAGTGCTCGTGCGGAGCTTGTACGGCGAGACGTTTGAGGCACTTTCACCCAGGCAGGAAGACCTCACCAAAATAGACCTTCTTGCGATCGATTTGCAGGATGTTGGGGCTCGCTACTACACGTTCGTGTGGACTGCGCTGCTCGCGCTCCGTGCATGCGTAAGGGCGGGCGTGAGGGTTCTCTTGCTCGATCGCCCGAATCCGATCGGAGGCAACATCGACAGCCTTGAGGGACGGCTGCCTCAAGCGCGGTTTCGCTCCTTTGTAGGCCTCGAAGCAATCCCGATTCGGCACGCGCTAACCCTCGGAGAGGTGGTCGCACTCTTTGCCGCCCGCGAAGGCATCAGTAAAGATTATTTACAAATTGTATCCGTCAACTCAATTGACCGATCTCTTCACGCCCAGGAGTGGCAGAGGCCCTTTGTACTTCCTTCTCCCAACATGCCCACGTACGAAGCCGCTCTGGTCTATCCAGGCGGATGTCTTCTCGAGGGAACGAACCTCTCGGAGGGAAGGGGCACCGCACGGCCCTTCACGATGTTCGGAGCTCCGTGGCTCGATGGCGACAAGCTTGCGCGGGCTTACGAGGCACTTCGATACAAAGGCGCAATCGTCAGGCCACTTTCCTTTCAGCCAACGTTTCACAAGCACGCGGGAGTGCAGTGCGGCGGCGTTGAGGTTCACGTCACTGACCGCGATCACTTTTGGCCGGTAAAAACGTATCTTTCCCTGATCGCTTTAGCGCACCATCATCACCCGCGCGAGTTTGCGTTTCGCACAGAGCGGTACGAGTACGTGGACGACATTCCCGCGTTCGACTTGTTGACGGGTAGCGCCGTCTCGCGCGAGGCGATCGAGCGGGGCGATGACCCGCATGCGATCGCTGTGGCGCTGAGCGAAGTGGGAGATGCAGAGCGTG
>JAHFDZ010000008.1 GCA_023248745.1 Myxococcales bacterium | reverse complement strand
GGCGACGAGCGCTTCGGCGGCGCGCAAAGACCGTCCGCCTGCCTTACAACCCACGATCACGTTGGCTTCGCTGCCAAAGCTTGCGAGGATAACATTGACGAAGTCAGGGTTCGGACTCATGCCACCTGCAGCCATGTGCATGAGCGGCACGTTGTATGCGCCAGCAGGATGGCCCGCTTCGAACTCGTGCTCGGATCGCACGTCGATGTAAATGTAACCATTGTTGCTTACTAATGCCTGCGCCTCCGCCGGCGATATGCGTGGGAATGAGGGCAACGTCGTTTCTCCTATTTGCACGTGCCCACGCGTTGTGCGTAACGAATCTCGGCTGCGAGCACCTTGGCTGCTCGCGGAGGCCACTGTTTTGCAAGCGTGAGCGCGCGCGCGTCGTCGATCCTGGCCAGTGCCCGAAGGACGTCGGGCCCCAGATCGCGATCCGCGTCGTCTCCGTGAGCGGCCGTCGTGGCAACGTCGGCGAGCGCTTCGATGGAAGACTTCGCGCACATGGCGCCAAGGGCGACCGCGAGCTCTCGGCGCACATGAATGCGCTCATTCCTGTCGCGAAGGCGCGTCGCGATGTGCGGCGCGAGGGACATTTGCTTGCCGCTCGCAATCGCGCGTGCGGCTGCGATGCGAACGTCGGCAACTGGGTCTCGCAAGAGTGCTTCGAGGAGCTTTGGCTCGGCGATTTTTGCGGCCGCCGCTTCTCGGACGAAGGCCCAAGCGTCTGCTGCGGCGCCGCCCGCGAGCTTCCCATCGATGCGCTCGAGCGCGAAGATCGCGGCCTCACGAACGCGAGGGTGCGGATTCGTCGCTGCGAGTGCAAGCGCGGATTGTGATCCTCGACCCTGGACAAGTCCGCCGCACGCCAGCGCAAGAAGGTGAGCATCCTTCTCTATCTCGAGCACGCCTTCGAGCGCAATTGCAGCTTCGTGGTGATCGATCGCAAGTGCGCTGAGCGCACGAATCGCCATCCAGCGCGAGTCAAAGTCTCCCGATAGGGCGACGAGCGCGCGATCCAAAAGCGGCTCACTCAGATCGCGCTCACGGCTGCGAAGTCCTCCGAGCAAGTCGGTCTGCGCGTCGCCTGTGGATCGGAAAAGAGCAGCCTTCGCGGCGTCGGCGTCGCATCGAGCGGCGACTCTCGACAAAAGCGCGCGCGCGCCACGACGCAGTTGCGGGTCGCCCTTTCCTGCCCATTTCAACATGGCGGCGCAGACGGCTTGTGGCGATGATGAAACCAACGCGTCGCCGACGAGAAGGCCGTGCGGCGAAGGTTCGGAAAGAAGATTGACCATATTGCCCAAGGCCGTTCGGGCACACCGCTCGAGGTGGTGCCTTGCCCGTGTCGCAAGCGGGACCTTTGCCCGCGCGCCGAGTTTCGACATCGGTGAAACAAGCGCGTCGCAAGGCAAACCGCTGAGGGCGCCCTCAACATTGGGCAACAATCTTTCCGGTATGTCCACCATGCGCGCGTCCAAGGCTGCGCCTCCTTCGGGTCCGAGGATGCGAAGCGTTTCGAGGGCTGAAGGCGCGTCGGCGTCACCACGCGCGACGAGTGCCGCAAGGTCGCCTGGCGTCTGTGCCTTGTCGAAAATGGGTGAGTGAGCGTCGATGCCGCGAAGTTCGGTCGGTTCATCGGCGACGATTGACCAGCATGTGCTGGCTTCCGCGGCGGGCAGAGCGGCGACGAGCTCGCTCGACCCTTTGGGAACGGTGAGGCGATAGACCGTTTTGCGTGACACAAGGTAGAGGGTTCGATCGGAACGCGCTGCGACGAACGCGAGCCGCACGCGCTCGACTGTCAACTTTGGCGCTTGAAAAGTGACGAATTCACGCGAGTCGAGTTTCGCGCCATCTGCGATCGAACGAGTGAGCTCTCTTCGACTCGCTGAAGTCGGTGCGAATAACGTAACATTTGAAGTAACAAATAAGGGTCCGATCTTCGTGTCTACGGCATTTGCGATGCGGCCTTCGGATAGCGACACTGGCTTGGAGCGAACAAACCGACCCCCTTTGAGCGTTCGAGTTTCGGTCGCAGCAAGATCGTCTTCACCGCACACGCGTGTGCCTTCGCGCTGGGTCGCCAAGTCGACGCTCGTTGGCTCGCTCGGCTCGCCGCTGAGCCTAAGGAAGACGCCCTCGCGTTCGCCGGGTTCGCCGACGAACCCCGTGACGCCGGTAAAGACTGCGTGCGTTCCTCCGTGGGCAATGATCGCCTCAAATTTTCCGGTCGTTCCTTCGCGTGCGAGATACTCGTACGAGCGCCCATCGAATCGAAATGTGTGATGCGTGTTCTTGGGAAGCGCGCCTAGATCCGGCGTCTCAAAGGTTGCAACGGCGTGCGACCCGCGCCCCAAGCTCGTGCTCACGCTGAGGGACGCACCACCGGTGGGATGTGGACTTGTCATCACAAGGACGGTTGCCTCTTTTCTCTCCGGAACGCCGTTCTGCTCGACCGCAAACGAGTTTGAAACCGCCACAACGCCGACAAGTGCAATCGAGAACCTACAAAATCGCGGTAAATTTTGCTGCATCCTACACCTGTTGCTTTTTTGGCCACATGAAGGCGCCTGTGAGATTCCCCAGAGCCTGATGCGCAGTTCGTTCGTATCCTTGGGCTTCGGCTGCGTCATCGTCGGTGCGAGCCTCCTCGCTTACCGCAATTGGCGTCCAAAGGTGCCAGTATTGCCCGTCGAAAGTGAGCCGTCCAACGATGCCGTGAAGGTCGAACGATCGGTGCGGACCGACGTCAACCTCGCCGGACTCGAACTGTCGCATCTGGGCGTCGACGATATTGGTGTGACATCGGCGATTGCAGATGGCGCGACGGCGCGACTAACGCTTGATCCCGAACTTCAAGCGACCGCGCAGGCGCTCATGAAGAGCTACCACTTTCCGGAGGCCGCAACCGTCGTTATCGAAGTGACAACGGGCAAGGTTCTTGCCTATGCAAGCCATCTCGAGCGCGGCCCACAACGAGACTTGTGCGTAGAAGCCACCGCGCCGGCGGCGAGCGTCTTTAAGGTGATTACGGGCGCCGCGCTGATCGAGCACGGCAAGCTCACCGGTGACACCCAACAATGCTACTCGGGCGGCGAGCAGCGCATCAATGAGCGTGACCTTGTCGACGATCCCAAGCGCGACCGATGGTGCACCAACTTGACCAATGCGATGGGGCGCAGCATTAACACGGTGTTCGCACGCCTTGCGCAGAAGCATCTGACGCCTCAGACGCTCGAAGCGACAGCGAAACGATTCGGATTTGGTGACTCCGTTCCGTTTGACCTTCCAACGCAACCAAGCTCGTTACGAATTCCAGACGAGCCGCTTGAGTACGCGCGAACCGCAGCGGGCTTTTGGCACAGCACGCTCTCACCGCTCCACGCGGCTTGGATCAGCGCGACGATCGCGCGTGGTGGCGAAGCGATTCGGCCGTTCGTTGTGTCCGAAGCGCTCGATGCCACGGGCCGCTCATTCTACCGCGCGTCGCCGAGTACAGCTGTGCGTCGCTTCATCAGTCACGAAGGTGCCAAAGCGCTCACCGAGATGATGGAATCAACCGTACGCGACGGCACGTCGTTCAAAGCGTTTCACGATGGAAAAAAGCGACCCTTTTTGCCCGGCGTCGCCGTTGCCGGCAAGACCGGAACGCTCACCGATGCGCAAACCAATCGTTACTTCACGTGGTTCACAGGCTTCGCGCCGACCAAGCCACTCAAGCAAGGCGTCGCGCAAGTTGCGATTGCCGTCCTGGTGGTGAACGATCCCAACTGGCAGGTTAAGGCGAATGTCATGGCTCGCGATGTGCTTCGTGCCTATTTTGCATCACGCGGCGTTGCGAAGGTGACGAAGCCGAGTGGCCAGCCACCGCCGCGAAAGCGCGCAGCGTACAAGCGTCGCTGAGGCGTTTCTGGGCGGTGTTGGCTTTGGCGGGTTCGTCGTTACTTCCAGCTCGCGGGCTTCAGATCATAACTGAATACCTCGGCGATCGAGGTCGTCTTGTCTGGCGTCTTCACTTCGAGTCGGAACGGTCGCTCAAACTGCTGTCGAGGAAACACGATCTTTCCGGATGTCTTCGTCCCAGGCGCAATTTCCGCCGAGCCGTCGAGTTGTCCAGTTGCTTTACCAACGATGTCACGCCAAGTGCCGGGTGCGGTCTCGAGCTTGAAACCCACAGACTTGAGCTTGGTTGCCTTGAGCGGCTTGCCGTCGGCCCCTTCGGTTTTCATTTCGATGTCGACATCGAGCACCGCCAAGAACTGGTCCTCGCCGGCCGGCGAATAGCCACCGAACTCTTTGGTTGTCGAAATGGCGTTGATGGTGACCTTCCACGCCGGTGAGTCGAGCTTCACAGGCAGCGTTGCCGCGGGCCCTTTCTTCAAGAGCGCACTGTGCGAAACGGCGGCGTGTGAAATCCACTCGGCCTTGCCCGAAGCGCCAACGACAAGCATCTTGTCGAATCGGCTAAAGAGCGACTGTCCGGCCTCATCGACGTATTTCTCGCCTTTGGGTCTGCGAATCGTGACGTTCTCGCGTGCCGACATGCCGATGACTTCGTCCCAGTTGACGGGGACGACTTTGACTTGGTGCTTTTGCTGTCCGGACTTCACGCTGAGGCTATCGACTTCGAGCAGGGCGGCGACTTGCTTTGGAACGACCTCGCAGAAGGCTTCGCTGAGCGGCTTCGATTCCCAGTGAAAGTCACGTGTCTGGCCGTTGACCCAAGGGTCGGAGCCGCGCACGCGCCTCGTAAACTTGCTTACCTCTTTGGTTCCGCCCCAGTATGAATACGCGCGTTCTTCGGCGCGCAGCGTGATGAAACGTTCGCCACCGTTGTCGACGTAGAGAACGCCGTCGAGCGAAGCCGCCGCCAGTAGCTCGGTGCCTTTGTAAGTGGCCTTACCTTCGGCGATGAGTTTGAGGCCATCCGTGTCGTCGCGCTTTTCGGGCTTGTCACCCTTCGCGCACGATCCTTTGAGCCATACGCGTTCGACGTCGAAGTCGAACGGAGCGGACGCTATCTTTTGACTCTGGCTCGCGAAATAGCCGGCCGTTGCGCGCTCTTTAGCGACGCACTCACTTGCTGCCTGAAGCTCGCAAGAGCGATTGATGATCTGATCGCGCTCGGTGGCGCCTTCGGACTTTGGCGCGACCATTTTGGTCTCGCCACCACCGCTGGAGGACCCCGATGCGGTTGGTGCCGCGTCTGCGTCGGACTTGGTGCCCTTGCCGCAACCCGCGACTCCTAAGAAAACGACCATCAAACCCAATGTATTTCGAAAAGACCGCAAGCTCATGCTTCTATGCTCCTTCGCGGGCAGGGGTATACGAGTCACGGATGACCCTGTCCAATGCGATTGAGTATTTCGTCAATCGTTGGAACAATTGGCATGCGACGCCAAGTGACGCCTTTAGAAAGAAGTCGAATACGTGAGAAACGCTCGCGCTTCGTTCACTTCGAACCGCATCTTGCGAAGCTCTTCTGCGGCCCGCCACGTTTTTGGTGGCAAAAGATAGGGGAGCAGAGCGCCCGATATCGCGAAGCTTGAGGTGGTAATCACACGTCCAGCGCGCTCGGCATTGTCCCAGGCCTGCGGTTGCTGACCGGTGGCGATTGCCATCGTGATCGAGGAGAGTGCAGCGCTTCCGAGTGCGAGCGAGATTGCGACAATCGCGGGCTTTCGCACGTCGCCTTCGCGCCCACCAAAGCGCATGCCCGTTTCGCTGCACTGAGGAAGCGCAAGCGGCAAACTTCCGATGAGCCAACCCATTGACAAGCCGATGCTCGCCGGTCCTAAAAACCGAACGGGCCAAGGGGACGAATACTTGGTTTCTGCGTTGACCCAAACCGAACCGATGGTCGCGACGCCTGCCGCAGAGAGATAGAGCCAATCGGTCGTGGCTGCCTTTTCGCACAACCGCCGTTCCCGCTCGCCGCGCGGATAGATGTCCCCGGGCCCGTACACGTGCGCAGGCGCGGGTCTGATGATGGCCGGTGGCGGTGGCGGTGCATCCACAGGCGGAGTCTTGCCACATTCGGGCCAAGTTGTCTCGTGGCTCGGTAGATGCCTGGCAATCCATCTTGCCGCAGAAGAGAAGTCGTACGAAGAACAGCGTCATGCAGGTTCCGAAACAGATCTTTCGTGAGTACGATATTCGCGGCGTTGCCGATCGCGATCTGACCGATGAAGTCGCGCACGCGATCGGCCGAGGGCTCGGCTCCCTCTGGCAAGACGGCAGCAGGCGCATCGCCGTTGGCCGTGATTGCCGGCTCTCAGGCGATCGGTTGTTTGCGGCGTTGACGGCTGGCATTCGCCGAACGGGACTCGAAGTGGTCGATATCGGAGTTGGCCCAACGCCCTATTTGTATTCGGCAGCGCACGCTTTGGACGTTGGCGGCGGCATTATGATCACCGGCAGTCATAATCCGGCCGATGAAAACGGCTTTAAGATGGTGCGCAACAAAGGGAGTTTTTACGGCAAAGACATCCAAACGTTGCGAGCGCTCATCGAAGAAGAACGGTTCGTCGTCGACGCCGCATCGAGCGGAGCGTGCATCGCACTCGATCACAAAGCCGAGTACGTCGAACGTGTAACATCGCGTGTTACGTTTAAGAACACGAACGTCAAGTTTGTGATCGATGCGGGCAATGGATCAGGAGGGCCCCTCGGCCTCGAGTGCATGCGCAAGGTTGGGCTCAATCCCGACCCGCTATTTTGCGATATGGATGGGCGATTTCCTAACCACCACCCCGATCCTACAGTGCCGAAGAATCTCGATGCGCTCGTCGCTCGTGTACGCGAGACGGGTGCGCGTGTCGGTCTCGCGTACGACGGCGACGCCGATCGACTGGGTGCCGTGGACGCCAATGGCGACGTCATTTGGGGCGACAAATTGCTCATTGTTTTCGCGCGCGCCCTCTTGCGCGATCATCCTGGTGCAGCGGTGATCGGTGAAGTGAAGTGTTCACAAACGCTCTACGACGATATTGCGAAGCACGGAGGAAGACCCATCCTTTGGAAGACGGGACACTCACTCATCAAGACCAAGATGAAAGAAGAACACGCGCTCCTTGCAGGTGAGATGTCAGGCCACTTGTTCTTTGCCGATCGTTACTTCGGTTACGATGATGCGATCTACGCAGGCTTGCGTCTGCTCGAAGTTCTTTCGAACGATGAGCGAACACTCGGTCAGATGCTGTCCGACGTGCCCACCACATTCGTCACGCCAGAGTTGCGTGTCGACTGTCCTGACGCCGTGAAGTTCAAAGTCGTCGCCGCCATCACCGATCACTACAAAAAGGCTGGGCTCGACGTGGTCGACATCGATGGGGCACGCGTTCAATTTGGCAAGCCCGGCGCTCCCGCATGGGGCCTCGTTCGCGCGTCGAACACCGGACCTATTTTGGTGATGCGTTTCGAAGCGCCCACAGAAGCCGAGCGCGATCGCTTGCATCACGAGGTGGAGGCCGAAGTGAAAAAGGCGCGTGCATCGTTCGGTGCATGAGGCGTTCGTTGAGTTGACGACCATGACTGACCGCACATGACCGATTGGACGATTGAATCGATGCTCAAATGGGCTGCTGATGACTTTCGGCAGAAGGGCATCGATTCGCCGCGTCTCGACGCTGAGTTGCTTCTTGCGCAAGCCATCGGCACGACGCGCATGCAGCTGATTCTCGACGCAAAGCGACCTCTCGTTGCCGACGAACTCGCGCGCTTCCGCGACTTTGTTAAACGCCGCCGCAACCGCGAGCCCGTCGCGTACATTCGAGGCGATCGCGAATTTTACGGTCGCACATTTCGCGTCGATGCCCGCGTGCTTGTGCCTCGGCCCGAGACCGAACACTTGGTTGAAGTCGCGCTCTCACGGACGTCGTCCCGATCGATGTCGCTGCGTGCACTCGACCTCTGCACCGGCTCCGGATGCGTGGCCATCACGATCGCAAAAGAGCGGCCAACAAGCGTCGTTGTCGCAACCGATATTTCCAGAGGTGCACTCGACGTCGCGCGCGAAAACGCGCTTCGCCTCGGCGCCTACAACGTGGCTTTCGAAGAGGCAGACCTCTTTCCGCCCCCTGCAAAGTTTGACCTCGTCGTCTCGAACCCCCCCTACATCGCTTCGGCTGAGATCGACACCCTCGCCCCCGAAGTCGCGAAACACGAACCGCGGATCGCACTCGATGGCGGCGTCGATGGTCTCGATTTTGTGCGTCGTATCGTTGAGCATTCAGTCAATATTCTTGACGTTGGAGGTGTGCTGGCGATCGAGATCGGCGATGGTGATGCGCGGCGCGCGGCGGCGCTTTTCGAAAGTGCGTTTGGGGATGTGCGCGTGCAACGTGATTATGGGCAGGTGGAGAGGATTGTGAGTGGGGCGCTGCGCAACGCTGGCGCTGACGCGTAACCGCGCACGTGGCCTTTTGTATGGGCGCTGCGTTTCGCGGGTATGTGCTGCGCACGGCTATTTGGGGGCCGAAACTGCGTTTCGCCCCTTCGCTTCGCTCAGCTCCAGCCTATCGCTTCGCTCCTGTCGAGCTTCGCTCGCCAGAGGCTGGAGGCCTCAAACCCCCATCTTCCTTTCACTACGAAGAGATGATTCGTGCATCTGGGCAATTTGCTACCCTGGTGTCCACCTGGATCGCTTCCCTACGCACGCTAAAGAGCGTGCTCGGTCGCTAGGTTGTGGGTCGGGTGGTGCTGCCTGGGCGTTGGGCCTGCTGATCAACTTGCGCTCTTTGGTGCGGGCGAAATGGGGTTGGGTGTGCGTGGAGCGCGTTGAGTTGCGGGACGAGCTACGCTCTTGTTGAATGGGTCGCGCGTTAATGTTCTCGCTTGCTTCCGCGGCGTTTCATTTCATCGTGGCGCGCTGGGCTGAGCGTTCGTTTCCTGGGCTTCGGGTGCATCGCAGGGCGATCGCTATGGGCGTTGCGATCTTTATTGGGCTCGCGCTTCTTGCACGCGCGGCAACGTTGTTTCGCGTGATGCATGTGCCTTCGAGTTTGACGGCTTTTTTCGCGGGCGAGATGAGCTTCATTGCGGTCGTTGCGCTCCCGATTTTGTTTGCTCAAATGGTCATCGGAGCGGTTGCGCCTGTTGGGGCGGGGGTTTTGAGATACGTCGGACGTGGCGTTTCGGTACCCGCTGGCGCTCCCTCTCCCTCTCCCTCTCCCTCTCCCTCTCCCTCTTCCGCTGAGGCTTCCGCTAGCGCTGACGCTCCCTCTTCCGCTGGCGCTTCCGCTCCTGCGGTTCTTCCTCGTCGTGTATTGATTGAACGCGCTGCGGGTCTTGCGCTCACTGCAACGACCGGCAGCATCTTCTCTTGGGGTGCCGTAAGGGGACGCATCGACTTCGAAACTATCGAGGTCGTTGTCAAATTGCCGGGACTGCCTCGCGTGCTCGAGGGATACACCATCGCGCAAATTTCCGATCTTCACGTCGGCACGTTTGTTGAGGACGCTCAGCTTCGCCGCGGGTTTGAGCACGTCATCAAGATCAAGCCCGATCTCGTCGTGGCGACCGGCGACCTTGTGGATCACGATCCGGCGTACGCGAAGAAGATGGCGGATGCGCTCGCGAGCCTACAGGGGGTCGCGAAAGATGGCGTATCCGCAATTTTGGGCAATCACGACTACTACGCAGGCTCAAACCAAGTTGTGCACGCGCTTCGTGGATCGGGCGTCAATATCTTGGTCGATGGAGGCCGTCACATCCGACCCGGTGACGGTGGTGGTTTCGCGTTGTTGGGTGTCGACGACCTGTTTCCCTATCGCGTTCGGGGCGGAACACCGCGCCTCGATCTTGCCGAACAGAGCGTGCCTCGCGATAGGCCTATCGTACTGCTCTCGCATCAACCGACGACCGTCGAGCTGTGGCCAGGCCGCGTCGGCCTTCAGCTGAGTGGACACACCCACGGCGGCCAGATCAATCCGGGATTTTCGATCGCGAACCGAATTCTGCGATACGTCCACGGCCTCTACACGATTGGCAATGGCACTCAGCTTTATGTCAATCGTGGTTTTGGGACGGCGGGTGTTCCGGTGCGCGTTGGCGCGCGACCCGAGGTCACAAAAATCGTCCTCGTTTGCGGCTAAGGTCACTATTGTGTCGAGCGTGCGGTCGCGATTGGGTGCTCTTGCAGCTGCGTGTGTTGTCACAAGTGCCGCGGCGGCGCCCGTGAGTCCACCGTCATCTCGTGGGCTTGCGCTTCCGATTCGCGGCGTGACAATCGGGCCGATCGAAAATACGGTTCATCCGGGTCTTGGCTATGGCAGCGAAGCGTACGGTCGTGCGCTTGACGAGGCACGCAAGATGGGCGCGACGTGGGTCGCGTTAACGCCCTTCGGTCGCGTGTATGGTCTCAGCAGTCGCGGCATCGATCTCACGTTCGAACGACCCTTCGAGGACAACCGCAAAGATATCGCGCGCGCGATCGATATGGCGCATGCACGCGGCTTGAGCGTCATGCTCGTTCCGCACCTTTGGACCGAGACGCACGAGTGGCGCGCGCTCATCGATCCCGGTTCCGACGAGGGTTGGGTCGAATGGGAAAGAAACTATACGAGTTTCGTTCGCTCCTGGGCCGAGGTTGCAGAAGCGACGCACGTTGACTTGTTCTCGTGCGGCGTCGAACTTCGCTCATGGGTGACGAGCGGCCGTGCCCCCGGATTTTCGCGTGTCATCCGCGAGGTGCGCAAAACGTATCGTGGCCCGATTACGTACTCCGCAAACTGGGACGACGTTGACGATACGGTGATTCTTGGGGAACTCGACGTCATCGGGATCAACGCGTTCTACCCGCTGGCCGAGAAGGACGACGAGTCGCTTACGACGCCGGCCAAGAAGAAGGAAGGGGCGTCGCTCAAGACGCTGCTCGAGGGCGGAAAGCGCGTCGCCGATCGCGTGCGGAGGCTCGCGGAAGTGTGGCACAAGTCAATTTTATTTACCGAAGTTGGTTACACAAACCGTGCCGATCCCGCTGTCGAGCCGTGGTTGTGGCCCGATGACATGAAGGATGTTCGCGTCGATCAACGCGCCCAAGCCAAAGCGTACAGTGCCTTGATAGCTCCGCACCTTGACGAAGCCGCGTTTGCGGGTTTCTTCGTGTGGCGGACTTACAGCGACCCTGACGACGTATCCCAAGAAGCTGAGTATGGCTTCTCGCCACGTGGAAAACTGGCCGAGCTCGTTTTGCGCGATGCGTTCGGTGCGCGCTGGTTGACCGATCGCGATAGGCTGTGGTCGCACGCGCCAAGAGCGCTTGTCCCAGGGGTCTATCCTTAGGTGTTCTGGCCACACACGCGATGAGCAAACAAGAAATCGCATTCTCGGACTTTGAGCAGTACTACCCGCACGCGCCGACGGCCCTTTGCATCAAGGAGTGCGCGCGGCTTTCGGCTTTGCGCCAATTCGAATGTCCAGGGCCCATTCTCGACGTCGGCTGCGGTGACGGTCTCTTTGCACGCATCGCGTTCGACGGACGCGAAATATGGGGCATCGACATCGACGCAAGCGAAAGCCGCTGGGCGCAGGCGAGTCGAGCGTACTCACAGATTATTCTCGGTGACGTCACGCGTGCGAAGCTCCCAGCCGGCTTCTTCGAAACGTGCGTCGCCAACTGCTCGCTCGAGCATGTTCCCAATATCGACGGAGCGCTCAACACGATTCACGATTCGCTCAAGCCTGGCGGGCGCGCATACCTCTTTGTGCCGCAACGCGATTGGGCAGAGAACATGTGGGTCCTCCAAGCGCTTCGGGCGATCGGAGCAAGCGGTCTTTCGCGAACGATGCAAGAGCGTCTCGATCATTTGTTCAAACATAGCCACCTCTATGACGAAGCGGGCTGGCGCGAGGTCATGGATCGCACGCCGTTCGAGATCGAACACCTCGAGCCCGTTCTATCGACGGCGACGACAATCGCGTTCGAAATGTTCCTTCTGCCAAGCACGCTCGGTTGGGTGAACAAGCGCCTAACAACACGATGGACAAATTTCCCGGGCTTTCGGAGGCGCACCGCAAAGGTCGCCTTCGGGTGGGCCCAGCGCGCCCTCGCCCTCGCTGGCGACAGCGAGAAGACGGCCGAGTTTCTCATCGCTCTGCGACGGAAATTGTAACCAAGAGCTGTCACAATGGCCGAAGACGTCGATTACTTTTCGAATCATGCGTACAAGCTGCGATTTCCTTGGCGGCTGTATCATCGACCGATCGTCGAAGCCTTGCGGATGGAGATCGCAAGGACGCCTGGTCTCGACATTCTTAATGTCGGCTCCGGTCCGTTTTTCGAACTCAATTTGCTCGGCCTCGATCGCCGAAAGTACACGATTTGCGATATCGATCCACGAGCGATCGATTTAGCGCGAACGTTGCATGGCTCGCGCCTCGCTGGCGCTCAAGTCATTGGCGAAGAGGGTCGCCTCCCGTACGAAGCTGCAAGTTTCGACTTGGTGATCTCGATGGACGTGATCGAGCACGTGCCTGAACCGTTGCCTTGGGTCTCCGAGCTTGTGCGCGTGCTCAAACCCGGGGGGCGTCTCTTTTTGACGACGCCGAACTACGGGTTTAGTTCGCTCGGCCTCATCGAACGAACAGCGCTCGAAGCGATTGCGCGCGTGCAAGGCTTCTCGCGCGCACACATTCATCCAAGCAAAATGACTCACAAAGAGTTGCAAAATGTCTTGCAGGATGCAGGGATAAAAAACGCGCAAGTTCGTGCGATCGCGTTCGGCTGGGTATTGGTCGCGAGCGGTCAGCGCTAGCCGCGAGCGATTCGAAGCGGCCGCGTGAAAAGCGCGCGTGCAGTGTAAGGCGCTGCAATCGTTCGCGTTAGACGGCCATGAGAAATGTCTCGTTGAGCGTGCTGCCGCTCGTCATCGCCATCACGGGATGCGGTGCCGGAAACTATATGCCCGCGAGTGCGCCGCCTCAGTCGAGGATGGAAGCCGCAGACGTGGCCACGTTACCGATGCCTGGTGCGCAACCGACGCCAGCTGCGTACGCAGCAGGAGCGCAAAATGCGCCCGCGTTTCCTGTCACGCCCGTGGTTGCGTCTTCCGCAACCCCATCTGCGCAACGACCAACGACGCCTGCTGCGACGTCGACTGCGGCTTCCACAAAGGCGACGGTCTCGAATCTTTACATCATCTACGCAGGTGCACTGAGGCTCTCGGTCGCGCCGAAAACTGAATCGAACACCCTCGAAAAAGCGATCGGCGTCGCCTTTGACCTAGGCGGTCATCTCGTCAAACTTGAACGCGCCAGTGTCGTACTGAAGGTGCCTTCAGCATCATTTCGTGACGCGATGCACACGATCGCAACCCTCGGAGAGGTCACCAACGAAGAGATCCACGCCGCAGATGTCACCGATGAATTCCGCGATCTCGAAGTGCGCCTACAGAACCTCCGCGCGACGCGCTCCCGCATCGAAGAATTTCTCAAACGCGCGCAACAAATGAGCGACACGCTGACGGTCGAAAAGGAACTTGAGCGCGTGGCGATGGAGATCGATCGCATCCAAGGTCGGCTGCACCTGCTCCGAGAGCGCTCTGCAATGTCGGAAATTACCTTGACGGTTTCGGCCCCAATCGAGCGAGCGGCACCCGCCGTTGTGGTCAAGGAAGGACAACGTCTCGCACCGGTGACCATTCCGGTGGAGTGGCTTCAGTCCGTCGGCTTGGCAAACCTCCTCAATGTTCAAGGCTTTTGAGGTCTCAGATGAAAAAATGGTCAATAGTATTGATGGTCAGTTTTCTTGCAGGTTGTGGCTCCGCAAAAGTCGACCTGCCTCCAAATTTCGGCAAGCTGAGCGGCCAAACAAGTTTTAACGTTCGTGGCGTTAGCGCCTCCGGTGTTGTGGTCGCCGTGCGAACAGAAAAAAACGAACTGCGCGCAGATTCAGGCTTTTGGGCAGAGCTGCTCGATCGACGACTTACGGAAGGTGGCTACACGCGTGAAACGCTCGATCCGGTGAAGCTTGGGGGCCTCGAGGGTAAGTCGCTGCGGTACTCGCGCAAGTTCGATGGACGACAGCATCGGTACTGGCTTGCTGTCGTGACGACGCCGAATCATGTTTATTTGATCGAGGCTGGGGGGGATGCGGAGGTGTTTGATCCGCAGAAGGGTGAGATTGAGAAGGTGATGACGTCTTTTAGGCCGTGACGCTGCGCTGAACGCTGACGCGTAACCGCGCACGTGGCCTTTTGTATGGGCGCTGCGCTTCGCGGGTATGTGCTGCGCACGGCTATTTGGGGGCCGAAACCGAGGTTTCGCCCCTTCGCTTCGCTCAGCTCCAGCCTATCGCTTCGCTCCTGTCGAGCTTCGCTCGCCAGAGGCTGGAGGCCTCAAACCCCCATCTTCCTTTCACTACGAAGAGATGATTCGTGCACCTGGGCAATTGGCTACCCTGGTGTCCACCTGGATCGCTTCCCTACGCACGCTAAGAGCGTGCTCGGTCGCTAGGTTGGGGGTCGGGTGGTGCTGCCTGGCGTTGGCTTGGCGGAGCTCTGGGAAGCCTGATCCTTGACCTGATCCTTCACCTGATCCTCGTCCTGAATTCCCCCAAACCCTGTCTGCTTGCTCGAAACCGCGGGTTGGATTAGGTTCGGCGGCCCTCTAACGGAAATCAACAGACGGAAAAACCATGGCCACCAAGTTCGCTGAGTTCCTTACCGCTAAGAAGATTGACGTTCGTCGCATTGCCGCGGCTTCGAATGAGCTCGAGCGGCTCCGTCCGGAGGACCGTAAGCTTCGCCTTGCAAAGCGTATCGCGCGCGGTGGGGAGTCGACTGAGGCGCAAAAGGAAGCTGCTAAGGGCAAGACGCGTAGTGGTCGTCCCGTTACGGATCGGGCGCTGCAAGCTGCGCTTAGCGGCACCGCGATTGCGGGTCCGGTTAAGACGCGCATCTTGGCGGCCGTGAACGTGATTCTTGGGCAGAAGAAGCAAGCGGTCGCAGCGCTTAAAGACCTGTTCTAAGCGCTTGTGTTTCCGTGAGGCGCACTTGGCCTAGTCGAGTGCGCGGGGCTCATTGAACGTTGCAAGTCGAGCGTGTGCGTCTAGCGCGGAACGACGGGTGTTGTGCTGTCGCTCTGAACGCAGGACGCCAAGTCGAACAGCATGAATTCGAGCACGCGCTCTTGCGGCGTAAGCGGCTTTGACGTGCACGACGAGGGGAACGTGCCGAACCCGCCGCGTCCGCTTCCGATGTGGAAGCTCGAATAAAATACGCGACCGCACTGATTCTTCTCTTCGGCGTCTGTCGGCGTGTTGAAGGTGTACGACTGGGTGTTGGTTCCTGAGTAGAGCCAACGCTGCGCGGGCGCGTTGATTTTGCCCACGCGGCTGTAGGTGTCGGTGAGCGGAATGGTGCCGTTCGTTGCTGCGCCGAGCTTTTGCAGCCACTCGGCAAGCGCTTGCCCCTTTGGAAACGTCTGGTCAATTTGCGCAGGGCTGACGAAGCTTCCGGGTGATGTGAAGTCGCCCGTCTTCATCCATTCGATGTGGTTTGCGGACACGACTGGGTAAGACAAATCGGTCGCGAAGACGCGGCCACCGGCACTCGCGTACTGAAAGATGGTGTCCTTGCCGTGATCGTCTGTTGGGTACGAGCTGCACGGAAGTGCGATGAGTTGGTAGTGCTTCAGGTTCTCAACGGTGTCCCACAACGAAGCGCCAGGCATCGCGCCGCTAATCGTGGCGCCGTTGCCCGTGTAGAGGTGGATGCGGCCAGTGCCGGTCTTTCCGCTGAACTCTGACGAATCGATGCCGATTTGCTGCAAGATGCACTCGGTTGGATCGTACGTCGACGTTACGATTGCGATGCGTGGGATGTCGCCTTCGGTGGTGTTCTTCGGCAAGCGCGCGTCGCCTTTCGCGACGGTGTTCTCTTTGCAGTCGTTAACCTTCGGAAGGATGATCTTCCGACGAAACCGCCCGACTTGAACGACGAGTGGAATGTCGTCGCCTGCTGGCATGTCCTTCAGTTCGAAATGTCCTGATGTATCGGTGAGGGCCGCCGATACTGCGGTTGCGCCAAGCGACGTTGCGCACGTTTCGCATGTGACATCGTCCGTGAAGGGTTGCAGCTCCCCGTTGGGGATAAAGACGAGCGCGTTATAAAGCGGGTCGGCACCGTTGGGCGCGTACACCGTTCCGGTCAACGTGGTCGTGTTGCTGCCTCCACAGTTGGGTCGACGGCACTCGAGACCGACGCACTCGGAAGGGGCATCGCCAAGTCCAGGGCCGGTGTCCGGTGTGAACGTGAAGGCATCGCCGTTTGTCGAGGCATCGGGAAAGCGACCGTCAGACTTTTCGCCCGAGCAAGCGGCGTAAAGGGACGCGAGAAAGAGGGCGGGCAACGACAAACGCTTCATGCAAACTCCAGTAGCGCGAGCTTGGCGCGCAGGACACTGATCAGGTGATGCGGACACATCTTGTGCGCGCGTTCTTTACCAGTGTCTGCAACTACCAATTTTCTTCGCGTGTGGCCGTTAAACAGTGAATCTTTGCGCGCCAAAGCTTGCGCAATGCCGTGGCCAGGGCAGAAAAATCGCGCCAAAGCAGCCGCTTGACCCCAGGTCTCGTCTGAGGCTTAAGCGCCGCTGATTGCGCCTAGCGACTCGTGCGCCGCGACCAAAGGTCTCGAAGGTCAACCGCCACAAGTGCACCAACTACAGCGATCGTTACGAGTAACATTAGTTCAGCTTCGCGCGCCGATCGGCGCAGGTCTAGTTTCAGGAGCACACTTTTTGTGCAGTAGCAACAGTTCAGTGGGTTGACTGTGTACGTTGTGCTCGATGTGTGAGTCGCACCAAAGTTCTGAACGTTGTGACCCGTCGACGCATCTCAATGGGATGTGCCTTCTTTACCGGCTCAAACATTAGTTCAATCGAACGTCGTCACTCCGCATTCAGGCGTATTCTCGAATGCGCGGTCAAGACAGCCGCCGCAGGGACCGCCGCAGCCCCCGATGCAACCTTTGGCACGTCCGATGACAGACGATGATGCGCTTATCACGAGAGCGGGCGAAGGCGACCAAGCTGCCTTTCGCGCGCTCTACCAAAAACACCGAAACGATGTCGCCCGCCTCGTTTTCCGAATGGTCGGCCCGCGCGGCGATCTCGACGACCTCGTCCAAGAGGTGTTCTTCCAGGTGTATCGCAGCCTCAAGGATTTTCGCGGACAGTCGAAATTCAGCACGTGGCTTCATCGCGTAACGGTCAACGTTGTTCTCATGGCGCGCCGCGCCCAGAAGAGCCGACCCCTATTTTCAGCCACTTCAGAAGGCTGGCAAGATGAGCTTCGCGATTCACAAGCACTTCCCGATGTTGATGCGGAGCGCCGTGAGCGCATCCGCGCATTTTCCGCGCTGCTGGAGCGTCTCGGCGACAAGAAGCGAGATGTGTTTATCCTACACGAACTCGAGGGTCACAGCCCGAGCGAGATTGCCGAAATGGTTGGTTGCCCCGTTCTCACCGTGCGCACGCGTCTTTTTTACGCGCGGCGCGAGATCGAGGGCATGCTACGCGAGGAACCCTCGCTGCGCGGCATCGCGGGAACATTCTCCCGCACCGCACAAGGAGATGCGCCATGACCCGCCCGTATGACGAGTTTGTGCGGAACGCCAAGAGCGACGCCGATGCAGCCACGCCCGAAATTGATTGGGCCGAGGTTGACGATCGGTTGTTCCAGCGCATCGCGGCTGAGCGTTCGCGCGGCGAGTTTGAGCGTCGTCGCCGCATCGCTTGGGGTGTGGGCTCGCTTGCAGTCGCTGCGGCAGCAACCGGAATCTGGATCGCAGTGCCCGCAAATCGCGGTGATGCCGCACGCAATCCTACGCCGCTCGCGGCATTGCCCGCGTCGCTCGGTCCTTCGGTCGGAACGGTCGTTTCGATCGATGGCGCAGGCGACATCAAAATTGATCATCAATCGGCACAAAACGGTTCGGCACTTCATCGAGGTCAGCGCCTCGAAGCCGAGCGCGCGCGCGTTGTATTCGAGCGTGTTGACCCGAGCGGAATCGCCTACACGTTTGAATCAGGGACACGCGCACTTGTAAAAGATGCGCTTCCAACGCTTGTGCTTGCACTCGAGACAGGTGCTGTCGAAGCGCAAGTGCAGCACATCAAGACGGGCGATGCATTCGCGGTTGATGTGGGTCAAGCACGCGTCGCCGTGCATGGAACACACTTGCGCGTTGCGCGTGAAGGCGAGTTCGTCACGGTTGACTTGAGTGAAGGCGTGATTTCGCTTGGTACCGTCGATGGTACGCGCGAGGTGCTCATTGCGCCGGTGCACGCCGAGTTCAACGCGAATCGTGTTCGCGAAACGTTACGCGTCGATCGCGAGCAATCGCGCGTGCGTGTGCCGGTGACGTTGCGCCGTTGGGCAGAACTCGTGCCGTCGATTGCAATGGGACCAAAGGAGCCGAGCACGCCGCTCTCGAAGACGCCGCTTGCGCTTCGAAACCTGCAAAATGGTGCCCTGGGCACAAATGGTCAAGTATCAGAACTTCTTTCGCCATCGCAGTCAGACTCGCAAAACCCAGCAGCGCCGCCGCCTGACAAAGAGCCCGAAGCTCCGAAAGCACCTGTTCGCCTGCTCGATCCAGCGGCAGAGATCACGAGCGGCGTTCAACGTTGCATTGAGTCCGACGCTGTCGTCTTTGGAAAGCGAGACGAAGAGAATTCGAACGGCGCGAGCGTTACGACGTCGTTGCTGCTGCGCATCGGTGCCGACGGGCAAGTGCAAGCGGCTCGCTTCAATCCCGCGATCTCGCCGGCTGCAATGACGTGTGCATCGGCGGTTATCTACCGCACGAAGTTCGCAACTCCGGGCGACCGCGCGATTCAAATTCGATACGTCCGATAGAGTCGGGGATCGCGGGGCGCTTGGGTGAGTCGGACGTGGACCACCAGCTAACCGCGTTGGCTGATGCCACGTGGGGATCGCGCTCGGACGTAAGCGATCAATGGCGCGCATCACCATCGGTGGGTGGGTTGCGGGTCGGCTTTTCGGGCGGTGGCGAGTACGACGCAGCTTGCGATGAGCGAGGCGTGACCAAGCAAGTTGACAGCGTTCGTCGCGATCGAAGTGGCCAAGATGAAATCCGTGCGCACGCTCACCATGACGAGAGACAGCGCAGAGCTAAAGAGGTTGAGGCAAGCGGATGTGATCATCAGCACCATGGCCGTGACGCTCCGTTGACGAACGAACGCGATGACGAGCGCAATCGTGAGGAGATGGACGACAGGGAGACCGCGACAGCAATCATTTCGAATTTGTCCGTCGCCATTTGTTAGAACCTACTTCTGCTGCGCGCGCCGATACAAGCGCGAGCCGCGGTCGGTTGTGTAGAGAAGGTCGAGAGCGCCGTCGCCGTCGATGTCGCCCCAGGCGACTTCTTGATGGGTCGCATCGCTTCTCGGCGTAGGGACTTCGCGAGGAGGGTCGCTGGTGCTTGGTGCAAACGTCACGTTGCGATCGACGCCTGCGATCCGAATTCGCTGGGTGACCACCTTACCAGTGCCTGCGGCGGCGTCGCCCACAAGGATGGCGAGCCACCATTCGGGCCACTTCGCGTCGCGGGCTTCATCGATGTGCGAGCGCTGGAGTGAAACGCCATCGCCCGATGCGCTCACAAAAAAATGGTCGGCCGTTCCGTCAGGTTTCTTAACTTGCATGTCAATGTACTTAACGAATAAGCAGCGCTCCTGTGGCGCGTCGTCACACGGTGCGTTTACGTAAAACGCTGGCCGGGCGGCGCTTGTGCCGTCTGGCGAGTCCTTGCGCTCGAGGACGACGAAATCGCTATCGCCGTCGCCGTCGATGTCATGCGACTCGGCATAGATCGCGCGATAGTCGCCGAATGCGGGTGCTGGGATGATGCGTGTCTCTTTGGGCGGCGCGAGAGGCGTGAGCGCGTACGCGACGCCTTTGAGATCGCGCGGGTCGGGGACGGTCTTTGTCGTTTTCGAGTACGTGCCGAGCATGAGCCAAGCATCGGCGATGGAGGTTATCGTGGGTGCCAGAGCGACGCTTTCGGTAAGGTGCGCGATCGGAATGGACTCGGCGTCGCCGCAGCGGATTTGATCAGCAACCTTACCTGCGCGCAGGCGACCCCATCGAAGCGTGGCGACGATGCTTCCGCTCGCGAACTTCCCGGTAGCGACGGTCACAACTTGCACATCAGGTACTCCCGTTGTGCTCTTGGTCGGAAGTGCGACGACGCCCAGACGCTTGCGCAGTCGCGGATGGGGATCGGTACGGTCGAACAGCGCCGTTTGTGGATCGTAGCAACCGAGATAGGCAGGCGCTGCGAGCCAGTCGGGTGCGAGTGGACGAAGGGGCGTCACAGTGAACGGAGCCGCATCGCGCGAGTTCGAAGCTTGGTTGCAATTGCTTGAATCACACGAGACGAGCGCGATCGACGGAAGCGCACGGCGAGCAAAGGCGTCATGTACGGTTGCCTTCACGTGTCCCGGCAATCGCGCGACAACTTTTGCGACCATTTCTTGCGCGAGTGGATGGCCTCTTGTGACGCGCACCTCGCTCGTGACTCCTAAGTCAGAGGCGAGCTCTGTGACCGCGACGAGGTCTCGCGCCTTGGACTCGTCGAGTGAACCCGATGCCACGCTGATGACGGCAGGTGAACCATGGTCGATGAGGCTGCTTCGAAAAAAACCGTCGGGGGTGGTCTCAATGTAGCTCGGCCCTGTGCCGCCGCGACCCCATGTCCAGATGTCGTCGTAGCCGTCGCCGTTGAGATCGGCGAAGCCGGCGACGATCGAGTCCGCCGCAACTAGGGCGCCGGTGTAGGCGCTTGCGTCGTCGTTTGGATATCGAATCGCCATCAACGTTTGCAATGTCGATTCGCTGATGCACAGGCCCTCATCGACGAGCGCGCCAACGCGATTGCACGTCAGCAGCGCCGGATGTGCGTAGCCCTGCACGCGGCCCACTCCCACGACGACGGTTTGGACTTTATTGTCAAGAATTGGAACCAATTGCCCGTCGAGTGGACCGCGAAGCACCATCGGTTCAGAGGCCGACTCGGTCGTCTTTCTCGCATTCACGATCAGATCGCTATCTCCATCGCCGTCGAGGTCGGCAACGAACACGGCGCCTGCTTGGCGCGAAGCGGGATAGCGACCCGGGATGGCGTAGGTTTTGTGCGGTCTCAACCAATCGCACCGCGTGAGCTCGGGCGTTAGAATTTGAAGAAGCCCAGAACTAGGATCTGCTGCGTCACGCGTAAAGACGGCGAATCGCGTGCAAGGGATCTTGCTGTCACTCGGAATGGCGATAACGATGCGATGCTCATCGAGCTGTGCGCCGTGTTGATCCATCGCGGCCATCTTGAAAAAATCGGTGCGAGCGCTGTTCGTAAAGTCGAAGCGTGAAAAGGTGTCGTCATTCCCCTTCGCGCCGTGCACCCAGGCGAACAGCGCCAAGTGAACGGTGTCACCTCCCGGATACAGCGTGAAGATGGTCGTATTCTCCGCGGGAGAGAGGAAGTCGATGGCCGCCGCTTGCACCTCTGCAGACGCCAGAGGCACGCTTTCGAGTTCCCGCAGCCCGGCAGCGCGAGCGATCGTCACGCGCGCGCCATCGTCAAGTTGCATAGCTATCGCGGGAGGTGAACCGTTCGAATATTGAACAAGTGCCGCCGCTTCGGCAGGAAATAGTGGCGTTGTGCTTGTGCCTGCCGAATCCGCGATCGCGAAGTGCGCCACGTACGGTGCATTGATGCTCATCGGCTCAGCGAGAACATCATCCACTTTGTCGCCATCGAGGTCGGTCACGCTCACGTGGCCCACCGATCCAACTTTGTCGAGTGGCGTCGCAACAAATTCGTCAACAACATTGACGCAAATACCGGAGCGACAAACCCAATCATCGTTGGGGCATGACACGCTTAGACCACACGCAAAGCGGCAGGCGTTGACCCCGCCGGCGGGCTCGCAAGCCCACGCGCGCCCAGGGGTTGGCGTCGCGGTTGAAATGTAGCTGCTTCCGTCACAATCCTCGCGCTGGGATTCAACGGCGCCGTTGCCGCAAGCGGATCCAAGCGATTCGAGCCTTGCGCACTGAACCGTGCCGAGCACGCTTAGCGTGGCTACTGCGAATGCTGCCCGACGCATCCGAAAAGGATCGCAAGGTTGCTCGGGTCTGGCAAGGAAGGCCGCGATCAGCGCGCCATTTGCCGTCGATAGAGACGAGAGCCACGGTCGGTGACGTAGAGCAAGTCGAGTATCTGGTCGCCGTCGAAGTCGCCCCACGTCAGGCGCTGCTGCGTTGCGCCGATTTTGGGCACGTCGATCTCGTGCTTCTCGCTCGTGGCTTCGAACGTGACGTTGCGATCGGTGCCGGCGATGCGAATGCGTTGGGTGACGAACGTATCTTTCGCTTCCGCTTCGTCGTGCCGAATCGTCGCGAGCCACCACTCAGGCCACTTGGAAGCGCGCGCTTCGTCGACGTGGGAACGTTGCCACGCGAAACTTTCGCCCGACGCCACTTCGAATGCGTCAATTTTCTTTACGAAAAGGCAACGCCGGGTAGCGTCCTTTTCACACGGTTCGTTCATGTAGAGCACGGGCCTGCCGCGCGTGCGGTCTCCGTCGAGGCCATTGACGCGTTCGAGCACCACAAAATCATTGTCGCCGTCGCCGTCAACGTCGTGATGCTCGGCGTAGACGGCGCGGTAGCCATCGCTCTCGGACGCGGTGCGGACAATCGTAATCGCCCTTGATTCCGTCGAAGGTGTCAGGAGATAGGCGACGCCTTTGAGATCCGTCGCTGTGGGCGTCCACGTCTTTGACTTCGACAGCGTGCCCAACATGATCCATGAATCTGATCCTTCGGTCGCAGATGGCGCGAGCGCGATGCTCTCGGTCAGGCCCAAGATAAAACTGCATGAGACGTCTGTAATCAGTTTGGTCGATCGCAGTCGTCCCCATCGAACAATGCCCACGGGTTGGAGTCCGCCAAAAATAGAAGGGTTATTGGGGTCAAACACGTTCTGCCAGGCAGCCACTGTGACGATTTGGGCGTCGCTAGCATCGTTCGACTGCGTCACGGCGCCGACTTGATTGCCCATGCGTGGACGCGAATTGGGGTGCTCAAACACTTCGCCAAAAATGAGGTCCGCTGGGCTGCAAGGAAGAGATGCGGGAGCTGCGAGCCATCCGGTGCTGAGGGGTCTGAGGGTGGTGACGTTGAAGGATGACGATACGCGCGAATTTGACGCCTCACTGCAATTGTCCGACACGCATGACGCGAGCGTTACGAGCGACGGAGCGCCTTTCCCGATGGCGTCGTGCGCCGAAAGTGACGCACGCCCAGGAACGCGGACGACGTGCGAGGCGCTCATTTTTTCGATATCGGGATTGCCTCTTGCCAACCGGACTTCACTGGTGCGGCTAGCGCTACCGACCTGTTCGCTCGAATGGGTGACCGCGATGAGATCGCGAGCTGACGAGCCATCGAGGGAAATGGACGCTACGCCGAGTAGATTGGATGACGCGTAATCGAGGAACGCGGTCTCGCGATGACCCGTCGGCGTGGCTTCGAAGATCTGAGGACCCGTTGCACCAACGTGCCAAGCCCAAACGTCGTCGAGCCCATCCCCATTGAGATCAGAGAAGCCTGCTGAGCGGACGTCACGATCGACGTACTCGAGCGGCACGGTAAGATAGGAAGTTGCGGTGGCGTTCGGGGCGAAGATGACTTTGTAGGACAGATCGTCTCCGTCGTCTGTCGCGCAGAGGTTTTCAGCGAGAACACCGTAGCGCTGACACCCCAAGAATACGGGGTGCTTGTACCCCGCAAGCTTGCCCACGCCGAGCAGCACGTTCTGCAGTGCGCCGGTGCCTGATGCAATGCCCGTAAACGAAGCGAACTGTCCGTTTAGTGGACCATGCAGGTAGATGGGGTCTGTTTTTGACTCTGTTTTGTGCCTCGCGTTGACCATAAGATCGTTCAAACCATCGCCGTCGACGTCGGCGACGAACACCGCGTTTTTTCCAGGTGGCGTAACGGGGTAACGTCCAGCGATTGCATAGGACCCATGCGGTACGGACCAGTCGCACGCCGCGTTTGGCCGCAGTATTTGCAACTCTCCGGAAGCCGGCGCTTCCGCATCGCGGGTGAACACGGCGAGGCGCATGCAAGGCGCTTCTCTATCGGGCGGAATCGCGACGACGATGCGATGCTCCGTCAGCGGCGCTCCGTACCGGTCGACGACGGGCAAATTGAACAGCGTCTTGGTCGTTCTTTCCGTGAAGTCAAAGAGTGCAAGTGCGTCGTCGTTTCCATTCGCCCCATGGACCCACGCAAACAGCGCGACGTGATTCGTTCCGGCTACGGGATAGAGAAAATCGATCGCTGCGGCGTTGATCTCTTCTGACACCAACGGCAAGCCTTCAAGTTCGCGAGTGTGATCAATCCCTTCACTTGCGCTTGCGAGTGTGACTTGTGCTCCATGCGCAAGTTGCGCGATGAGGGTGACCGTTTCCGTCGGGCTTGTTCCTTTGAGTTGCGCTGCATTTGTGCGCGTCAGGGCAATTACCGCGTCTGCTGGAAAGAGCGTTGTCGCTTTCGACCTGATAGAATCGGAAATTGAAAAGCGCGCGATGTGTGGGGCATTCTCGTCGATAGGTTCGACGATGGCGTCATCGGTCGCATCGCCATCAAGATCGATCGCCGCGACGCGGCCTGCAGGGCCAACGACGTCGAGCGGCTCCCTATCAAATTCGTCAGTTTTCTTGACGCAAATACCTGCGCCGCATGCCCAATTGTCGCTGGGGCAAGGCACATCTTTGCTGCAAATAAAGTGACACGCGCTTCGCCCTTCGGCCCCGCACTGCCAATTGTGCCTCGTGATACTTTCGCGTAACGAAACGTAACTGTCTCCGTCACAATCTTCACCGCCAGATGAATCGACCGCGCCGTTGCCGCAATAGCTGCCAAGAAAATCGACCTTCGCGCACTGGATCGTGAAGAGCGCTACGACCATTCCGATGTTGCACGAGATCCGACGCACCGAACGAGAATCGCAAGCGTGCGCGATCCTGGCAAGGAAGGTCGTAATGAACGGCTAGCCCTTACTCACGCCTGTGCAACCGCGACCCTTTGTCGCTTGCGTAGAGAAGGTCCAAAACGCCGTCGCCATCAAAGTCGCCCCAAGCCAGATGTTGGTTTTGGGCGTTGAGTTGGAGCGGCGTGAGTTCGTGCCTTTCGCTTGTCGTGTCGAAGGCAATCGTATCGTCAGTGCCAACTGCGCGAATGCGTTGGGTGACCACACTATCGTGTGTCATGCCCGTCTTCGTGTCGACGTCCTGTCGGATGCTTGCGAGCCACCACTCGCGCCATACCTTATCGAGCCCACCGTCAGTGGGTGAACGTGAGAGCGCGAGCCCCTCACCCGAGGCCGCGTCAAAACGGTCAAGAGTCTTGCCTTGGGTATCGACAATATTTTTGACGAAGAGGCATCGGCCGCTGCCGGAGCTTTCGCAGGGTACGTTCATGTAGAGGACCGGCCGAGCACGCGTGCGATCTCCATCGATGCCGCGTTCGCGTTCGAGAACGATAAAGTCATTGTCGCCGTCGCCGTCGACGTCGTGGGCCTCGGCGTAGATAGCGCGGTAGCCTCCGAATGCCGGCTCGGGCACAATCGAGACCGTCTTCGGGCTCGCCGAAGGGCTCACGGCAAAGGCCCGCCCCGCGAATTCTCCAAACGGGCTGTTGGCACGTTGCGAATAGGTTGCGAGTAAGAGCGACACATCGCTACCCGCAAATCGAGGATCACTTGCGGCAAGCATCGGAGCAACGGCGACGCTTTCGGTCACGCGAGAGATCTCTTGCGTGCAGTCCAGCTGATCGGGGATTCGTCCGGCGCGGAGTCGTCCCCAACGCAATCGCGCGCCGAAGAACTGTCCTTGAGCTGACGTGCCGTACCTTCCCGCTGACACCGTCAACGCGCGTGTGTCAGGTTCGAGAGCGACTCTGCCCGAGGTCGTTGTGAGTGTGAAAGCGCTCACTTGAGCACGCACGTGAGGGTGGTCCGTGAAGAAATGGTGCGGTTCGACGGCGGTTCCGCACCAGAGGAGGCTAGGGGATGCGAGCCATTGGCTCGCCAATGGCCGCAATGTCGTGACGTCGAACGAAGCGATTTTGCGTGAATCGGGCGACGGGTCGCAATCGGCGGACGTACACGCGACGAGGGGAATCAGCGCCGGCGTCGTGTTGTAGGTGGGCTCAAACGCGGCAAGTTGGGCACGCCCAGCGACGCGCGCCACTTGCCTCGCGTTCAATTGCGAAGCAACGCGGTTGCCACGCGTGACGAGCACGGCGCTCTCGAGGCCGGCAGACGAATCGGTTGACTCGGTGAGCGCGATGATGTCGCGCGGCAATTTGTCGATCATGATCGACGTGATGCCGAGCGGCGTTGATGACCGGTGTTCGACGAGGCCGGTGCTAAAAAATCCGCTCGGCGTTGCCGCAAAAATCCGCGGCCCCGTGCTGCCTTGCGACCAAGCCCAGACATCATCTTGGCCGTCGCCGTTGAGATCCGAAAAGCCAGCGACAAGGGGATCGAGCGCGAGCGTCTCGCGGGTTGGGTACGCGCTCGCGGCATCGTTTGGAAAGCGAATTAACAATACCGAGAGGGTTCTGCCAGATTCGCTCAAGCACAGCCCGTCGGGGTTGAGCGTTCCGTAACGCTGACAGGTCAGCAGGGCTGGTTTTTTGTAACCTTTCACCGTTGCGGCCGCGATCACGACACTTTGAGCGCCATTGGGAAGAGACGTGTCGTCAAGTAACGGAACAAGTTGACCGTCAAGCGGGCCGCGGAGCACGAACGATTCGGTTTGCGATCCAGCTGGCGTCGCTTTTCGCGCGTTCACGATCAGATCGTTGACGCCATCGCCATCGAGGTCGGCGACGAAAACCCCTTGGTGTCCGCGACTTGCCGGATAGTGTCCTTCCAACAGCCGCGTGCTGTACTTCGCCCAAGTGCAGTTCGAGTCCGGCGTTAGAATTTGAAGACTGCCCGCATCGGGGCTTAGAACACCGCGCGTGAAAATGGCAAGTCGCAAACAGCCATTGCCCGCGTCTGCGGGCACGACGGTCACGATGCGATGCGTGTCAACGGGTGCACGCATCGAAAGCAGCCGCGTTTGCAAGTAGTCAAAACTTGAAAGCGTGTCGTCTTCGCCATCCCCACCGTGTACCCACGCCGTAAGTCTGCCATTGAGATTTCCGCCGTACCGAGTGGAGTAGAGAAAATCAATGCCTGCAGACCGAACTTCTGCAGACGCGAAAGAAAGCGGCTCAAGCTCCGTCGTCGCGTTGTGCTCACCTGATTCTCTTGCGCGCGCCATCGTCACTTGCATGCCATCGTCGAAACTTGCAACCAGTGTGGCGCGGGCTTGCTTCTCTGCGCCCTCTCCTCGTGGGGCGTCCGCTACGCACATCGCGCCTGCAGGAAACAGTGTTTGCGCTTTCGCTTTCGCTGGATCGGCGATTCCAAAATAAGCGATGTACGGTGCATTGACATCGAGTGGCTCAACGAGCACGTCGTCTGTGCCGTTAGCGTCAAAGTCAACTGACTTGACTGATCCCGCAGGCCCCAGAACGTCGAGTCCAGGCGCCGTAAAGCCGTCAGGAATCTTAATGCAAACGCCTGCCTTGCACGCCCAGTCATCACTCGGGCATTGCGAGTCCTTCCCGCAAACGAAGCGGCAAGCACTCGCGGCAACTTTGCCGCAAACAAGCAAGCGATTGCCCGAAGGTGCCAAGCCAAAGCTTGCGCCGTCGCAGTCCTCGTGGATGGGGTCTACCGCACCGTTGCCGCAATCGCTTCCGAGGTAGTCGAGCTTCGCGCACTGAAGCGTGCAGAGCGTAGCGACCAGTCCAACCCTCCATACCGCTCGCCCCATTGAGGGAGGATCGCAACTGAAGGCTCGTCTGGCAACGGGCGTGCGTGTACCAAGGCGACAGACCGTCGATTTGGGATTGGTTCAGCGCAGACCGTCGATTTGGGATTGCTTCGGCGGTACGGCCGAGGCGCTCGCTCCGGGGGGCGGCGGCTTGGGTTCCTTCCGGCCACCGCGAGGGGGCGGCGCGACGAGAGGGCTTAGCGGTGCGGCTGAAGGCGCCGATCCGGACGGTTGTGGGGCGGCTGATCCCACCGAGGGCGCAGCGTTGGGCAATCCGGTTGCGCTCAGCGTTTGCAAAGCGGTGGGGACGTCGTTTAGTGGTGCCGACGAAAGTGGCTTCGACGGAACTGCGCTCGTCAGGCGAGCGTAGGTGGCAATCGACACGCCACCTATTACGAGGGCAGCAATTGCCGTTGCAATCACCGCGGCGCGACTCCGCGGCTTTACCTGCGGTGCGTCGGTCGTGAGCGCCTTGCCTGTGCCGGCGCTCGCAGCGGTGGCTTGGTTCGCGCGGCGGGTACGCGGGTGCGCGGGCTGCTCTGTGAGTACGATCTGCGCGCGTCGATCAGCTTCAAGGCCCGCCTCTTTTGCCGCGCTTACGAGCGCATCGAGCGCTTCGCCTGCGGAGGCAAAGCGAACTTCTGGAGCCTTCGCGAGCATGCGCAAGACAATGGCGTCGAGCTCAGGCGCCACGTCTCGGTTGTGCATGCTCATTGGCGGTGGTGGGGCGTTGATGTGAAGGGCAAGTAAGTTGATAAGTGAGTCGGAGTAAAATGGAGGCTCACCGGTGAGCGCAAGGTGGCAAATCACGCCGAGCGCATACACATCGGCTGCCGCAGTAGCCTCGCGGCCGAGCGCTTGCTCGGGGGCCATAAATGCCGGTGTGCCAAGGGGTGAACCCGTTTTGGTTTTGGGCGGACTGGACCCGCCTTGCAAAGAGTCGCCCGACAGTTTTGCGATTCCAAAGTCAAGCAACTTGACTTTTGTCATGCGCCCTTCGTGGAAGCACAGAAAGATATTCTCGGGCTTCAAGTCGCGATGAATGATGCCCTTCTTGTGCGCGGCGTCGAGCGCGCTCACGACCGGATCGAGGACGCACACGAGCTCGCCTACCGAGATGGGATCGCGCTTGCGAAGGAATGCGTCGAAAGTTTGCCCGTCAAGGATCTCCATCGCAAAGTAATGGCGGCCGTCGACGAGCTGACCAAAGCTGAAGATGTCGACGATGTTCGGGTGCTGAATTTCGTTTACGGCCCGCGCTTCTTGAACAAAACGAGCAACCGCGTTGGCACTCGCGCCGACGTCGTCGGAGAGGACCTTAATAGCTGCTCGCTTGCCGATGAGCGGGTGCTTCGCACGATAGACGGCACCGAAGCCACCTTGCCCAATCTGCGCCTCGATCGAAAATTCACCGACGATCGTGCCGGGGGTGAGGGGTTCGTCGACGCCTCGTTCAAGCATGTTCGTCGCGCCAAACAATGCGGCTCGCTCGCCGTCTATGCCGCCGGGATCCGCCATATCAACTCTAAGCGTCGCAGGAGCGAGTGCGATGCGCAAGGTCGCGATTTGGGGCGTTTTGTGGCCATGTTGCACTTGTGCGCTCGAAGAGCGACGATCGAACTCAATGCCACGCACATGTCGAGCCGCGGCGATTGCCCTCTTCTTGACGTTCCTGCCCATCGCGTCGTGGGCGCAGATGACGGGAAGCGCGGACTACGATCGCGGCGTCCGGCTCTATGACGACGGGAAGTATGAAGCAGCAGGCCGTGAATTCGAGCGCGCGTACGAATCGAATGCGGGTGAGTTGAAGTTCCTCTTCGCGATGGCGCAAGCGAAACGTCGGCAATGGCTTCAGGCCGCCGAACATGACGATCCGGGCGCCGACGCGCTTTGTGAGCGTGCGATCCAGCACTTCACAAAGTACGTGGACGCGCGGGGGCCGCGTGCCGACGACGCAAAAGGACTGATCGATGCCCTGCGCGGCAAGCTAAGAAAACCAGAAGTGAAGCAGGCGGAGGACAAGACCCTTGTCACGCTGAATGTCGAGCCCGGTGGCGCGCGCGAGGGAACAGAGGTCTTCGTGGACGACCAACAGGTGGATTGGACGGTGGGGCAGCTCGTGAGCCGGAACGCCCAACACAAATTTCGCGCCCAGCGGAGAGGCTTCACGACCGACGAAAAAATACGTTCGTTCGCAAAAGAGCAGGGACTCGTTGCGCTGACGCTCACGCCGCTTCCCGCGCGTTTGGTTGTGATTGGAGCGCCTCAAAATGTCGGCGCCGAAATTTGGATCGAGCAAAAACATGTCGCCAATATTCAAAAGGAGCCGACCGTGTTCGAGCTTGAGCACGGTACCAACGACGTGTTCATTCGCAAACGTGGCGCTGATCCTGTGCACGCATTTGTGAACGTCGAACGAGGCGAAACGCGCGAGTTGCCGGTGAAGCAACTTCCGCGATCGACCACGCGCGTGGTGTCGTACGGCATGTTCGCAACGGGGACCGCAAGCGTGCTGTTTGGCGCGGTATCGGTAGGTCTCGCGATTAGCGCCGAGAACGACGCGATTGCGACGCACGCGAAGATCAACGATCGCCAATCCACGAGCCAAGAAGAAGCAACGCGCGCAGACGCACGTTTGGGCCATCGAGGCGATTGGACCGTGGCTGCGGGGACGGGCTTCGGCGTGGGTGTGGCTGCGTTTGCGTTGGGAGCAGCGCTTTATTGGTTCGATCTGCCGGACCCACCCCCGTCACCGTTGCGACCTGATCGTACGTTCGCTCGGCGCATGAAGGTGTCGCCGACAGGCACTGGCCTGGTGATCCGCGGCGATTTCTAAAGATGATTACGCACTGATGCCTGCGCCCCGCTTGCCGAAAATTGTAATCGCACTCGCGATCACGAGCTTCTTCACCGACATCGGCACCGAAATGATCGCGCCGCTCTTGCCTGCGTACTTGGCGAGCCTTGGCGCAACGCCGCTCTTTCTTGGTCTCATCGAAGGCGTCGCAGACGCTACGTCAAGTGTGCTCAAGCTTGCGTCGGGTATCGTTGCTGATCGCACGACGAAACGGATGCCGGTGGTTTTTGCTGGGTACGCGCTTGCTTCGCTCGTCAGACCCCTCGTCGCTTTCGCAACGGCGCCTTGGCACGTGCTTGCGGTGCGCGTGACCGATCGCGTGGGCAAAGGATTGCGAACAGCGCCGCGTGACTTGTTGCTCGCAAATGCGGTGAAGGGCGAAGACGCTGGCCGCGCCTTTGGTCTGCATCAGGCGATGGATCACGCCGGCGCTATCGTCGGACCGCTTGCGGCGACAGCGTTGCTCGCGATGGGTGTCTCGGTGCGCAACGTGTTCTTGTTTGCGCTCGTGCCAGGGTTGCTTGCGATGATCACGCTGATGAGCGTTCGCGAAGACGCGACGACTCCGAAGGCGAAAGCGACCTCTCAAGGCGTGAAGCCGCTCAATCGTACCTTTATAAGTTACCTTTTGGTGTTGGCGGTTTTTTGCCTCGCCAATTCTTCCGACGCGTTCCTTCTGCTACGGGCCAGCGAGTTGGGCATTCCGCGCCACACCTTGCCGCTCGTGTGGGCAGCCTTTCACGTTTCGAAGTCGACTCTCTCTTACCTGGGCGGCAGGCTCGCTGATCGGTATCCACGCGTTCGCATGATGGTGATCGGGTGGCTCATTTTCGCGGTGACGTATGTTGGCTTCGCATACGCAACACGGCCACTGCACGTGTGGCTGCTCTTCATCGTGTACGGCGGCTACTACGGTTTGGCAGAGCCGAGCGAAAAGGCGCTCGTGCGCGATCTCGTGCCGGAAGAAAGTCGCGGTCGCGCTTTTGGCGCGTTTCATTTTGTAATCGGCATAGTGACAATTCCGGCCGGGTTGCTCATGGGCGCACTCTGGACGTGGCAGTCGTCGCGCGTAGCGCTAACACTCGCGTCGGGTCTTGTATTGCTTGCGACGCTGATGCTCGTTGTCTGGTCGCGAATGGCGCGCCGCGCATGACCGTATTGTGGCCTAAGGCCGTAATTTGTGACGTTTCGCCGAAAGGTTGCGCCGTTGCTCGGTGCTACAACTTTTGGCCATGGCCGAAAGCATCGCGACCTTTGCGCTTCTCGTCAGTGTTCTCGGTTGCTTGATTGGGATGGCGACGATCTCCAGTCTGAGCGCGCGCTTGGGTCGCACTGAAAACGTACTTCGCGAGTTACGAAGTCACGTGTACGCAATGGGCGCTTGGGTTGACTGGCTCGGCAGGCAGCGCATGGAACAAGACCGTGCAGCCCAAAGTGCGTTGGCGCAGCCGCAGCAAGCTGCTGCCGAAGAGAGCCACGCGCCAGCGTCGTGGGTCTCGCCTGTTGCAAACGCCGCGGCGACGCCGACCGTCGTCGCACTCGCGCAAGCAAAAGCCGCTGCCGCGCAGCATGAGGCTCGCGACGACGAAACTGTGCCTCTCGCGGTCGAAGACCAGGCGACGACTGAGTACCCGGCTGCCGCTCCGTCACCGTTCGCGCAGGTGCTTCCTGAACCTGCGCCCGTTGCCCAAACGCTCGAAGAGCGCATTGGCCTTACGTGGCTCACACGTGTTGGGGCTGCCATCTTCATTCTGGGTGCCGCTTACTTTTTTAAGTACGCGGTCGACAATCAATGGATCGGCCCGGTCGGTCGAATCGCCGTGGGTGCGCTCTTGGGGGTCGCGGTGCTCGGTGTGTCGGAGCATCAACGAAAGCGCGTCAATCCGCTCTTCGCGAATGTGCTGACAGGCGTTGGTCTCGCGCTCCTCTACGCGACCGCATATGCGAGCTCGGCATTTTACAAATTAGTACCAGTCTCGGTTGCATTTGCGGCTGTGGCTGCGACGTCGGTCCTGGGGGGTCTCATGGCGTTGCGGCATCGCGCGCAAGCCATGCTCATCGTGTCGCTCGCTGCGGCGTTTGCTAACCCGGTTCTTCTGAGCACCGGTGAGGACCGGCCGCTCGCGCTATCTGGCTACATTTTTGCGATGACCGCTGGCGCCATCGTGCTCTCGATCCGCGCCGGATTTCTTGCGTCGATCTGGATCAGCGTGCTCGGGAGCGTGGCTCTCCTTTCGAGCTGGTACGTCAAGTTCTTTGACCTTCCCGATCCCGCGGCGATGTTGATGCGCAAGGTCGACACGACCGTGCACTATTTTACGCTCACTGCGCGCGCTGTACCTCTGGCGGCGACGGTCGTCTTTTCTGCTGCGTGGTACGCAACGGCTCACGCACTGGCTAAGCGCAAGGTTGACGTCTTTTCGTCAGGTACATTGACTGTCGTTGCGCTGCTCTTTGCGCACGTCGCGTTGTCTTCGCTGCTCTACGACCATCCGCTGCTCCTCGGCTGCCTGATGCTCCCGCTTGCCGCAGCGTCGATCGCAGCGTTCCAACGCGAAGGCATTTTTTGGGCGCTCTTTGCGCCGATCGGCGCGTCGTTTTGTGCGCTCACCTATTGCGCGCTTGCGAGTCGCAACGATCCGCTTCAGTTGCTCTTGGCTTCGTCGGGTTGGGCCGCAACTTATGCAGCCGCGTTTGCCTTCGTTTCGCGCGGGAATGAAGAGGTAAAGCCCATTGACCAATTGGTTCCGTCGGTCGGCATGGTGATGTTTCCACTCGCGATCCTCTTTGCGATCTTGCTTTTGCCCGAGCGTGCATCGACGTTCGCATGGCTGATCATCGCGCTCTCGGCCATCGCGTCGGCACTCGCTCTCGCGAGCGGCAAGGGAACCTTTGCGGGCGTTGCCTCGCTTATCTCTTTTGTCGCCATGCTTTGCGCCGCACTCGCGCAGTCGGGCTCATTTGTCACCTTCGCTGCCTTGTGGGTACTGGTCTATTTTGTTCCGCTTGCGGTCGCCATGGTCGCACGACCTTCGGGTCCTACTGCCGCCAGCGCTGCAACCGCCAGCGTCTCCCTTTTGGGGTACGTCGCACTCGCGCTCACGCACGATCATTCACGTACGCAGCAGGGGCTCATCGTTCTTGCGGCGGTTCCGTTTGCGCTCGCGCTCGGTCTAGCCCTTCGCGCAAAGCATCCGGCTGCCAAGTGGGCATCCAACTTATTTCTCGCGCTCGGCGCAGCGTGTCTCATGGGATCGGTTGGGCTGTCGCAATCGGGGGTTACGATCACGGTGCTCTGGGCGGCGCTTGCCGCGATCGCGATGGTGGTCGCAATGGCCGATCACAACGAAGCGTGGTTTATCGGTGGGCTTGGCATTCTCGGTTTCGCTGCCGTGCGAATGCTGACCTGCGACTTGGTCATCCCGATTGAGGAGCAGTCGCGCTTTTTCGAAACGTTGGGGCACGACGGTAGCTACGCGCCGCGCGCATTCTTGAATCCGCGATCCATCTCGGTAATCGCTAACGTTGCGGTCTTGCTCCTAGCGGAACGTACGGCGAAACGATTCGCGTCCCCGTCGTCTCCGATCATTCGCACACTGAGCCTGTCGGCGGCGCACTTGGGTCTGCTTTTCGTTCTCGTGACCGATTTGCGAAGGCTCTTTACTGACGTGCTCACGATGCCGGCTGTGGGCGACACGGCTCAGTTCGAAAAGTGGGTCGCGGCGATGAGCGCCTATCTCGAGACGCAGTCGGCGCGACTCGGTGTGCTCACAACGATGGTGCTTGGCATTTACGCAGCTGCGCTCTTGGCCGGCGGATTCGCTGCGCGCAGTCGCTTTCACCGCCTCGGCGGCCTAGTGCTGATGAGCGTAACGGTGGGCAAGCTCGCGCTGTGGGACATTTGGAATCTACCGCGCGCCTATCAAATCTTAGTTTTGGTTGGCATCGGTGGCTTGATGCTCGGCGCAGGCTTTCTTTACGCGCGTTTTGGCAAGCGGCTGCTCGGACTTATTACTTCCCCACAAAATCCGGCTTCTGCTGAGTCGCAAACGCCATCACACCGCGCATGAAATCTTCGGTGGTTGTCGAGCGCATGATGCCGATGCGTTCGTCTTCCATTTGAGTTTCGAGCGACTGCTGGCCAGTCGTTCGAAGAAGTGCTTTCGCCGATGCGTACGCAAGGGTGGGTCCTTCTGCCAGTGAGTTGGCGAGTTCAATTGCGGCGGGCAGTAAATCCGCATCCGGAAAAACACGACTCACGAGACCCAATCGTAAAGCTTCTTGAGCATCGAACTTGCGGCTCGTGAAGAACAGCTCGGCGGCGACTTTGGCGCCCACCAGACGCGGCAAGAAGTGTGTGGTGCCACCGTCGGGCGAGAGGCCAATCGCGGAGTAAGCGGTCGAGAACGACGCACTCTGGGCGGCCCAAAGGATGTCACACGCCATCGCGACGCCAAGTCCAGCACCCGCCGCGGGTCCGTTGATGGCGGCGATCACGGGCTTTGGCAAGCGATGCAATGTCGTGATCGCCTTATGCAGCACAGCCGCACCGCCTAACGCGCCCTCGAGGGGGGATTCCCCACCGTTGCCGAGAAAGCTACCGCCGGCCATGGCCTTTACGTCGCCCCCTGCGCAAAAACCTCGACCTTCGCCGGTAAGAAGCACCGCGCGCACGCTGTTATCGACGAGCGCCTTTGAGGCTGCGTGCGCCAAGCCCTCGAGCAGCTCGCGATTGAGGGCGTTGAGCGACTTTGGGCGGTTGAGCGTAATTCGCGCCACGTTGGCGACGACTTCGTACCGAATAACGTCCGAACTCATAGGGGCCTCACAGGGTAAGAATAAGCTTGCGTAGGGAGTGCCAGCTCGCTCGACAAGGCCTTCGTTGTTAGAAAGTGCCGCCGGCGGCGATCCCTAACTGACCCTCGCCAACGGCCGGCGCGAGCCATGTGCGCCTTTCGCCCACCGCGCGTTCGTGGTGCTTTGGCGCTGGCCAAACGATCCAGGCAACTGCCGCGCCTGCTAATGCAACGCCTGCGGTGACAAATAGCGCGGTGGAAACGCTCGCGCGAGTCGATGCGGAATCGTTTGCGTCGATGAGCGATCTGCACGCACCCGTGCTGCGGTCGTTGCAGAATCCAGCGGGACTTGCCCCGCGAATGCTCCGGGCGTCGGCGGCCGCCGAATACGCATTGGTCAAGAATATTGACCCAACCGCAGCGCCCGCAACCGCCGTTCCTGCGAGAATGTACGAAAGTACGGGCGGACCGCTCTTCTTCGGTGACGGCGGTGGGTCGTGCTTCCACGGCGCAGGAGCAGGCGCGCTGGCGCTTGGCAATGCAGCGGTTGGATCGGTCCCGAAATCGAGCTTCGCAACCACAAAGGCCGCCTGAATTGCGCGCACGATCACTTTTCGACTGACGCCGTGCGTGTCTTTGCCCTCGACGGTGTGCACGCCAGGCGCAACGTCGATCGCATCCATGGGCGTCAGACCGAACGCTTCGTCGTCGACGCGAATTTGCACCAACTTGGGGGCATCAATCGAGATGCGTCCTGTGTGGCGCTCGAGCTCGGCGACATAGTGAAGCGCCTCGCGCTTGTCGTCGGAGGCCACTTGCGGATGATGCGCGTAGTGTCGAAAATGCCGAAGCGCTTCGACTTCGTGGTGCGTCTTGGATTCACTCAGCGCGAGGTTCCACAAGTAGCGCATGTCGTTGGGTTCAAGCAGGACAGCCTGCGCGAACGACTGCCGCGCATTTTCCCAATCGTGTTTCTTCGCAAACACATGCCCTTCTTCATAGCGCGCGTTCGCTTGCGACGACCCCGCCCGCGCCGGCATCGAAAATAGAGCGAACGAAGTTATTATCAATCCAGTCGCGACATGACCCAAAGCGCGCATCGCCGTCACCTTACTTGAGAAGCTTGTAATCGAGATCTTCGGCCACCGCGCTGGCCACCGGTTTGGTGTGCGCCTTTGCTGAAGTCGCCACCGCAGGTCGAGGATCCTCAGCCGCCGTCGTTCTCGGCTTCCCCCCTACCGCCACGTCCGACACCCGAGCCGCCCGCGCCGAAGCCTCCGGCGCCGACGTTTGCGCGGACGCTGACGCTGACGCTTGCGCCGACGTTTGCGCGGACGCTGACGCTTGTGCCGACGTTTGCGCGGACGCTGACGCTTGTGCCGACGTTTGCGCGGACGCTGACGCTTGCGCCGACGCTTGCGCTGACACCCCCGATCCCCTCAACCCGACGCCAACCGCCACAACCGCAATCACCCCACCCATCAACCCGACAACCGCCCAGCGCCCACTCGACATCGGCGGCGGTGGCACCTCTTCTTCTCCGTCGCGCGCTGCCATCGCTTGCTTCGCGATCGCATTGAGCGGCTCAACCCACTCGCGCGGAATACGATGCGTTGGCTCTCGCCGTGGATCCGGCACAATCACCGCGGGCTCGGGCACCGGTGTCTGATGCCGCGGGGCTGGCGCTGCATCGTCCGTTGCATAGACAGCCGCCACCTCACCCGAGGTCGCCGTAACCTCGGGAAGATTGCGCGGCGCAAGTGCGTCGAGCAGCGCGTCCGCCTCGACTTCGGGCTCGCCTGCAGGCGAGGGAACCCCCAAAAACATGGGCACCGTCGTCGTCGCCTGGAGGCCAGGGTCGGTATCTCCGGCGTGTGGAGAGCTGGGTGCCATGGGGCCGGGATCGGTGGTGCGTACCACCGAGTCGCTTGGGGCGTGCGAGGCGCCCTCGGTAGCCGGCTCACCGAGCACAATAATGCGTGAAGACTGTGGACCTTGACCCATCGCGGTGGGCTGGAAGCCTACACGACCTCCTTGGGCTGGGCACCTTTCGGGGGTCTCAGACTTGCTGCGGCAAGCAGCGCGAATACCGGCGTTACGACCATGTGGTAGCGGTCCTCGCCAAAGAAGATTGCATGCGTCATGCACGTGGTGAGCAGGAATGCGGCACTCAAGATGACGGCGGGCGGTCGCTCAGAGCTCGCGGGCAGCGGCAAGAAAGGCAACAGCGCTGCAACCACCGAGAACGGCCAGAACGAAGGCACAGGGGTCATGAATACGTAACCGGCAAAGAGCACAATTGCGCCAAAGAGCGCAATATGCACCCAACGCGCCCGGCCGCTCGCGCGCGTGACCGATGCAAAGCATGCGAGCACCAGCAGCAGGACGTGACCCACCGTGAGCACCTCACGCACGCGCGTCGCCTTCCACTCTGGCCACGCCGAAGGACGTGCTTCTTTCAGGTAGCCGACCGCGAACGATTCGTGATCGAAGGTGTGTCGCAGCTTCGTAGGCATCAGTTTGATCCATCGCCACGGGTCGCGTTTGACGTGATCCACGCCGTATGCCAGCCAACATCGATCTTGCTGCACTTGGCCCGTGACGTCGCTGCAGCCATCTGACGAACGCAACGTTTCGAATCGTCCAGTCGCACGCGGAAATGATCCGATGGCGAGATTCCATCCTCCGTTGGTGCTGACTAGCGCGCACGAGTCCATGACCTTGCAATTGCGCGCCGTCCACGGGGCGATGGGAAGTAATGTGCAGATTGCAAGTATCGAAAGACGCAGCCCAAGCTGCCTCGCCCATCCCCACGAGAGTTGAAACTTGCCCGAAAACAAATGGCGCTCTTCGACGAGCGCAAGAAAAGGCAAACACAAGAGCGCCTGGGGTCGCACAAGCGCGGCGAGCCCAAGCACCAGCGCCGAAGCCGCCAGCCACTTCATGTTTCCCGGCTTTCGCGCTGCAAGCCAAAAGGCGGTCAACGTTGCGAGTGTCGCAAGGGGCTCGGTCATCACGAGCGCCGAGTACAAAATGAGTCCTGGGTGCAGCGCGACCAATGTTCCTGCAACGCGTGCACGCGATTCCGACAATCCGGTCCGCGCGAGCGCGTAGGTCATCACCGCCACGTACGAACTGACAACCGCGTTGACGAACGCTGCAACGACGGCATTGGCGCCGAAGATCCGGTAGAAGAAACCGAGAAAGGCGCTATAGCCTACCGGGTAGTGGCACCACGGATGCCACACCTTCACGCCGCCCACGAAGATGTCGTCGGAGTAGCCAAAGCCCTCGGCGATGCGGCGCGCGCCAAAGTCGTAATAGTGGCCGTCCCACACGGGTTCTTGCGCCCAAAAGAGCGCGACAAACAAGCGCGGTGCGAGCGCTACGGCAAAGAGCACTACGGCAAAGAGCCCGACCGCAAACCGCGTGTCGCGAGAAAACCCCTTCTTCAGTTCCGGGAAAGCGATCATCGACAATTACTGATCAATTGGCCGACCGATTTCGCGCATGCGACGCAAATACGTCGTTTGTACGCGATGCGAATCGAGGCCAAGACATTTCGCGATCTCGATCAAAAAGCCACGAACGTAGACCGCGGCCGGAAGCTTCTCGTAAGCCTCTTCTTCAATGGCCTGCAGGTGCGAGCGCGCAATTTTTGTCCGCGCGCTAATGTCGGCAAGTTCGATCCCTTGCGAGTCGCGCACGCGTCCGAGTAGCGAGCCGGTGAACTCGGTTTCGGGTCCGATCTCTCGCTTCAGTTGCGCTTGAAGCATCAATTGCTCGGTGGCGAGCGTGAGCGGCTCGCGCGGCAAGTCAGGGATTGCGGTGGGTATGTCTGGAAAATTCGACAGATCGTAAGCGCGTCGCCTCACGGGATCGAGCAGCGTGTCGTACGCCTCGTCGAGGCGCCTCAGCATTAATTGTATCTCATCGTGTGACAAAAGTGCGGTCGTCGCCAGACCGCCCGTTGCGTAGATCTCACGCTGCCTCTTGTACGCCCGCCGAATCTCCTCGTCGCTGGCGGTGCGCGTTGTTCCAAGAGAGAAATAGAGCGAAGGTTCTGTAAGCGCATCTGAAATAGATCGCGATTTGATCGATTGGTGGCGTGAAGCTCCGAGCGCTAAAATTCGTCGCGCGATGCGCTCGATGTTGCGCGCGCTCTTGGCCGTTGGGCTGTCAATGAGCAGTGGGCGAAACCGGCGCGCCGTCATCCAGATGGCATCATCGTTTTCGATATGCCCAAGCTCGAAGAGCGGCATGCCGTAGTGGCGTTCGACCAAGTCACAAATCCACGCGCCCAGTTCGAGATCGGTGCGTGTGCGCGTTTGGTTGACGACGAGCTGAAAGCGAATGCGCTGCGCTTCGGCGAACGCAAGTTCGGAAAGCTGCGTGTCCACTTTGCTTGTGGCGCGCACGAGCTCTAGCGGCGATGGCAAGTGTCCGAGCTCGCGAAGTGTGCGATCAAACAATGACAACCGAAGTCGATCGCGAAGCAGCGATTGCCGCATGCGGCGCCTGTAGCTTGCGCGCAGTAAGCGGTAGAGTGCATCAATCGCGGCGGGCTCCGGAACGATCGCGGTGATTGCGATGTCGGCTGCGAGCAGGACGTCGAGCGAGTAGTGCGTGTACCCGGGCCCCACGTCGATGACCAAGTACTCGGCCGAAAGCGATCGGAGCCGCGATAGCCAAGTGCCGCGCCGACCTGCGCGAAGTGAGAGGGGTGGCGTCGTGGCATCGTGCGCGGCGGGCAGCATCAAGAGGCCGGGAACGTTCGTGGGGACGAGTTGCTTCTGAAGCGTTTCGATTCCACCCTCGAACAGAACGTCGCGCGACGCTGCATTCAGACCGAAGTGCGCGTGAAGATTGGCGCCGGTCGGATCGGCGTCGACGAGAATCACCGCCTTGCCGAGCTGCGCGAGGTAGGTCGCCAAGTTGACCGCAATGACGCTCTTGCCCACGCCAGCGCGGCCGCCACCGATCACGATCAAACGGCTGGCCGTGTAGGCCGAATCGCTCACGATATCGTCGGGGTCGGGGCTGTCGCGCTCGCTCATGTTGCTTCGGCCATGCGCGCGCGCCGTAGAAGCCCAAAAATTCGCGCGCCCAGCTCAGGAGCACGAAATGGCTTCACGACGTAGTCGTCGGCGCCGGCCGCGAACGCCTCGACGATGTCCTTTGACGAGGAGTGGCTCGTCAAAAAAACGATAGGCAAGTAGGTGAACGAATCGGCCGTTCGTAGTTTCTTGCAAAGATCGAGCCCGTGCATTCCAGGCAGCGACCAATCGAGCAACAAAAGATCGTACATTTCGCGTTGGAGCGCCGAGATCGCATCCTCGGCGCTCTCGACTTCGTCGACCTCGAGGCCAAGCGTTTTGAGCAGCGTGCCGACCAGTTCGCGCACGTCATGATCGTCATCTACAAGCAACAAGCGCGCACCACGGTGAGCGGCTGCGGCGGTCTTGAGCGTACGAACGCTTGGCGTGAGCATGTCGGATGGCGGAGGTGGCGGCTCGCTCGGGAGAAGCGGCGGCGGCGGCATCGATGCCTTCCGAAAGCGCGTGGTGTCATCTTGGTTGTCGGGTGGTGGCGGCACTGACACGCGGGCTGCTGGAAAAGCGCTCCAGCTCGTTGACTCGCCGAAGTCGGTCAGGCGCTCCCAATCGCGACGTTCGAACGCGAGGGCAAGGCCTTCTTCGCCGCGGTCGAAGCCACGCGCGGCCGCGGCGGTTGCCCGTCCCTTGGACTCACCGATTTCGAAGATAGCCAGTACCCACTCGCCATCGCGGACACGCTCATTTTCGGGCAAGCCGAGCTCTTGATCCGCAGCGAGCAGAACCGCCCGGAAGCTCGCCAAATCGGGATAGCGATAGATAACGTTACGCAAGGCCGCCGGAACATAGGACGCATCTGTCCTTCGCGCAAAGTGCACTTGGTCCTTATCGTCCGCCGCAGCTGAGACTAGATGGCCAAGGATGCGCATCACCGTATTGGGTGCAGGTTACATGGGTTCAGCGATGGCGAAAGTCTTTGCTGATGGTGGACACGACGTTCGTCTGTGGGGCACTTGGCTCGACGATCCCATGCTTGAGCCGTGCGAGCGGGGCGACGAGCACCCTCGATTGAAGCTCAAGCTTGGAAAGCTGTCGTTCTATCGGGCCGCACGTCTTGCAGATGCGCTTGCTGGCGCCGAGCTTGTGGTTTCGGCAGTGAGCAGCGATGGTGTCGTGCCCGTTTGGACCAAGGCGGCTTCGCTGGTCCCTGATGTGCCCGTCCTCTCGCCAACCAAGGGTTTCCTCGTGGCACGTTCAGGCAAGATGGCGCGTGTCGATCAAACGGTCGCCGAGGTCGCGGGAAGGCACGTTCACTATGTGCACGCTTCGGGTCCAGCAAAGGCGATCGAAATTGCTCGCAATGTACCCACGCTGATGACCTTTGCGGGCGCAGCGGCCTCGGTGTGCGCGAAGGCGATGGCCGCTCCCCACATTCACATCTCGACGACCGCCGACATCGCAGGTGCGGAGGTGTGCTCGGCGCTCAAAAACGCGTACGCCACCGGCCTCGGCATTTGGGACGGACTTCTCGGCGCCGATTCGCATAACGCCCGCGCAGCGTGGTTCACCCAAGCGATCGACGAGATGTCGCGCGTGGTCGTTGCGGCGGGAGGTCACATCGAAACGGCCTACGGTGGTGCGGGCGTTGGCGACTTGCATGTGACCGCCGCCGCAGGCCGCAATCGGTTGTTCGGTGAACACATCGGCCGCGGCAAGCCCGCAAAGGCTGTCGCCGAAGAACTCGCCGCGATTGGTCAACTGACCGAAGGGTATCCTGCGATCAAGAGCGCCTGGCAGTACACGCGCGAGCTTGGCGTGGAGCGCCTGCCTTTGCTCAAGGCGCTTTACGAAATCGTATGGGAGAATAAGCCGGTTGACGAGACGGTCAAGAAGGTTGTCCTTACGGTTTAGGTGCGCCAAGGAAGGTCTTCGGAAAATCAGAAAACGAGATAAGCGCGCCTACTCGCACGTCTTCTCGTTGAAAAGCCGCGCCGTCGGTGCGCACCGACCGTTTCGGCATTCGTAGGTCTCGCACTCGTAGAGCGAAATGCACGTTCCGCCGACCGGTATGGGTGCGCCGCACGTTCTGGTGTCGATTCGACAAACAGAGCCGATGTCGCAGTCGTCGCCCATCACGCTCGAGCACGCCTCGCCTCGTCCAGGTAGTGGAGTACATCGGCTCGCAACACAATTGAGGCGCGGTTGGCACGAGTGCCAATACGGACTTTCGTGGGGTGGCGTCTCGTACGAGCAAGCCGCGCCAAGACCGCCCTCTTCGTATCGAAAGCTCAGGCAAGCGCTGATTTGCTGGCCATCCGGCGTCACACTGGACTCGCACTTGGCACGCTCGTTCGCACCCGGCGCGCACTCCCAGCGCGTCTCGCAATGCGCTCCCACAGGCGTCGTGCCGTGGGCATAGACGCGATCGCAGGCCTCAAGTTTGGTCCAAGCGAACTGCTTGCCGGTGGGACAACTTCGCGCAACGGCTTGAAGCGCGTTCACACACACCGCTGCCGCTGCTCCGTCGTAAACGGCGTTTGCCGATCGCGCCGCTTTGATTTCGGTCGCAAGGCTCGCTTTCCAAACCTCGGTGCACGTCGCGCTCGCACGCTTGTAGCCAGCGAGCACGCAACAAGGTTCGATTGCGTTGCAATGCGCGGTCGTCCATGCGTGAACGAATTGGTCCTCCGGAATCGGTGCGAGCGCAGGGCCTTCTTCGACGGCGATGCGCCCGCCACACGCGAAGACCACGAGCAGCACAAGGCCTCCGCCATGTCGCGCTTTCACGTATCGCCACGCTCCGCCACGACGGTTCGTTCCTCGATGAACGGAAAGTGGAAACCCGCGCGCTCCACCGACGGCCACTCGCTCGGGAACCCATCCCACGCAACGTCAAAGTTGTGGCGCGCAAGCAACGTGCGCATGTCGCTTGGTGAGTAGCTCGCGCGCAGCGGCTCGCCCACAGTTGCCAACGAAGTGCGCGCCAATAGAGGTCCCACGAGTGGGATCCCCAAAAATGACGGCGTCATATACGTTACGATCAAGTGACTTGACGATGCGCTGCGTTGCTCGATCACCGAGAGCGTGGCTCGTACGGCGGCTGGTGCGAGGTACATCGTAACGCCCTCCCAAACCCACACCGTTGGCTGATTGGGTTGATGCCCTGCGGCCTCCAGCGCGTCAGTAAGCGAATCGCGTTCGAAGTCCACCGCGACATGGCGCACCATGCGCGCACCGGCCTTCATGAAGTGCAGACTCTCGAGCTTTTTGGCCTGCGTTGCGGGATGGTCAACTTCATAGACGGTTGCAGATGCGAGTTGGTGCATGCGGTACGCGCGCGAGTCGAGGCCCGCCCCCAATATGATCACCTGGTTTGCGCCCCGCGATACGGCTTGTGCGAGGGCTTCATCAATCGCAATCGTGCGGCTCTTGATGTGCGCAACGAGTCCGAACGACAACCAAGCGATCGCCTGCTTTCGTTTCGCGAACGATGCGGTGTCGACGCGCTCCGCGAGCCATTGTGGCAAGAACATGTGCGCGTACGGATCGACCCCAGAAAGCGCACGCGCCGCAGCAACGGCGAGCGCAGTGAGGCTGGCGCGATCGCGCTTCACTTGCTCGCTCGAGTCAAGATGATTGACCGTCCGTCAGGCAGAACCCAGCGCACGCGCTTGTCACCCCCGACGAAGGTAAACGTTTGCGTTTCGACCTCACCGTCGCCGCTGTAGATGACGACGGTGTTCTTATCTTCGTGGTATAATTTGTAACGCCCAACGCTCGTTTTGCCGTCCTGCACGACCGAAATCGTGTCGCGGTCGAACACCAGTTTCAGGCCGCTCACAAATGCCGCTGCTTGGGCTTGCTGATCATCGCGAATGCCCTCGGCTCGCTCTCCGGTCCACGCTCCCTGCAGCTGCGACGATCCGGCGTCGCACGCGAGCAGTGACGCCGAAAGAAGCCCGAAAAGCACAAGGTTCTGCATGCGGACCGCTAGTCTACGCCGGATTGGTCGGCACTTCACCACGACCAAGGACGCCAAGTATTTCGGGCGATAGGCGCATCAATTTGCGATCCGAAGAAACGCACGCAAGGAGCGTGCTTGCCTCTGCGATGACCGTTGCGTCTCGCAGCACTTGGTATTCGAAACGGAGCGAAGCCGTGCGCACTTCGGCGATTGAAACGGCGATAAGCAATTCATCATCAAAAAACGAAGGCGAGCGGTAACGCAAGTTGAGCTCAACCACCGGCAAGTGAAGGTCACTGCCCGACCATTCGCGATAGCTCACGCCCCTGCGCCTCAGCCATTCGACGCGCGCAAGCTCGAGGTAGAGGGGATAACTTCCATGGTGGACCACGCCCATCGCATCCGTTTCGGCAAACCGAACACGCACGGGCACATGGCTCGTCGATCGCACGAGATCCACATCGATCATGGCCCGGATGTACCGCATTAATTCGAGCACGCTATGATCAA
>JAHFDZ010000211.1:5126-11144 GCA_023248745.1 Myxococcales bacterium | reverse complement strand
CTCACGCGCGAGCAGGGCGCTCGCCACGAGACCGAATCCCCAGTGAATCCACCCCGTGACGACGGCAAAGAGCGTCACCACGAGAAGCGCCTGGGTCGGCGTCTTCGGTAGCTCGGTCAGTTTCGCAAGCAATCTCTTCGCGGGAGGGCTCGCCGCGATGGCCTCACCGGTGACGACAATGAGAATGATCTGAAACGCGAACTTCAAAATGAGTTCGTTACCAAAGCCTGCAATCCACACCTGCAATAGTCCAGACGCTTTACTTGCAAGTGTTCCGACGCCATCGCCAGGTAGAGGCCTCATCGTCACGAGCGCAAGGCCGAGCGCGACGACCGTGAGGAGCAGGACCAGCACGAACGGATCGGGCATGTAGCGGCGAACCAAACGATCGGCAGCGGCGCCTAGACGGGCAAAGAGGGCGATCACGAGACGTACCGTCGCCGCGTGACGCTTCCCACGTCAAGCACTCCTCGACTCGATGCGCGGATACTCGGCCTTGGTTACCGATCCCTAAACGGATTCTCTTCGCGATGTTGTAAATACCTGACATCACACAGGTGCGCCGTGACACCAGAATCGCTGAACGCTCTTTCGAACCTTCGACGGTCGACTCACGTCGAGTGGTACGTCGTGAACATCCTCGCGTTTGTCGTGTACGTCTACGCGAGCGCGGTGCACAGGCGCGAATGGAACAACGTCGTTCTCGGTCTCGGCTTTTGGGCGGCGGAGTTCTTATGGGAAATGTTCAACGCATTGGTGCTTCGCTGGACGGGATACTCGGCGCTTTGGACCATCGCCGGCAAGAGCACACTTCTCATCTACGTCGGTCTCAACCTCGAGATCTCGATGATGTTTGCTGTCGTACCGATGGTGCTGTTCTCACTCCTTCCAAAGGAGCGCGAGCTTCGAATTTTTGGCATGCCGAATCGGATCGTGATTCCGGTTGCGCTTGGTCTTTTCTGCGTAGCGGTTGAGAGCGTGTTGAATCATTGGGGCGTTCTCGTGTGGAGTTACCGCTTCTGGCGCTTTCCGCACGTCTGGCTCATCGCAGTGGTCTATTGCGTCCCACTGGCCGTGTTGGCTTGGATTCGCGATCGCATCGCACTGCCCAGCCAAGCGAAGGGAGCGGTCGCGTTGTCGCTGCTCGCGCTTGGCGCTCACTCGATCTTGGCCAATGTTCTCGGATGGATCTAGCTACCTTGAATGCTCGCAAAACGAAACGTTTGGATCTTCGCACTCGCCACGCTGCCCGCTTGTGAGTGCAACGGCATCCCGATCGGCGCCGACGGCGGCAGCGACGTGAAAGCTGGGAGCAGCATCGCGTGTTACATCGCAACGCAATTCCGATGCACCGACTATCCGAACGCAACGGCCGCGCAGCTCAGCACCGACGTGCCCACCATGTGCTCCAGCGTTAGCGGTGTGCTTTCGCAACCTGCGGCGTGTCCCACCGCGAGCTTTGGCGGCAAGTGCACGAGACCGGCAAGCGAAGGCTACATCGAACGCTTCTATACGGGCGCCGACCTCGCCTACGCACGCGACTTTTGCGTCAACACGGCGCTCGGGACCTGGTCGACCACGTTTTGATTCTGCGCGGCAGCTCATCCGGTAAAGACCTAGCGCGATCGACCCCTTGCGCTAGAGTCCGCCAGTGCGAAGAGCCCTATTTTTCCTAATCGTTGCGGGGTGCGGGGACACGACCTCGACGACGGCACCGAACATCGCAAGTTCGAGTCAGTTTTCGTCTTCTTGTCGAGCAGGCGCGCTTTCAGGCGCTCACGGATCTTCCTGTTCGTTCTTCAGCAGCTTCATCGTCGCACCGTCGGCAACAAACCCCTCACCATCGAAGAGAAACTGAAACCGTTGTCGCTGACGACGGGCCTTAAGCTTGCACGACACATCGCCGTGCTTGTCCTTCGCAAATGATCCGACGCGCTTCGATGTGCGAACGACGAGGTCTTTGTCGCCGTCGTGATCAACATCGGCCAAGGCGTAGCTCTCGACCAAGTGAGAGGCGCATGGCGTGCCGAGTGGCTCCGCAGAGCGGGCCCGCACGTGCGTCCCTAGCAAATGTTCGTCTTTGATCTCGTCATCGTAAACGCTGACGACGACGATCTGGGTGTAGTCCGCAACCTGGTTACTGAAGCTAACTTCACCGACAAGCAACGTCTGACCGTCTAGCGTCGTCACACGAAGGGCTTTGGCGTAATCGATGGTGGGAGCGGCTCGCGAAGCGATTCGTTGATAGCGACCCTTGATCTTGCGAACCAGGAATGTGCGGACATAGCCGTGCAAGTGGCTTTCACAGCCCGCTACGACGATGAGTTGCTCGTCGGCCGCTCGAGAAGAGAAGTGGCCTCTCGCGCCGAGGCGGAGTTCGGCATCGCCCAAACGATCGTTTCCAAATTCAGTATCCGCCGGACAGCGATCGCAAACCCACTGTGTTGACGACGACTTCCGAAACTTGGCGGGCTGTTTCTGGCCTCGCTCACAAATATTTCGCGCGACTTCGTTTAGTGTTTTGAAGGTGACCTTGCCTTGATCGGCATCGGGGTCAGTGTCTTCGGGCGGGCAATCTGCGAGGGCAGGCGCGCCACCGCACAGAAGCGCCAAGCCGCACAACAGCGAAGCGAATTTTGAAAGGCTAGGCATCGGCAGCACACAAGAACGCGGCTCAGAAGCACCCCATTCCTAAAGGCGCATCAGAACCGCGGCGATCCCTCTCAACGCGCACGCAAGACGGACTTCGCGCGTTCAAATCATCTCATGTTACGAATTGCGTTCTTTGCAATTTCGTGACGTGCCTTGCATTGCGATGCAATTCGTCGATTGCGTTTGATGCGCTGGAAAAAGTTCTCGATCTGGTGCTCGTAGCGCGTTCTGTCGATGGCAAACGCGGTCGCTTCGCCCTCACTCATCTCCGTACACGCGCTGCCATTCGCGCTTTCCTTCCCCTTCAATCCACACGCGCGTCGCTTGCGTCGGATGCACCCCGTTTGCGTCGATGGCGAACACGAACTCATGCTTCTTCGCCGTTGCAGGGTTCAATTTGCAGGTGCCATATTCGAACCCCCCTTGTCGGTCTTTGGTGGAGACTTCTCTTCCGAACGTTTGAACCGCGGTCACCACGAGCTCGCGCGCCTTTGCGTCGACTTCGCGCACCTTGAAACTCGCGATCGAATGATCATCACACAGTTCTCCGATCGAAGCGCCGCCGCCGAAATGATAAGGGAGCGCTAACAAATCGTCGCTCGTGAGCTCGTCATGTGTCGCACCGATTACCTTCACCTCGGTGCGCCCAACGCCCTGATGGCCGTCGCGGGGAAATCCAACAAGGAGCTCGCGTCCGTCGACCAAGCGAATGCGAAGCGCTTTCGCAAAGTTGACGTATCGAAACGCACAACTCGCGATCCTTAAGTAAACATTATTGACTTTTCGAACGAGGTGCGTTCGGTGATAGCCGCCCGCATGAGATTCGGCGTTGGGCTCATCGAATAGATACTCATCAGCATCGCGCGACGAAAAGCGACCTCTCGCTTCGAGCACAATATCTTCCTGCTCGGTGCATCGCCAACGATTGGCAGTCGTCTGAACGAATTTCGCGTGGGTGTCGCCGTGACCCTCACAAATAGCTTTGGCGACGTCCGTCAAGTTCATGAACGATTTCTTTGAAGGTTCTTGTGCGCACGCGCTCGCCCCATCTGATGCGGGTTCGGGGGACGGTTCATCTTTCTCTTGATCCACCGGCTCAGGGGCGGTGGATGCCGCCGGTGAGGCATCGGTGCTCGGTGAGGTATCCGGCACGTTGGGAGCGTTCGTAATGTGAGTCGGAGAACGCCGACAAGCGACAGCAAAGCAAAGACACACAAAAATGTCGCGCATGGGGTGGCGCATTGAACGCCACAACGTGTGATCAACATTCCACATCTGCGATCGAAAGCGAATTTTTTCGCGATCGATCCACGAGCCTACGAATTCATCGACTCCAAGAATTCCTGGTTCGAGTCGGTCTTCGTCGTCTTGTCGAGAAGGAACTCCATCGAGTCGATCACGTTGAGTGGATGGAGCAACTGACGAAGCAGCCACACGCGCTGCAGCGCCCAATCGGGCAAGAGCAACTCTTCTTTGCGCGTCGCACTCTTGTTGATGTCGAGGCACGGAAAGATCCGCTTCTCCATCAGCCTGCGATCGAGGTGGATTTCGCTGTTCCCTGTCCCCTTGAATTCTTCGAAGATCACTTCATCCATTCGCGAGCCAGTATCGACGAGCGCCGTTGCGACAATGGTGAGCGAGCCGCCCTCTTCAACGTTGCGCGCCGCACCGAAGAATCGCTTTGGTCTGTGGAGCGCATTGGAGTCGACGCCACCTGAAAGAATCTTGCCGCTTGGCGGAACGACGGTGTTGTAAGCGCGCGCAAGACGCGTGATCGAGTCGAGCAAGATGATGACGTCTTGCTTGTGCTCGACAAGGCGCTTTGCTTTTTCGATCACCATCTCGGCCACTTGAACGTGCCGCGTCGATGGCTCGTCAAACGTTGACGAGATGACTTCACCGGAAACTGTGCGCTGCATGTCCGTGACTTCTTCGGGCCGTTCGTCAATCAACAAGACGATAAGATGGGCCTCTGGATGGTTCTTCGTAATCGCGTTTGCGATATTTTGAAGAAGGACGGTTTTCCCGGCGCGTGGAGGAGAGACGATGAGGCAGCGTTGCCCCATGCCAATCGGCACCATCATGTCGATGACGCGCGTCGACATGTCGCGTTTCTTGCCGGCCCCAAGCGGCACATGGCTGACCTCGAGGTTGTATCGCCTCGTGGGGTAGAGCGGCGTGAGGTTGTCGAACAGAATTTTGTCGCGGGCGACCTCTGGCGGGGCGTTGTTGATCTTCTCGACTTTTGTGAGAGCGAAATACCGTTCGGTCTCTTTTGGTGGGCGAATCGCGCCGGTCACCTGATCGCCCGTTCGCAAGTTGAAACGGCGAATTTGCGACGGCGAAACGTAGATATCGTCGGGACCTGCAAGGTAGTTGTAGTCGGCCGCGCGCAGAAATCCGAACCCGTCAGGCAAACACTCAAGAACGCCGTCGGCGAAGATCTCACCCGAACGCGCTGCAGTCTGTCGCAAGATCTCGAAAATGAGCTCTTGCTTGCGGAGACCCGCGGCATTCTCGATTGTGAGCTCTCGTCCCATCGAGGCGAGTTCGTGCATGGCCTTGAGCTTCAACTCGCGAAGGTTCATTGTTATCTTGTAAGTTACGATTTGGCGGGTCGTGGGGGGATGAACGTCGCGCCAGCGGGGGACACAGGCGGCAGCCGCGTTTACGGCTGCGGAGCCCAGGCAAAACGCCAGGCCCGGCGGCCACGCTTACACAGGGCGGCGCCGAGGCGTCAAGGGAGGGGCCTCACTCACTCTCGGTTACAGACTGCAACCCGTTGCTTGGCATCTGCACCCCGAAGGGGGCGCTGGCATTCTCTAGCGTGCAAGTAGCTGACTGCTTGCCTGTGCAACTTGGCGAGCCTTACCGAAGGTTGGGGGCTCGGCGTGAACCCCGCTGCAGAACGTGGCCGAAGGCGCGTTTCGGCTATAACCGATCGCAGCAAACGCATGCAGACTCCTAACTTGCACGACGGTGAATCTCTGGCCGCAGCAGCAAACGACACAGTTGGCGCCGAAATGATGCGCGGAATCGTGCAAGCTGCTGAAGCCCTTGGCGTCGATCGCGCAGATTTGCTCACAACGATCGGTTGCTCCGAAAGTGCGCTGGCAGCGGAGAGCGGTCGATTGCCTACGTCTACGTTCGATCGCTTGTGGGTCTATCTGGCTCAACAATTCGACGGACGCCCCGTCGGAGCCGAAATTGCGGCCCAAATTGGTCAAGCGTCGGAATCATGGGTTGTTCAACTCGCGCTGCTGTGTCCAACGTTGCACGACGCCTTGCTCGCGTTGCTTCGGTTTTTCCAACTTCTTTCTGACGGCGAGAGGGTTGTTACGCGCGAGCATCCTCAGGGCCTCGAGA
>JAHFDZ010000211.1:0-5116 GCA_023248745.1 Myxococcales bacterium | reverse complement strand
AGATCGAATTCGTTGCGCGCCCCCTCGCGCCCGCTCCCCAGCGCGAGGCGTACGAATTTGCGCTCGGCCGCATGGTCGTATTCGCACGACACCTCGTCGGCGGGCCGCTTGCGCCGGCACGCGTTTCGCTCATGAGGCCGCGCACCCAAATTCACGTACTCACCCGCCTCTTCGGAAGCAACATCGAATTCGGCGGACCGCGCTTCGCCGTGCTCTTCAAAAAAGAGGATCTCGAGCGACTGAGCGTAAGTGCGCAACCTAAGTTACGAAAACTCGTCGAAGAACGCGTCAAGCTTCTTGCGGAACATCTTCCTCAGCAACAAGGGATGACGTTGCGCGTTCAGCGCGCGGTGCTCTCACTGTTGCCCATGGGTCGTGCATCACTCGTCGAAGTGGCACGTACGTGCGGCGTATCGGAGCGGACATTGCAGAGGCGCCTCTCCGAAGACGGAACGACGTTCGCCGCAGTGCTCGACGACGTTCGGTTCACTCTGGCACGCGAAATGCTCAAGCGTTCTGACTACTCGATCGGTCGCGTCGCTTGCGAACTCGGCTTTGCAACTCATGCGGCGTTTCATGCAGCGTTTTGCCGATGGTCAGGGCAGACGCCAGGACAGTTTCGTGGGAAATAGCGCAGCATGAACGCGCCCGAAGTACGAGCGGCCTACGATCGCGTAGCCCACGCATACGCAAACCAGTTTTCAAGCGAACTCGACGGAAAGCCACTCGATCGCGCATTGCTTGATGCGTTCGTTGAGCTCACGCGCGGTAAGGGCCGCATCCTCGATGTCGGGTGCGGGCCAGGTCAGATTGCCCGCTACATTGCAAACCATGGCGCAGACGTTTGCGGTGTTGATCTGTCATCGCAGATGATCGCCGAAGCTCGCGCTCGTCATCCGAAGATCCCATTCCGCGAATCGGACATGACAGCACTCGAGGACAGCGACGCGTCTATCGCAGGCATCACCGCATTCTATGCCATCGTGCACATGAGCCTTGCGGACATCGAGCGTGCGTTTCAAGAATGGCGACGCGTACTTGTCTTTGGCGGTCGCGTCCTTCTTTCGTTTCACGTCGGTGATGAACGCATCCACTTAGGCGAGTTTCTTGGGCATGCGGTCTCGATCGATTGGACGTTTCACGACCACAAGGCAATCGAAGCGCTACTACAACGCACCGGGTTTGCCGTCGACGCTTGCTTACTGCGCAAAGGCGTTGCCGAAGTCGAACACCCAAGCCTGCGCGCGTACATCCTCGCGAGTGCCTGCGCGCTTCCTTAGTGACTAGTGCGCTCGCTGCTCCGCAGCGGGTCAAGGCACTAGACTTTTTCCTGGGGCGCTGCCCCAAGACCCCGAAACTCGCTCCCGCGAGTTTCCCTAGTCCCTTCAACTGCGCGCAGTGTGAAATCACTAAGCCCCCCTCAAGGGACTAGACGACACGGTAATCGTCAGGAAACTGAAGCATCCAAGGCATCGCATATCGCGAAGGCACGTTCACAACCTTCACCGGAACGTGGGTGCGAAAGACCATGTCCCAAAATGGCGTCGTCAGACCTTCATTCGATTCTGGGTTGGCGTAGTGGTGATGAAAGTGGTGCATGCGCAAGTACCGACCCACGCGCGTCCGCGGTCCCGTCTTGTGCAGATGACGATGCAGCCACTCATAGTACCCATAGGTCAGCGAGAAGCCCGCCACGGTTGGAACGACAATGGAAGAAGGTAAGAACATTGACAATAGAAGCGCCATTGCCCCGCCGACAACTGTCAAGGCGATGAGCTTCAAATAAAGCGGCGAGAAATAGTGCGACTTGCCGTGGTGACGCATGTGCTCACGCGTAAATCGATTTCGCCATCCACGTCGATGGCCCAAGCCACGATGAAGCGTGTACTCCGTCATTGTCCAACCCAACCCACCAAGAGCGAAATAGACAACCGGTCCCACGTGAAACTCCCCTTCTGATGCACCCGAGCGCGGGCCCATGAGAGAGTGAGGCCAATCAACGTCAAAGTGGGGATGGCGCCAGTCGATTGTCGCCAAAATGAAAAACAATGCTTGCGAGATAAGCGTGGCGATTCCTGAGCTCATCCACAAAGGGACCGTGATCGACCGCGTCAGCGAGCCAATCGTGCCACGTGTCCAGTCGCGCCATCCGATGTGATCCAATAGAGATGGCTCGCGTCGCCGGCCATATGACGCGTGTTCTTATCGGCTGCGATACGGTTTGCAGCGCCACCCGTCTTTGGAACGCGCTTCACGCCATCGGTGTCGGAAAACCACACCCAAGAGCCGTCCACATCGAGATCGCGAACGGGCACGACGTCGTCATAGAGGGTGGTGTGAACACCGGACGTCAGATCGATCGAAATGACCTGGCCGTGCTTAGTCACGTCGTCTTCGCCGCTGAGGTAAGCAACGGCGCCGTCGCTGGCGATGTGCGAAATGTGATCGGGCGCGGCTCCCAAAGGCACCACCTTATTAAGAACACCGCCTTCCGTCGGCACACGAAACGCTTCGCCTCGAACGGCTTGCGAGCGCATGTTGCGCGCCACAACAAGTTCGACACCGCCCGGAAGAACAGTCATCGCATCCACCAACGACGCGTTGAGGGTCACCCACGTTCCGCCGGCGGCCGGCACACGAAACAGTGCGTTCTCGATCGCCGTTCCCGTTGATCCGCGCCCGTTGAAATAGAGCGTCGCGCCCTCAACCGCGAAAGGCGTTGTGCTGAGTTGATACGGGAGGCAACCTTCGTCGTTTGCGCCACATTTTCCGGACGATGATCCGATGAACAGCGACACGGTTCCGCCGCTCGTTGATACGGTGTGGATCGTACCTGAGAGTGCGGACGGCGCCTTGGTCGGGTTCGAGTAGACGAACAACGTGTTGCCAGCCACGCTCAAGCTCTCGATGGTCTCGCCTGCAATCGTTGCGACGATGGACGGGTTTCCGCCGGCCTTTGGCAGCGAGTAAATTGACGAATTGCACGTTGCAACGAAGAGCGTTGAGGTACCAAGCGCGATGACCTTGGGACAGGCCATTGGCGCGAGGACGTCGAGCGGCGGAGCGGCGTCGGTGCCGGTGTCGGTGCTGGTGTCAGCGGGAGCATCAGCGGAAGCGTTCGCAGGAGCGTCAACACTCGTGGGAGCGTCAGCGGCTGCGTCAGCGTTCGTTGGCAGGGTGGACGAGCATGCGGCTCCGAACGCGAGCAGACATGGCGGTATGAGGGACTTTGCGTTCATGCGGCCTCTGAAGGTTAAGCGGTTCAATTCGACCTCGCGCTCCACTCAAGTAAGTCGGCTCAGCGCCGGTCGAGGGCTTGGAGGACGATCTTCACGACGTCGGTCGCACCATCGATCTCGGCTTCGGTCACGATCAGGGGCGGCGTAAATCGGAGCACGCGTTCGCCGGCAGCGGTCAAGAGAACACCACTGTCAAGTACCTTACCCAAAACGTCACGTGCCACCATACCAGGCTTGAGCACGAGGCCTTGCAGCAGGCCTTCGCCGCGAGTGCACTCACACACGTTCGGTAGTGCTTCGGCAATTTGTCGCAGCTTCTGTGACAAATAGGCGCCGCGTGCCTTCGCCGCGTCACACAGTCGATCGCGTTCAATAATGCGCATCACTTCGAGGGCCGCTCTGCACGCAAGCGCGTTTCCCCCGAACGTCGAACCATGCGTACCGGGCGGAAGCGCCGCTGCCACCTTCTCGCTTGTGAGCATTGCGCCAATTGGCATGCCGCCGCCGAGTCCTTTCGCGAGCGCGATGGCATCGGGCATGACGTGCCCCTGGTAGCCAAACCATCGACCGAGGCGACCGATGCCCGTTTGCACCTCGTCGACGAGCAGCAGTGCACCCTGCCTATCGCATAGGGCTCGCAGCGCTTCGAGAAAACCCGCGGGCGCCGGCACAACGCCGCCCTCGCCTTGTACGACTTCGACAATGATGGCCGCGACGTCGGGGCCCATCGCCGCCGAAACTTCGTCGAAGTTGCCGTAGCTCACATGCGTGACCGGACCAACCTCGCCAAACCCCTCGCGATACTTTGGCGTTCCCGTCAGCGCGAGGGCGCCCATCGTGCGGCCATGAAACGCGTTGTGAAATGCGATGATGCGGCGACGATCCGTTTGACCTTGCGCATAAAAATGACGACGCGCGAGCTTAAGCATCGCCTCGTTTGCTTCGGCGCCGGAGTTGCAAAAAAAGGCCTGCGAGAGCCCTGACTTGTTGACGAGCTCAGAAGCGAGCTCAACGTTCGGCCCGTTGTAATAATAGTTCGAAACATGCACGAGCCGCGCGGCCTGCTCGACGATGGCGCGCGTGAAGTCGGGGTGTCCGTGCCCCACGGCACACACCGCAACGCCTGCGGCAAAATCGAGGTACCGCTTGCCATCCGCGTCGACGAGCACACATCCTTGGCCGCTCACAAATGCAACCGGCGCGGGCCGGTAGTTGCCGTACAGAACTTTCTTGGCGAGCTCGACGTATTCCGCGTTGTTCATGGTTCTTCCTTCTCTGCGCCCGTTTGCGTGGCCGACTGCTCCCAACTTTCAACGATGGACCGCGAAGCTTCCAAAAATCCAGAGCCTCTCGCGTGATTCGTGATGTACCGCGGCGGCACCGACAAGTGGTCCAAATGGTCCAAAACGTTGGCGACGCCAATTGTAACTGCAAATGCAGCAAAACACGCCGCGTCATTGGCACTGTCACCTACAAAGGCATACTGAGCGCGCGCACGCGTCTCGTCTTCGGCCCATGCATAGCGAAGAAACGCGAGCGTACCCGACGCTTTGTCGCACCCGTCAAACGTTGCGTGCACGTGCACGCTCGAACGCGCGGTTCGTCCATGGGCTTGACGAATCAACCTAAGAATCGTTTGCACTTGCGGCTCCGCAAGCTTGCGGTGCTCTGCGATGTCCCACGCCAAATCGCTCAACCGCCCGCCCACATCATCGGCCAAAGCAGCCTCGGGCACCGCCTGGCGAATCTCCTCGGCGAGCAACCCAAGTCGCACACGCCTCGAGCGTCGCTCGTCTTCTGTGACCGAATCGATGACGCGCACACGCTTACCTTCGCGCGCAATCCACACGGCTCCATTTTCGGTGACCGCTGCTGCG
>JAHFDZ010000425.1 GCA_023248745.1 Myxococcales bacterium | reverse complement strand
GTTGCTCGGCTTGATTCCGAGCACATTCACGAGTGGATCGCCCAGTCAAACGGCGGCCGCGTCTGCTTCGCTTGAGGCGCGTCTCGCGCACCGACCTCACAAGTCCTCGCCCAAGCTCAACGTGAGTGACGTCAACCGAACTCAGGTGTTTCGGCTCGCCCACATTAACCCATGGCATCGCACCGCCGAGCGCGACGCGAAGGCGGCGGGCGTATGGGCGTCTCACTTGGCATGGGTAACGCCATACGATCAGTTGTCGAAGGAGATTCCAGCGTGGGCTGCGAGTCTCACGACGCCCGTATGGATGAATCTCGTTGTGGCTGCCGAAGACGCGGAGGAAATCGACTGGGAGCGTGTGCGCAGTGCCGCCAACAAAGAGCAAGCGGTTGGCGTGGTGCTCGACCTTTGCGACGTGAAGCTTGTGCGCGAGGCACATCGGGCGCTCAAGCGGCCAATCGCAGTCAAGTGTGCGGCTTCGCTCGCGAAGGACGTGATCGGAATCGCCGACTTTGTCATCGCATCGCTTGAGGAATTTGAGTCTCCATGGCTGCAACCTCGTGAGGACTTGATTCGCAAGCTCGCGACGCTCGATCCGAAGAAACTCGTCATGGATATTCCTACGCAATCCACGGCGTGGCCTGTCGACACGGCGACGGTGGAGCGCGCTGGCAATCGCGAAATATTTACTTTTGCAGGGATGGGCGACCGCGGGCAAGGGGTCATGTCACGTTGGGACGACGATAGTGAGCGCTTGATCGTCATGTTGCCGCCGATTTGCTCGCCGCATTGCAAGTCAAGTGAGTTGACGACTCAATTCGTGACGTGGCCTTCTGACGCAGTCAGCGCACTCAACGAAGTGACGACAGCCGATCGGTTGGCGACCTACGGTGTTTCGCTTGGCACGCTCGGTGAACATGATCCGCGTTTGCTTGCTGCGCTCACCCGGGAACTCAAGGGCGAAGATCCAACGAGCGAACTCGAGTCGATCAAGGCCGATGAGGGTTGGAGCGTCGTGGGTCATGGCATCGCGCTCGAAGTGAGCATCGAAACGCAAGACGGCCGAGCCAAAGTCGAGCGTGCCAATGGTGTGCTGCGCGAGACTATCGAGACGTTGCCCAAGCGCGCTTCGATGCATCGCCGCGCACCCGTAAACGATCGACGAATCGTGCTCACTTTTGATGATGGTCCCGATCCTCACTACACGCCGCTGATTCTCGATGTCCTGAAGAGTGAGAACGTCAAAGCCACGTTCTTTGTGGTCGGTGCGCAAGCAGAGCGCGAACCTGATTTGGTCAAGCGTATTGCCAATGAGGGACACGAGCTGGGCAATCACTCGTTCTCGCATTCCGATCTCGCGACCGTGATGAAGCCTGCGGCTGACTTCGAGGTCGCGGCCACCGATCGCGCGATCGAAACGCTGACCGGCAAGAAGCCGTGGCTCTTTCGTGCACCTTATCGTTCAAACGAGGCTGCCGAGGGGCCGCTCGATCTTGTCGCGCTCTCTCGCGCACAAGGTCATGGGCACATCACCATTGCATCAACGCTCGACGCGCACGATTGGGCAAGGCCGACGGCGGCGCAGATGGTGACGACTCTTGTAACGGCCGCAGAGCAGCAAAACGGCGGTGTCGTGTTGCTTCACGATGCGGGCGGCGAGCGCACGGAAACGGTTAAGGCGCTTAGGCCACTGATTGTGAAGTTGCGAGCGGCAGGCTTTCAGTTCGCGCAAGTGCACGACGTGATGGGTCTTTCAATTGAGCAGGTCAACCCGAGCGTTGAGGCGCCCGTTGTGCAGCGCGCGACCTGGTGGAGCGCATCGGTCATCATTCGCGGGCTCGGCATTTTCGCCGTCGTATCGCTCGTGCTTGGGTTGATTCGATATCTCGTCTTGCTGTTTGGTGGACTCATTCAGGCCTCTCGAGAATGGTCAAGTAAGTCGACTCTATCGTCGAACCCGACCGAGCCTTTGCAAGTGTCCGTGATCGTGCCTGCGTACAACGAGGCGTCTGTCATCGCGCGCACGGTGTTTAGTTTGCTCGGAAGCGAGGGCGTTGAGGTTGAAGTTCTCGTCATGGACGACGGTTCGAGTGACGGCACCGCTGACGTTGTCGCCCGCGAATTCGGGAACGATCCTCGCGTAAAGCTCTTCCGGCTTCGCAATGGCGGCAAATCAGCCGCGCTCAATCGAGGGTTCATTCACGCGAGTCACGACCTCATTGTTGCGCTCGACGCCGATACGCTTTTCTACCCCAATACGATCGCCAAATTGGTGGCCCCATTTGCAAACCCTCTTGTTGGCGCGGTTGCGGGTCGAGCGCGCGTTGGCAACGTGAAGAATTGGCTCGGTCGTTGGCAAGCACTCGAGTATGTCGTCGGGCAAGCGTTCGAGAAACGCGCGTGGAATTTGCTTGGTGTCGTCAACGTGGTACCGGGTGCGGTCGGCGCGTGGCGCAGGCAGGCTGTGCTTAAAGCTGGTGGTTTTTCTCGTCACACGCTCGCCGAGGACACCGATCTCACGATTGCCATTCAGGCTGCCGGATGGCGAGTTGAGTACGCTTCTGATGCGGTCGCACTCACCGAAGCGCCCGAGAAGATGTCAGCGCTCCTCAAGCAACGATTCCGTTGGTGCTTTGGCGTCTTGCAAGCAGCTTGGAAGCATCGCCGCGCGTGGATGCAAGTTCGCAAGAATCCTCGGCAGGCACTCATCTTGATGCCGTCCGTATTGCTATTTCACATCATCACACCGCTCCTTGCCCCGCTCGGCGACGTCGCGGCGGTCATCGCGATTGCTGCTGGACATGGCAAAACCGTTCTGCCCTATGCGCTCTCGATCACGGCGATTGAATTTCTGTTCTCGGTAGGTGGTGTCTTCCTCGATAAGGCACGCGGCATGTTGCTTAAGGACTGGATTGCCTATCGTCTGTTCTACCGATGGATTCTCTTCCTCGCTTTGGGCAGGGCGATTGTTGCGGCGATTCGTGGCAGTGCGGTTGGGTGGGGCAAGCTCGAACGTAGCGGCAACGTGATGTTCTCGCGAAGGCCTGACGCGCGCTAGGTCGGGAACGACAGTACCGTTACTTGACCATGAGCGTCAGCGTGTAAAATAGCGTTGCGGCGAAGTCGATTGCGGTTTCGTTCGTTACGTAGTTCTCGAAGCGGTCTTCGTAGAAGACGCCGTTCGAGGACCAAGCTGCAAGTGGCGCGTCGGCCTTTTTTGCTGAATCGTAAAGTTCCTTGTTCTCTTTCAACGTGCTGAGTGCTGTTGGTCCGCCCATGAGCGCGCCTGTCAGATCGACCTTGCGCACGGCATGCAAGCCATGGTGGAGCGCGTGCGGGAATGTCTCACCGAAGCCGACGACGAAGCTTGTCGCAAACGGATTTTTCCCAAATACGAAATC
>JAHFDZ010000424.1 GCA_023248745.1 Myxococcales bacterium | reverse complement strand
CGGAGCGCAAGCCGAGCTCGAGGCCAATCAAATCGTATCCGCCCTCGAGGACCATGAGTGCGCGACCTTTCGTCGATGAAAGCGTCGCAGTGACCAGCGATGCGGCCATCCAGCCGAAGGCATCATCGGATAGAATCATCTGTCCAAGCGGATCGCGCGCCGAAGCATCGAAGCCAGCGCTGATGATCAGGAAGTCGGGCGCAAACGCCGTCGCAATGGGTAGAATCACGCGCTCGAGCGCAGACAGGTATTCACCATCGCCGCACCCACCAAGGAGCGGAACGTTGATGTTGAATCCCGTGCCTTTGAATTGGCCCACGTCGCCTACGTGCCCTGTTCCCGGATAGAAAGGTGACTGGTGCAGTGACGAATAGAGGACGTTTGGATCAGAAAAAAATGCCTCTTCGGTTCCATTCCCGTGGTGAACATCCCAGTCGAAAATGAACACACGTTCGGCACCTAACGCGCGCGCGTGCGCGGCTGCGATCGCAGCGTTATTGAGCAAACAGAATCCCATCGCAGCATTCGGTCGCGCGTGATGTCCGGGCGGCCGCGCGAGCGCGACGCCAACCGAATTGGTGCTCATCGACCGCTCGGTGAGCGCCAAACATCCACCCGCCGCAAGACGGGCGAGTTCAACACTGCGCTCAACAAAGTAAGTGTCTGAATCCAGATAGCCTCGTTGATTGCGAATGAGCTCAAGCCTCGCGAGGTAGTCTTCGGTGTGAACCCGCCGCAATTCCTCCTGCGACGCGTCCCTTCCTGCGACGCGTTCAAACTCGCGTCCCTCGAGTGCGCGTCTTGCGGCGGTCAGTCGTTCGGGCCGCTCAGGATGAAGCGCTTCGCTCCCGTGCTCGTCCAAACGCTTTTCATCGAAGACCCCGAGGTCAAGAGGGCTGCTCACGCACGCATGTTGCCGCTTTTGCCAACCGAATGATAGCGTTCACGCATCGATCGATTTACCTCGAGGGCTCGATGCGACTGAAGATTATCGTTGTCAACGCGCTGATCATGGCGGTGGTGGGCATACTGGGTTTCGTGCTTTGTAGCGCGGCCATCGTGGGTGTGGCCTCCAATCGCAATGAGCTACTTCCCGAGGCGACACACGACGTCCAAGGCGCCGCTGCTCGATTCGAACTTGATGGTCTCGAAGCCGAACGCTGGCTTGCTGTCAAAGTTGAAGACCCCGGATTTGCAGACATTTTTGACGTTGGCAGCCCGCAAGCCCGAGCCGACGCCGCAACAGCGCGCGCCGATAAAGTGTTCGGAGAGATGCGCGCGCAGCCCGCATTTGTGCGTTGCGTTCCGACGCTCGTCGGGATCATCGATGCTGCAGGTCGACTTGTCGGTCGCAACGCATCGTCGATGCAAAGAGGCGAAGACTTCGCATCTCGTTACCCGGCGCTCAAGGCCTCACTGACGACTGGTGTCTCCGCCTCAGAACTTTGGCTCGACAAAGATCGATTTTTGGCGAGCTTTGTGCCCATTCGAAAAGCTGGCAAGGTTCTGGGTCTCCTCGTCGCGGCGCGACCTCTTAACGATGAGCTGACACGCGTGAGCGATGCAATTACGGGCCGCGGCCTCGGAATCGCGGTGATCGCTGGCGATAACGTCAATTTGGTTGCCGATATCGGTGACGTGTTTAAGGGCACGTCTGCAATTGAAGTGAAGCCACTGGTCACGTCCGCGCTCCAGAGTGGGCAAGCGTCGGTCGCTCCTTTTGCAAATAGCTATGTGGCCGCGGCGCCGCTCCGGTTGATTGGCGACGGACGCGCAGCAATCGTATCGGCGCACCCGCTATCGCTCGTGAAAGACCCAACCGCGCTCGCGTGGCCTGCACTTGCCGCTGCGGGTGTGGGCTTGTTCCTTGTGGTTATTGCGGGATGGCTTCTCGGCGGATACATCGCGACGCCAATTGCTGCGCTCGAAGAGGGCTTGCTTGCGGTGCTCAACGGTCAAAACGACCGCCGATTCGAAATGCAACACGCAGAATTGGGTGGTCTCGCGTTTCGCATCGACCAGTTGCTCAATGAACTCATGGGCGTCGACGAAGACACAACCGACGCCGACGGTCGTTCGTCCAAGCCACCGATGGCCGCGCACTTTGCTGATGCGATGGGCGTGGATGGCACCAACGAAGCACGCCGTGCGCAGCTCGCAGGCCTCACCGATCAAGACTATCTCGCGAAGCTCTACCGCGAATACATTGCGGCAAAGGAGCAATTGGGTCAGCCAACGTCGCACATCGACCAACAGTCGTTCGACGCACGGATTCGCGGAATGGAAGAGCAATCGCTCGCCAGCTACGGCCGCCGCGTGCGATACGTCGTCGAAGTACGCGGGAGCGAAGTTACGTTACTGGCCGTTCCCGTAGGGTAGAGTGGGCGAGCTTCCATCGCGGGTTCGTCGGAATCGCCAATCGAAGCAGTTGCCGTTCAGCGTGCGTCGACCCATGTTCGTGTCCGGAGATTTCAAGTGGGATTGTTTGACTTTTTCAAGGCGAAGAGCGGCGAGCAAGCCAAAAAAGGCGGCAGCGCTTCAAAGTGGGCCGACCGCGCCTCCGACAAGCGTGCACAAACCTACGAACGCACCGAGGCACTTCAGGCGCTTGCCGAGCTGGGCACTTCAGAGGCCTCCGAAGCGCTCCTCAGGCGTTTCACATTTGCGGTCGATCCCTCCATCTCCGATCAAGAAGAGAAGGAAATCGCATTTCGTGGCGTGCTCAACGCCGGGCGTGAGGCAATAGAGCCCATTCGTGCATTTGCCGCGAAGGCCGACAGCCTTGCCTGGCCAATGAAGCTGCTGCGATCGATGCTCAACGAAGACGAGTACATCACCGAGTTGCTCGAATGGCTCGGCAGGTGGGACACCGAGTACGCAAAGTTCATCGACCCCAAGCTTCAATTGCTCGGCGCGTTCGAGGAGCACAAAGATCCGCGCATCATCGATCGCGTCGCGCCATTTCTCGAAGACGTGAGCGAGCAAGCGCGTTTCACGGCAGCGAGCGCACTCCTCGCGCAAGACGACCCGCGTGTTGCCGAATTGCTCATGCCGCTGCTACTCGACGACGAGAGCGTTCGCATTCGCGCCCGCATCGCCGATGGTTTCATGAAAGCCCGCTGGCAAGTTCCCGAAGAGGCAAGACCCCGTCTCGCGTCAACGCTACCGTCCCTCTACCGCGTGTCGACAAGCGGCACCGTCGAACGGTAAGCCCGCACCGGCACGCCTCGCGAGAACGCACCGTCCGGCGCCCACCGCCGAGGCATCAGCCAAAGCGACAAATGGGTAGGCTCCTGTACCAGTTTGGACCACTACAGTCGTTTCGGCGAAGGTAGTGGTCTCGGCTTCTCCTGCGAGGTCACCTTTTAGGCTCTGTGCATAAGGCACCTGGCTCGGACTC
>JAHFDZ010000210.1 GCA_023248745.1 Myxococcales bacterium | reverse complement strand
TCTCGCGAAGAAGGTATCCGCAGAAGCTTTCGACTTCGGCGTATGCAACCGCAGCCTGGGCAGCGCTCGGAAGCGTTGCGAGTGAATTGCCTAACTTGTCGAGAGGAAGGTCAAGTTTCTTTGCGATTCCGCTCTTCACCGTCGCCTCCGGATTGAGACGTGCGTCGAACGCGATTGGATCTCTCCAGCGAACTTGCTGCCGCTTCGCAAAGCCCTCTTGAAGCCATAGCGGCGCGCGATCGATCGTCAGACGCGTGAGCGCGAGATGCGTCAATTCGTGCGCGAGCGTATCGCGCCAATCGAAACCGGATGCCATCGCGCGTGGCGAGATCATCGTCACCTTGCCCCACTTGGCAACCGCCGCCGTACCCGTCGTTTTTGCCGCCTGGTATGGGAGCCCCGTCATAGCCGAGAGCGACAGCTGATCGCGCACAACCACAATACGCGTTGGCCTCGGCCAGTCTGCACCAAGGTCTCGCTCGAGCATGCTTCGGGCACGAACGACCGTATCAACGATCAAAGGAAACATTGCTTGATCAATTTCTTCCTGAAATCGCACCTCGACGCCCGCGGCTTCATCAACCTGCATGGTTGCGGCCGCCGTGACGCGTGCACACCCTTCGCCGACCTCTGCGAGATGATCGGCTTCGTCATCGTGAACGACGCCTTTGATCGCTTTCGTGACGCCATCACAATCGCCAGTGTAGAGACGCAGACGCGCCTCTTCGATCTCGAGCGCCGGCGACCAGTGACTGGAGAACGTGAGCAGCTTTGCGGCTTCGGACGTGTCGTGGCGCATGATCAGCGCGCGAATTACCAACGCATCCGGTGCGAAATCCGCGTGAGAAGTTGCACTCACGCCAAGCACACTCGCCGCTGCAATCAGCGAGACAGTCAACTTTGTGAACCATCGCCTCATCGCAGAAGGCCCTCGCTATATCGGCGGACGGCATCACGAATTCTGGGACCAGACGGCTTTCCGAGCCCGCGTTGAATGCGCTCTCGAAGTTCGTCGGGGCTGTGATGCTTATTCGCATCTGGCACATCGAAGCGATCTTCGCCCTCGGCCTGCCCTTCGCCTTTCTCGGCGCGCTTTCCTTCGTTCTTTTCGCCAAGTTGTTCGAGCGCGCGTTCTAGCTCACGTTGGGCGCTTCGTTGACTATCGCGCGCCTTGTCGCGCTCGCCGCCGCGCAGAGCCTTGCTGGCTTCCTCACCATGTTTTTGCGCTTGCCCCAACGACTCCTTTGCATCGTCGGGGAACTCTCCGCCAAGGTCTTTGATCCGACCCACGCGCTTTGAAAGATCATCTTGCCGCTTGGTTTGCTCTTTGAGTTTCTCACGAGACGATCCCGAGCTCTTCTTTTGCGCCTCTTGCCGCAACTTTTCGATCGCTTCGCGCTCGTCGCCCAATTTGCGCTTTGCCTCCGCGACCTCGGCCTCACCTTCGCGCGACCAAGGGCTCTTTCTTGCCATTCGGCGCGCCTCATCGAGATCAGCCTCAGCAGTCCGCAGTGCCTCGAGCGCTTCAGCGATCTTGCCTTGCTCGAGGGCTTTCGATGCGCGTTCTGCCTGCTCTTTTCCAGACGCGCCTTTGCTCGTCCATGAGTCACTGCCCTGCCCCACGTTGGGAAGTGGCTTCGCCGCATCGCGAATATTTTGCGCGCGTTTCATGAACTCGGCCTTCGCAGATTCATCTCCCGGAGGAGAGTCGCCACCCTCGTCGGAATTTTCATCGGCGAGCTCCTTTTGATCACGCGCCGCACGCCGCAGCTCGTTCGCCGCGTCGTCGAAGGCTTGATCAAGGTCATCGTCACCCTCACGTCCGTCACTAGGGTTAGCCGAATCGCCACCTCCCCCTTGCGAATCACCGCCAGAGCTCTGCATCGCAAAGTTCGCGTTGTGGAGTCGCGTGGCAAGATCGCGTGCCGAAAGTTCAGCGCCCCTCCATCGCTTTGCGACCCGTTCTCTCTCGATGCGGCCTAAGTCGTTCTTCAGTACTTGCCCGAGTTCTCGTCCTAAGGGGCCGAACGTATTCATGTACGGAATGGCCTCGCTGAGAACAGTCAATGAACTTGATAATATGCCCACTTCGACCGACTCGCGCTGCATCGCTGCAAAAGCATTGACGACCTCGTCAGCCGAAACCGCGAGCTTCTTTGATGACGCTTTCGCGCTGGCGAGATCGAGCCCAAGCGCGATCCGATCGGTCATCAACGCGAAGTCTTCGACAGCCGTAGCGCTTGGCTCCTTTTCGACCTTGGTCGCGTCTGGATGGTCTGGATGAAGAGGCCCCCCACCTGACACCTTCGCGAGGGCCTTGCTAATGCGGGCCGCGAGGCGTGATTTCAACCGTACGTTCGGCCGGTCAAACCGAAGCGCTTCCGCTGTCACGGCCTTTAGCTCTGTCACTTGCTTGCGCCATCGTTCGTTCCAGGTCTTGACGTCTTCGACTGAAGCAGATTTTTGAGGCTTTGATAACAATGTCGCAAGCAAGGAAATGGAGGCGTCGCGAACCCTGCGAATTGCTGCTTGTCGTAACGCTTCTGCTTCGCCAATCTTTGGGGGCAGAAGAACAATGGCATCGCTTTTGCCCCACTTCGGCCCGCTGACCGTATCGTTGTCACGCGCCTCGATGTGCACGGCGACAGGCGACGTCGCCTCAACAATGATCTTCTCGCTAAAACGAAGCGGGTAGACGCCGCTATCGACACGCGTGTCGAGCTCAAAATGCGAAAGCGATCGCCGCACCTCTCGCGTACCCGCGCGCAGCACGAGCTCAACATCGCGAAGTCCGTGATCGTCAGACGCTCGGTAGCGAAGTGGAAACACCGACGGCAGGTTTGGCTCGACGAGCGACAATTGCGCAGGCGCCCCTTCGAGTTTCACCTTCGGCGATTCGTCCTCGATGACACCAAGTTCGAGTGCTTGGACATCCTCGATCGATACGTCGCCAAAGCGCGCACGCACCCGCAGGCGCACGGGGGACATGACCGTCCAGTGAGCTACAAAGCTGCCCTGCCCATCGTCGACTAGCGGCACCTCATGATCGCCGTCTGTGAGAAAAAAAGTTCTCCGCGACGTGAGCATCAAAGTACGAACCGTAAGAACGGTACCTTTCGGATGTCGCGAAAGACCATCGCCGAGCACAGTCTTTTCGGGTTCGCGCAAGTACGCTGGGGGTTTTGCATGCACCTCGAGATCGCTCACGTACATGAGGCGGAAGGGCGCGAGACCACGACGTGAAAGAAAAACGTCGGCGCCCTCGATCAGCCAGAACAGGCTCGCAAACGCACCAACACTTGCGACAATCGCAGTTGCAATCGCAGCGCGGCGTACCCATCTGGCTGCCTTCGACGCCCGCACGAGAATATCGCTTGCTGGAATGCGCATCATCGCGCGTGTCACCGCAAGGGCCGCTAGCTCCGCAGATTCATCGTATTGTGGCGCGCGTTGCTCCGTGCGAATCGCACGGTCAAGCTCGTTGACTTCACGCTTCGCCCGCGTACCGGCTATTTTTAGGAGTCGGCGATGCGCCCCCATCATCCTGCGACGCCACGAAACAATCACTCCAACGACGAAAGGAGCGACCAGGAACACGGTCGCAAGTGCGCGGGCTCGATCGGTACCCCCACGCGCGATGAGAAACGCGGAAAGGGACATGACGACCCAAGCAACGAACCCCACACCACGGCGCGTCGCTCGCCAGACGCGATCGTAGCGTGCCACAAACTCAGCGGTCGCCTCCTCGGGCTTCACAACCTCAAACTGTAGCCGAAAGGACCGCGCGTACGCCGAGTTCTACCGCGGCGGCGGTGCATTTTGAGGAATCGGAAACGGAAAATCGGTCGGAATCACGATGGGCGGAAAGTTCGAGGGCAACCCAGGCAGCGGGAACGGCAAGCCACCACCACCAGCATCGTGCACGGTTGGCGCATGACCACTGTCAGGAATGCGCGGGAGCCCACCGTCGAGCAACGGCTTTGGCACGCCCGGATTGAGGCCCGGGAGATTGGGAACGTTTCCCGGTCCGAGCGGAGGAACGTCTGACGTTGAAGTCGACACGGGCGGTGCTGTCACTGTCGCTGCATCGGACATCGTCGATGGGGCACCCGAATCGTCAACTTGACTTACTGGATCGTCACTGTGCGTTTGGATCAAGTAAACAGCGACGACACCCGCAGCCACCAGAACGGGCACAAGCACGAGTACGGCGATGAGCGCACCGCTACTTTTCTTTTGTCGGCCAGACGAATAGCTGCCACCCGGATGCGGTAGCCCGTAACCGTGGCCGGCCCCGGGCGGTGGTCCGTAGTTCCCGTAGTCGTGTGGCACGGCACTCATCGCCGCACCGACCTCGGTACCTCTACGCACCGAGGGCCCACGCGCAGCGGTCGCGGCCATCACCGCTTCGACCGGCGCGCCTTGCATCGTGCTTTCGCGGTTGGTTTCTGCGAACTGTGCCCCCGCTTGTGCAACCGCCGCGCTCACATTGGGTGCTACCTGTGCTGGAACCGCTTGAAACTGCGCGGTCGGAGCGAGCGCAACGGCCTGGAGCGAACCGGTCGCGGGTCGCTTGTTATTCACCATGCCTTCGAGCGCGATGCGCATCTCGGTCGAGTTGCCGAAGCGCATCTCGGGACGTGGAGCGATGGCGCGGTGCACAAGTCCGGCGAGCTCTGGAGGCACTTCTGGCGCAACAGAGAGGAGCGGAGCCACTTCGCCGCGCTCCACCTTAGCGGCAACAATGCGACCATCGTCGCCCGTCGCGGGTCGACGCCCCGACAGCATCTCATAGAGCATGACGCCCGTCGCGTAGATGTCGGACCGTGCATCCGCCTGATCGGCCGAGCGCGCCTGCTCTGGCGCCATGTATTCGGCTGTGCCCATCAGCACGCCTGCCATGGTCAAGTTCTTTTGGCCATCTGTGCGTCGAAGTTTCGCGATGCCAAAGTCAATTAACTTGACGACAGGCTGCGCGCCCACGAATGTCACAAACACGTTCTCCGGCTTGAGATCGCGGTGAACGATCCCGAGCGCGTGCGCCGCCTCGAGCCCGAGCAACATCTGACGCGTGTACTCGCACGCAGTGGGAATCGAAAGGCGACGCTGGCGCTCGAGCACGGACGAAAGCGGCTCTCCTTGGAGGATCTCCATCACGATGTAGGCGTGACCATCTGCGGTGCGGTCGATGTCCGTAACCTGCACAACATGTGGGCTTCGAATTTGTGCTGATACGCGTGCCTCTTGAAGGAACCGCTCAACGAGGTTCGTGCGCGCGGCAAGCTCTGGGTGCAGCACTTTGATCGCCACTCTCGTGCCGAGCATGTCGTGCTGCGCTTCGTAGACCGCACCCATCCCGCCGTCGCCCAACAGGCGGAGAAGACGGTACTTCCCATTAATGAGATCGCCGATACGCAACAAGGTGGCTGCAGGATACGACGACTGAGGCGCGAGCGCGACTTAAGTAGGGAGCGCGAGAGCGGCCTGACGCGGAGCTGGGCCGCGTGCATGCGCCCTTCGCGCGAGGCGATCGCACAACTCGACCATCGCGATCCCCGAAATCGCCGCTTCCTCGGGAAACAGGCTCGTAGCGGTAAAACCAGGCAGCGTATTGATCTCAAGCAGCGTAACGCAATCAGGATCTCCCTCGTCGCCAACAATCAGATCGACACGCGCAAGATCGCGACAGCCGAGCGCGGTAAATGCGCCAAGCGCAACGTCTTGTACCTTGACGATCAACGCGCTTGACCACTTTGGTGGGCACTCGTGCACGCTACGACCCGGCGCATACCGCGCTTGATACGTATAGAACGGATCGTGCGGGGTCAGGATTTCGGTCGGCGGCAGCGCGCGCGGTCCTTCGCCTAAATCGAGTACGCCACATGTCGCCTCACGGCCCTTCGCGTAGTGCTCAACGATCGCGGTGTCGTCGATCGCGAAGACCGTTTCAAGGGCGCGCTCGATCGCTTCCATCGAATCGCTCGATTCGATGCGCGTGACCCCGATCGCAGAGCCATGGTGGGCCGGCTTGATTACAAGGCGCGATCCGATGGCGCGACGTGCTTGCGACGCGGCTTCGGGCAGTGGCTGGCGGTGCAGACGCAGACCTTTGGCGCAAGGGAGTCCCGCTTCTTGAAAGAGAATCCGCGACGTTCCCTTATCCATCGACAGCGCACTCGCGAGCACGCCAGAGCCAACGTACGACACGTGAAGGACTTCGAGCAGCCCTTGCAGCGAGCCGTCTTCGCCGACCTCACCATGAACGATAGGAAAAACGACATCAAAGCGGCCCACGCGCAACGTCTCTCCGAGCCGATCGTCGAGTTCGAGCTTTGTCACACGATGACCAGCCTGCGCGAGCGCATCACCGATGCCCTTTGCCGACGCACGACTCACTTCAGCCTCTGTCGACGGGCCTCCTTGAATCACCGCGATCGACAGCGAACTCACTTGGTCGCCTCGACCGCATTTGCTTTCGCTACCGAGGCAGTTAAATCAATCAACTCGATTGACAACTTGGCTGCAAATTCAAAAATTCGCTGGTCGCGATAGAACTCGCCGAATGCAATCCGCAAGATGCCGGCATTGGCAATGAGCTTGAAGCAGTTCCAACACGGCGACGCCGTCACGTAAATTGCGCTGCCGTCAATGCGCGAACCGTTGCGCGCGGCCTGAACGATCGCGTTGGCCTCGGCATGAACCGTTCGCACGCAATGGCCATCTTGCATGAGATGACCGTCATCATCGCAATGAGGCAAGCCTCGAATCGATCCATTGTATCCAGTTGCGAGGATGCATCGCTCGCGAACGATGACGGCTCCAACGTGTTTGCGATCACAAGTAGAGCGCGTGCCCACCTCGCGCGCGATGTTCATGAAGTACTCATCCCACGACGCTCGTTCACGCGACATGGCCCGACTGTCTCAAAGTTTGGTGGCGCAAACAAGGGGGCACCTTCCCCTACCGTGGTCTCGTCGCGTTCAACGGGTCTTCGGAACGAACACGACGTCAAGTCGGCGATTCTTTGCCTTGGCCTGTGCGTCGCTTGGGTGCAGCAGGGGCAGCCGCGAGCCGGCATCGTGAGCGCGCAACGAGGTTTCTGCGACGCCCTCCTTCGACAACACCTTCTTCGCCGCCGAGGCCCGCAAGGTCGCCTTTCCGGCAACGTCATCGTGACCGACAAGTTGCAAAAGAAATCCGGGGTGCGCCAATGCGACGCGCGCGAGTGCTTTTAGCTTTTCTTCGGTCGGATCGCCTTCGAGCGTCACAACAACACCGCGCTCGTCGCGTAGTGGCAACCATCCGGCGCGCGAGAGATCGTCAAACAAGTCATCTCCGCTCGCCGAAGACTTGTCGTCCTTTCGGGCATCGCGCGCATCGCCGAGCGCGCGAAGACACGCCTCTCGCGCCGCTATCGATTCGGCGAGATTTCCTGGTGACGCGTGTGCGTGGTCAAGTTGCTTTACGGCAGCCGCATACCCGTCGCCCTTTGCGCCGACGAGTTCCGCGGCTTGACAAAGAAGCGAAGCCTCTTCGGCTAAGGTGCCTGCCGCCTCGCCACGCGCTTTTGCGCGATCGCCACCCGCTTTGTCGAGCACGGGCCTGCGAAGCTCTTTTGCAACCATGAGACGCTTTTGCAACTCGTTCAGTTCTGTTTCGAGGCGCGAGGTGTCGCCCCTGGCTTCGCCTGCTTTGCTTTCTGCTGCCGCGAGCTCTCCCTTTGCGTCCGCGTCGTCGCGCTCTGCTCGATCGAGACGTGCCTTGAGTGCAGCGCGTTCGAACCACGCGCGCGCGGTTGATGCGTAGGCCTCTGCCGACGCAGGATCGCCCTTTCGCTCTGCCTCAACCGCAAGCTCGCGCAGGCGCTCGCCCTCTTTGTATTGCAACGAGGTGTGAGCCTCGAGCACCAATGGAGCCTTGCGCACTTCGTCGAGTTGGGCGAGCGGAACCGATGGTGGAAGCGAAGGCGGACCGCCACACGCCGCAAGCGACGCACCAAGAAGAGCAGGACCAAGAAACGCAAAAAGAGGAGAAAGAAATCGCATCAGTGACCGCCCTTGCGTTTGGCTCGTTTTGGACCTGACTTTTCGAGCGGAGCGATGGGCTCACTCTCGACGCGAGCGACCTCCGTGCGCAGGCGCAAGACTTGTCGTGAGAGCATTTCGTAATCTGCGCGCGATCGCTTTTCGGATTCGGCAAGCTTTTGAACCTTCGTTCGTGCTTCTGCTGCTTCTGCTTCGCGATGACTCACCTTCGCAATCTCATTGGCGTACTCCGCCCAAGCTCGCGCCTCGGCTTCGGCAAGTGTGGCCCTCGGGCCATCACCAATTGCTCGAAGCTGCGCGGCACGGTCTACCGCGGCCTTCGCACGACGAACGGGCTCGATGAGAGCGTCGCTCGTTTCCGTCGAGAGTGCGGTCAAAAGGCGCTCCGCAACCAACACATCGGTTGGCTCGGCCGCAACGCCCGCGACGGTTATCGAAAGAAAAAACGCCGCGAAAAGGCTGAACGCCGGAGTCCGCATTCGCAAAGGAACTAGCCGCGCACCGAGAAAGCCGCAACACTCGTCTCTCGAAACCATGATCGCGTTCTCCGATATCGAGCTCGCCCGACAGCGCATTCAACATCGTGTAGCTGTCACACCATGTTCCTATAGTGAGCGTCTCTCGCAGATGACGGGATGCAAGGTGTGGCTCAAGTTCGAAAACTTGCAGATGACCGGCTCGTTCAAAGAGCGCGGCGCATGCAACAAGCTCCTTTCGCTATCGGAAGAAGAACGCGCGCGCGGCATTGTCTGCGCAAGCGCCGGCAATCACGCACAGGGAGTCGCATTTCACGCAGCACGCCTCGACATCGACGCCACGATCGTCATGCCGGAGGGAACGCCCGTTGTGAAGGTGCAATCGACGCGCGAATTCTTGGGCAACCACGGACGCGTCATCCTCAGCGGCGCGAACTTTGACGAAGCTTGCGAGCGCGCCTCCGCAATTTGCGCCGCCGAAAACCGCATTTTCGTCCATGCGTTCGATGACGATCTTGTCATCGCTGGCCAAGGCACTATCGGCCTCGAGCTACTCGAACAAAATCCGTATCTCGAGGCTGTCGTCGTCGCCGTGGGTGGTGGGGGTCTCATTGGTGGCGTAGCGGTTGCGATCAAAGAGACGAACCCACGCATCAAGGTGTACGGCGTCGAAACCGAGGTACTGCCAAGCATGAGTCGCGCGATTGAAGCCAACGCGCCTGTCACCGTTCCTGCTGCACGCACGATTGCGGAAGGCATCGGCGTTCGTGCCGTCAGCGCGAGAACGCTCGAGTTGGTGAATCGCTACGTCGATGGCGTCGTCACGGTGGATGAAGAAGAGATCGCGCGCGCGATTCTCTTGCTCCTCGAGCGCGAAAAAACGGTAGCGGAAGGCGCTGGTGCGGCACCTCTCGCGGCCTTAGTGGGCGGTCATCTGCCAAGCCTCGCTGGCAAAAAAGTTGGACTCATCGTGTGCGGCGGCAACATCGATGTGAACGTGATCTCACGCATTATCGAACGCGGACTTGTGCGCAGCGGTCGCATTGTGCGCCTTGAGGTTCGCATCTCAGACGCCGCGGGTTCTCTCGCTCGACTCACCACACTTCTCGGCAGCGTTCACGCAAGCATTATCGAGATTCACCACGACCGCACATTCTCGGACGCGGCGCTCAACGAAACGATGGTCGACGTTGTGCTCGAAACGCGCGGCTTCGATCACGTCGAAGAAATAGTCAAGACACTTTCCAACGCCGGCTACAGCGCCCAGAGCCACGGGCCTCAAGCACCAACGCGAACGTCGGTTGCACCAAGGAAACTTGCACCGTGAGAGACACGTGCGGCGTGATTTCGAACGCCGCGTCTCCGTCGTCGCCGAGGTCACGGCGTCGCGATGGCCATATCGATAATCAGCGTGTGACCTTGCCCATCGGAGAGGCTCAACACCAGGTCCGCGGCAGTTGCCGAATAGCGAAACGGCAGCGCGTAGTTCTTGGGGCAGTCGTGCGCCATCGTCATAGCACTGGCGTCATATGAAATAGTTCCGGCGCTTGACCAAATGCCCCTCTTCTCGTCGTCTTCCTCCCATTCGTAGCGGCCGTTCGCGATCCACAAGTCGGCTGCTTTGCGTGCGCCAGCGGTCGAAGTTCCGAATCGTCGAAAGCGCGTCGCAACGTAGTGCCCGTCGGTAACTTGTCCGCCTGTGTTTCCCAAGTTCGCCGGTGGGAACGAATTGATCGGTTCGACCGCGCGCAAAGGACCCGTGACTGCATGCGCACCACATGCAAGAGGAACGCTTGCGCCGGCATCGTGCGCATCGGGTTCTACGCTACCCGAGTCCCGCGCTTCTGCAGCATCGTCAATTTCGTTGGCCACAATGTTCGCCACCGAGTCGGTGCTACAGGCGCCAACAAGTGGAGCGATAGCAAGAGCAAAGCACACCAAAAGCCGCATGCGGCCGAGGGATTGATGACGACCCATTCTTTCACCTCACGGAAAGTGAGATGCCAAAGCAAAAGCCGCGCCCGCGCGAAAATGCAGCAATTTGCCGGTCGTCGTGGCTTCTCAGCGCGCCTCGGCATGTCGGCGGGCGAACTCCGACACGTCGTCACGCATACCCGCACTGATCGAACGCCGGCTCCAGAGCAAGCGGAACTTTGCGCACCAAGGCTCGGCGAACGAACTCAGAACGTCACGATGTTTGGGACGCTGCCGTACGAAGCACGCCAGTTTGCGAGCACCTCTGGATAGGTAGCCGCAACCACCTTTCCGGAATCAAGAAGAGGCTTGAGCTGCCCGAGCAACGTGTCGAGTTCGTCGTAGTAGTCTTCGTCAATAAACTTGTCGACTGTGATCACGATGCTCGACGTAACGATCTTCCCTTTCGCGATCGCTGCCGCATCCACCATCGAAACCAACTTCTGAATCCCGGTGACGGGTTCCGTCACGACGTTGCGGGCGCCGAAGAGGGCAGAGAAGAGATACCCGCTTCCGATGTACGCGAGCTTCCCACTTGGGTTGTCGACGAGAAACTCGGTGCCCGTGAGTGAAGTTGGACGCCAGACCCCTGAATGGAGGTCGTCACTGCCCACCGCGTGACCACCATCGGCACCAGCGAAGACGGTGAGCGCTTCGGGACACCACTTTTCCTTGTAGACGTTTCCTTGAATGCAGCTTGTCCATTCGCTGAGGGGTCGCTCGGAACTCGAGGTGCCGCC
>JAHFDZ010000209.1 GCA_023248745.1 Myxococcales bacterium | reverse complement strand
GGACCACCCACGTTCAACCTCTGTTGTCACGAGAAGCGCGTCGTCCTACGAGCCAATGGTGGGGACACGCTTGGATTCCTTAGACACATTTTTCATCGCATTTGAACCGTCGCAAGATCCAATTGGCAACACCGACCCCGACGGGTTCTTGTCCGCATTTTATGCTTTTCAAGACGACAGCGTGATCCAGGCCCCGCTCAGCGCGCTCGAAGAGGTCGATGGATTCACGCCATTTGCGATCGCTTCACTCTACCGAACACTCTTCGGAAAGGTGGAACCGCCCCTCGTCGAAGCATACCCGCTACTTGGATGCACGACAGAGAAGCCTGCTACCCAGCCGGAAGACCCAAAGGCTTCTGCGCGCGTGCCGCCGATGCTGGCTGTCTTCGCGCAACGAGAAGGCAACTCAGTGCTCGTCGTCGGAAATTGGATTCCGAGCGGAGCCGACCAAGAGATCGCGAGTGGAGTAGGCAAGAAAATTGACTTCACGCTTGTCGACCATAGCGGCGTTGCTCTCGAAGCATCGCAGTCGATCACCATCGGAATCGATGGCAGAGGTCTCTGCTTCGCGATTCGCATGCCTTGCGCCTCCGAGGCAGCGACGACGGTCAACGTTCGCGCTTCGTGGGACGAAGGAGCATTGCAAGTTGCCGCCGATATTGTCACAGCAGCATCCCCGCCAGGAGGCGCGGAGCAATTCGTCAAGCAGCTGAATCAATGCACGCAGGTCCTTATTTCAAAAGGTGAAGTCGACTTTGTTGAAGCCATGAAGCTGCTCAAATCGCTTTCAAAGCCACCGATTCAGAATTGGATGTCGACGCATCCGATGCGACTCGCGCTGGTAAAGAGAGCGCTTGGAACGCAAGTGGGCACACAGTGGGCGAAGAAGTTCTCGATTCCGTTCACGCTCGCGGCCCCCGCGCCTCCGCCTCCATATGAAGGACCGTCGTTCCCTTTGCCGCAAGGTCAGTGGGACACCTTTGTTGGATGGTCATTGCCCCGGTCGCTCATCGATGCTGTCGCGGTCCTCGACGACGGGTCTCACGCCGCGATCGTGGCGAAGTGGGAAGAGTTGCCCTTCGCCTATTGGCTACGAGGTTCGCGCGACCTTCAAACACCAAAGCCTCTAAGCGAGGTGCTGCACGTGTTGCGGGCTCTCGCGAAGAAGGCAGTCGCAGGCGATTGGAATGTTTGGCTGATTTGGTGCTCGGAAGCGTAGTCCCTTAGTCAAGATCCTGAATGGACAACCCAGGCATCTCCACCCACGCGTGGCGACGCACTTTGTAGACCGTTGGTGGAGGAAAACTCGGATCCGACTATCTCGCGGCAATCGCCAATTTCGACGCGGCGATCAAACACAATCAGTTCGCCTTTTTCGAGCGCGGTCTCAGTCACCCCAGTTTGCTCATGCGTTCACGACCGACATGCAGCCCCCGCATCAGTCCGAAGAAGTCGCGGGCAGCCCGGCAGAGTGAATGAGCTCAACGATGGCCCAGACAGGCGACCAAACGTGCTGGCTTTGGCCCGATACGTCAATGAGCGTGCACTTTCGGCGCAGTCGGAGTGTTGTACCTTGGATACCTGAGTCGTAGCCTACGTCGCAGCCAGCGCACCCAGTGCGGGTCTCAAAGCCGACAAGTGCACGACAATGCTTGACGACCCATCCCATCGCAATTTTGCCAGAAGCCTCGGCATCGTCTTGAGTCTTCAGACGATGGGCTGCGGATCGCGAAGCAGCCCTAACGATACTTCGTTCACCCGCGATGCAAGCGTCGTGACGGATGCAAGCGTGGTGAAGGATGCGAGCGTTGAGACAGGTTTAGATGACGCTGGCGTTGTGGATGCATCGCCCGTTGGGTGTACCGCCGTGGGTCAGGTCGTCATGGCAAGCGGCGAAAACTATCCTCGCGGCCTCGCAGTGAATACGACCCACCTCTACTGGGGCGTTGGGGATCCGCGTGGGATGGCGCGGGATGGGATGATCCGAGCGCAACCCAAGTCGGGAGGGGCTATCGTGACGCTCGCCTCGAATCTGTGGCTTCCTCGAGAAGTCAGGGTCGACTTGAGTCGCGTCTTCTGGACCAATCAAGCCTGGGGATCGAGCGATCCAGCGGACGACACCAGCGCGCTTCACAGCGTCCCTCTTCAGGGTGGATCGAGAACGCCTTTCAAAATCGCAGCGTCCTGGCATTTCAGCGCAGACGTGTTCGCTTCCAGTACGCAGGATCTCTACGTTGACCTCGGGGCCGGCAATGAGCAGCTTGACGTCATCTCAAAAGGAAGCGGTGTCGAGCGCGCGATTTTCACCGGAACCAACCAAATCTTGGCCGTGGTTGCGGATGATGACGGCGTCTATTGGGTGCGCAACGGGGCTCCCTATGGCGCCGCCATTCTCGCGCTTCCGAAGGGAGCGCTGGCGGCAAGCGCGCTCTCCACCGTCGTCGACAACGGGTACGAGGCAAGCCTGGCCCTCGACAAGGGCTGGGTCTATTTCGCGACGACCAGCAACATCTATCGATTGGCGCGAACCGGCGGCTCTCCCGAACTTCTGATCAAGAATCAATACGCCACGCGAATTGCGATCGACTCAAGTAGGCTCTATTGGGCCACCACGACTTACGCCTCGAACGACTCCTCGAACTTTTCACTTCATAAGACCACGCTGTCGGGTAGTGGCGACGTCATCATCGCCACCGGAGCGGGACGGATTTCTCATCTCGAATCAGATGGGCGTTGCGTGTACTGGACGAATGTTGACGCGGGTAAGATTGAAGCAGTGTCATTGAAGTAGATTCGCGTGCTCCGAACACAACGACGTCTATCTGTCAGGTTCGTACGGCAAACGAGTCGATTTTAGATCCGGCTCCGTAGGGGCGGAAAAGCACTCTCCATCACAACCCTTTTTCCGGAGAATCGCTCACGGAACCCAATCAATAATGGGAGATCGCGCTATTTCCGGCGCCGAAAACAACGCGCCGCCGGCAGGCTTTACTTCGGCGCGTACAGGACACGTCGTATCGCTCGTTCGGCGATACTATCGTTTCGATGAATCCCTCCGAGCGACCTCGGCGAAGTGGCATCGCGCAACAAGCAAGTGGGCAAGAATAAGACATGCCGCAGCATACCGCGCGAGCCCTCGTTTTCGGGTCAACCCTGTAGAAGCTCCAGGTCACACAAGGACGGTCGATCCTTCGCAATCAGTCTATCTTCGGTGCTCCTTCGAACGGAGATCAGCGTGAAACGATCAGGAACGTGTCCCAAGTGTGGCTGCACGAACATCGTGCATTTGAAAACCGTCGCAGACGCTACCGGCGGCGAGGGTGCAGGCTGGGCGCCGCGCAAAATAGTTCAAGCGCGCACAACCTCGAAATCTATCGGCCTCTTTTCAGATGAGACCACGACGAAGACAGAACTCGTCGGAATCACCGAGGGCTACGCGTGCTCCGAGTGCGGCTTTCTCGAGGAGTACTTGAGGAATCCAAAGAACGTAGATTGGGATGCAGCCGTGGACATTGCGAGAACCCACAAGGCAGGTCCGACGCCCTATCGATGAGTGTCCAAAATGATCCGAGCTCCGCGCTCTGTGAAGTGCACCACGAAAAGTGCGCGTATCGCACCCGCTCGCAAAGGCTCTAATTTTGCCGGAAACGCGGAAGCGTTGGCCTCCTATAGCTCTCGGAGGATGCCCCTGTCGACGAGCGTTTGGATGGGTTCGAATGTCTTCCACTGTTGGCCCAAGCCAAGGTGTCGATACCAAGGCAGCACGCGACCCCCGAGGGCGGGTGTGTCCACCATGACCTCAAACACATGGTAAGGCCGTGGGGCGCCGGGTAGTGCGCCGAGCGATCGCGATTGGAACGCGGGCGCCAAATAGTCCGACGTCGCGCTCAATCCCTCACGTCCGACCAGCGTGCCTCTCGGAATCACCGTGGTTGTTTTCGTCAAGAAGCCGAGGTTGGGAGCGATCGTGCCTTCTCGCAAGAGCAAACCGCGCGCGGTCCACGCAGCTTTTCCAATCTTACCGAACGGCACAAGCCCGAGTGCAGTTCCTGTGGCTTGCTCGGGTGCGTAGAGGGTGGCGAGGCCTCCCATGAAGCCCGCCGCGGGGTTGCCAGTCGTGGCATATTCGTCTGCCCAAAACTGAGCCGCCTCGGCCGCCTTGTGCGATCCGGGCAGCGCGTTGCCAATGGGTGAGTCGCGCTCCCACAACATGTGTTGACGCTCAAGCGCGCATTGTTCGGCGCTCCAGGCTCCGCACCCAGGGCCGCCTCCGCGAACACGCGCGCCCTCATAGCCGCGTGCGCCGTAAGTGCCTTGCGCGTCCGGGCTCGGGCCACCCGCGCGGTCGGGAGGCGCGTGGCTTCCGCCGCCACCGCCGCCAAAGAGATTGCCGAAGAATCTCTCCGTGGCGTGCCATGCATCACGGCCTGCATCGCGCGCCTGACGGCCTGCTTCAGGCGCACGGCTTGCCACCGCGGGAATGGCTGCGACAAGTCCAAAGAAGCCTCCGTCGGGGCCTTCGCCTACCTCGACACTCTCGCGTGCCTCCACGCTCTGATAGCCGCTCGGATCGACGAAGCGCATTGGGCTGTTGAGGCCGTACGTGTAGCGGTTCAACGCTTGGGTGTTCGATGGAGAATACGCAAGCGGATCAGGACTCAAGAATCGTCCGATCACGGGATCGTAGTATCGACCGCCCATGTCGATGACGTCGCCGACGTGGCGATGTGCACCGAACCCAACGTTCGTGATCGCGCTCGCAAACGCCACGGGTCGATTCGTCGCGTCGACCGGAGCTCCGAACGGGGAGTACCTGCGCGACTCGCGCACCTGACCGGCGGCCGCGGACGCAGCCTCAACCGAACCGAGTGTATCTTGGTGAAGGTAGGTCGTCGCGCGACTTGCGACTACGGCGCCGGCGTTAAGCAGTACTCGCTCTTCGACCGCCACCGTGCGACCGAGTGCGGCCACATAGTAAAGATGCTTGATTGAGCCGTTGGGCTGGCGAATGCGTTCGTATTGCTTGCCGTAGTAGAACGTTTCGGTGCCGTCCACATCGAGACGACGAATGCGATCATTGGCAGGACCGTAGCTCAGCGTTGTGACTTGCCCCGCGCGACTGATCGTCGTTGGCTTATTGAACGATGCGTAAGTGAATTGACGATCGGGTCCCTGAATTTGGTTGCCGCTTGCGTCGTATTGGTATTGCCACGCCGCTGCGCCACCTGACGGATTGATGCGCGTCACTGCATTTGGGCGCGCGGCGCCTGCAGCTGGATATTCGTATGAACCGAGGTCGGAACGCGACGTGATGTTGCCAATGCGATTGTATTGGTAATTGACTTGACTACCTGTCGCTGGAGTCACGCTCGAGAGTCGATCGAGCGCGTCGTAGGTGAACCGCTCGGCGGGATCGTTGCCGCGCTTCCGTTCTGTAAGATTGTGATTGGCGTCACGCTTGAAAGTCCACGCTTGAAGCTGTGCGTTGTTCGGTCCGGTCGTGCTTAGGGCCGTGATCGCCTGACTCAAGGGGTCAAACGTGGTGACGGTTTCGGCGCCGTTGCCCAGACGCTCGCGCGTCACGCGCCCTTGTGCGTCAGCGGCAAGCCGCTCCCAATAGGTAACCTCATCGTACATTCCGACGACGTGACTGAGCGATCCCGTTGCGTCGTAGAGATACCGAACACCGAACAGCTCTCGCGCGCTGGCGGCCGGGAAACTATGACCTTCGAGACGACCAAAGCGATCGTAACTCATGTTGAAAAGAGACACCGTGCGATCGATATGCGTGATCTCAGCCGTCGTGACTCGACCTTGCGCATCGAAGAAGTTGCGCTCCACATAGCCATTCGAGTGCCGTGCACTTGCGAGGGCGCCGATGGTCCGGGTGTCGTGCTCCCATGTTGTTGTACCCTCGGGGCCGACGCGTCGAATCTCACGAGAGAGTTTATCGATGTCAGTTGTCGTCAACTGGCCTCTCGCGTTCTCTACGGTGGTGCGACTTGCAAACGCGTTGCTGTAAGAGAAGTTCAACGCTCCTGCGTTTGGTTCTTGCTGCGTCAGTTTGCGACCCAGGAGATCGTAGGTGAGCGAAGTCACGTTCTGTGCAGCGTCGGTGACGCGATCGACGCGTCCTTCCGCGTCGTAGCGATAGCGAATGGTGCCGCCGAGGGCATCGGTCACGTCCGTTAGCTGTCCTAACGCGTCGCGGCTCTCGGTGGTGCGCTGACCACGACCATTTGTGATTTCGCGCTTGAGTCCCGGATAGTTCACAGAGTTGACGGTACCGTCAGGGCGCCTCACACGGCGAAGGCGAAAGAGCTCGTCACGCGTGAACGTCGTATACACGGGCGCGTCCCCCTCCCATCGGGGCGCCGACTCTGAAAACAGTTGGCCATCCGGGTAGTATCGTCGTTCTACGATGCTGAAGCGGCCGCCGGGCGTTTGCACTTTGTTCCTTAGCAGTTGGCCTTCGAAGTCGAACTCGGCAATGGTGACCGGGCTTCCACTGGCGGTTGTCGCCACGACGAGGCTCTTTCCGTTGTTCGCCAAAGCGTAGTCGGTGGTCTCACGAGTGCCGTCGGGATTGAGTCGAAACCTGGGTCGAGCAAAGCCGTCATACCCGATGGTTGTGACAAGCCCGTTCGGGTCAACCTTTGCTCGCAATGCGCCGAGCAACGGATCGTGGGCGAACGCGGTCTTGTGCCCAAGTGGATTGGTGATGCAGATCGGAAACGTGCCCGAAGCGTCATAGGCCGTTGTTGTTGTTCGAACTTCATTGAGCGACGCGTGAGACACGGATGTCGGATTGCCGAATCCGTCGTAGAGATACGTTGAAGTGCTGCGTAGCTTCGCATCTGCCGCAGGTTCGGCGATCGCAACCTTCAGCTTGAGTGTGGCCGCGTCATACTCATAGTCGACGCGGTGATCGAGTTCGCCCGCGGCCGTTGCGTTTGTGGTCTCGACGCGCGTTGGCAGACCACGTGCCGCTGCAGTTGCGCTCTCGTACGTACGCTTTTCGTACGCGCGCGAAAGCCAGCTGTCGCCTTGAAACACGTTCACAGTGCGACTGTCGAGATAACCCTCCGCGGGTCCGTTGGCGATGGGTCGCGTGTCAGTCACTACGGATCGCAGGAGCGGCCGGCGCGCATCGTAGATGTCGTAGTTGCGATCGACCGACTGAACGGAATCCGCATAGACGATGCGTCCGTTGTAATAGCTGCGAAGTGCATAGGTTGACGACGACTCCCGTGGCACCCAGAACCCGATGGGGCCTCCGAAGTCGCCGATGATCCGCTGAGACCGAGACACGGAAGTCGAGATGCTTGCAAAGGGAAACGTGCCGCTTGCTTCGTGAAACTCAGTCAATCTACTTGAGGTCAATGTGTCAAATCCGAGGTCGTGATAAAATCGTCGCGTCCGGAAGCCAAGTGTCGCGCCTGTGCGCGAGTCGAAGTATCCGTCCTCGTACTCGAACTGGAATGACGTCTCGCGAACGTCGACGTCTGCGCGTTCAACGAAGTAGCCGCTGAGCAACTGACCACGTCGCATGCGCTTTGCCGGATAGGGGAATGCGGGTGCATCGTCGGACATCCGCGCGCGTCCGTTGTACTGGACGATCGTCTTTTGCTTGAGGCCTGTTTCGATGTTGGTGATGACCTCGCCCTTCGAGCCCGTGTTGAGCTCGATGCGCCAGGGCTGGCCCATCGTCGGTACGTGCAAGAAGTCGGAGAGACCATCGCCGTTGATGTCGAGTACGGTTATCTTGCGTACTCCGGCATTGAAGTGATCGGCGTATTGGTTGGCTCCTGGAAGCGCGTTGCCGATGGCGGTGTTCACGTATTCGAAAGCGGTCGCTTCGCGGCGAAACCCACTGCCGGTCGACAGGAGCACATCCCAGTTGCGATTCGCGCCAGGGACCAGCATGTCTACAAGCCCGTCGTTGTTGTAGTCGATGGGCGTTGCGATGGTTGACTCCGTGGGCTCGCCTGCAATCGCCCAGTTGGAAACGTCAAGAAATCCCTCCCCTGTTCCGAGGCGAAGATTCACTCGACGATCGTTGTTCACGAACCAAGCGTCTTGAATGCCGTCGCCGTTCGCATCGAGAAGCTGAGCGTTGTGAAGGCCCGGCTGCGCGAAGGTGCCTGCATTGATTGTGCGAATGACTTGCGATCGCCCGTTGATGGTTCGGCCTTTGCTGTACGCGAGCACGTAACAGTCCATGGCGCGCGGGGCGGGCAGCGCACGACAAACACGCATGTCATCGCGACCGTCACCATCGACGTCGCCACCACGAGAAAAGTGGGCGTCCCAACCGATCGAATCGATCGGTTCGCCGACCGCCGCTGCAAAGCCATTTGGGGTGCCATAACGAACGGCCGCCTGGTTGTACCCAAGGACCGCGTCGTGCCGCATCCCAACGAAGTCCAATAGACCGTCACCGTTGAAGTCAATCAACTGGGTGAGGGCCGCGCCTCCCAGCGGAATGGCGAGCGGTTCGACAGAGAAGTTGTCACGACCATTTGAGGTGAGGATTTGATACTCGTTCGCAAATTGAACGAAGAGGTCGTCTTTGCCGTCGAGATTGAAGTCACCCACGGATGCTCCGCGTTCAGGCCAAGCCTCGGCAGAAGTGCAGATGGGCGCGCCGAGACTTTCACCCGACGAAATGAGCACGCACCAGTGATAGTTGCGGGTCAACAGGTCATATTTGGGGAAGGCAACGTCGTCCCGGCCGTCGCCGTTGAAGTCAAGTACCTTTACGGTGTAGTCCCAACCGGCGATCGCGCGATTCGCAATCCCGTTCGTCATGTGCCAGGGGTTGATCGCGGTTTGCACCGTGCGAAAGCGAGTCGTGCCTGAGTCCCACGTGAGCTTCGTTGCTGGCTGGCAAGTGCCATCTGCTGCGCAGTGTTCGACCGCAGTCAGAAGCTGGCGACCGGTGCGCGCATTGGTCTGGTGCGTGAAGCGAACCTCGCGCGCGACTGCTGCGCCGACCTTGGTCACGATGCTCCCAAGCAATGGAGGAGCCGCGTACGCTACGCCTCCGTCGTATCGTGTTTCCCCATTGATGACGCCGGCGCGATAGTTGAAGCCCACCGAGCGAGCAGGATTTCCATACGAGATCGATGCGGGCCAAAGGCCGATTCCCCATTCGAACGGTGCATCTTGCTTAGTGTATGCGTACGCAATCGTGTTGGCGTGCACATCGCTCGATTGGCGAAGGGCGAAAATGTAACCGACGTTGTTTGCTTTGACGATCGAGGCAGCGGTTCCACCGTAGAGTCGCGTATTCCCATTGCGGGAGCGCACCCGAAAGCCCCAATTCTGTTCGCCGATGACTTCTGTGTAAGGGTCGCCTTGAACGCGGAAGTTCTTACCTTCGATTTTCTGATCATCAGAGGCACTATCGCCCCCGATGTTGAGGAGAGGAGCTCCATCGAGACAGTAAGTTGGGGCAACGCCTCCCACGGGTTCGAGGGCGCGCGAGCAGCGATGAATGCGGCTCATCCCCGAAACGGTTGCGCCAACACCAAGAATGCCAATGTTGCTCTGGCTGTCGTACTCGATGCTGATGGAGGGCCCGAAGCCACCCGGTGCAGGTGGAAGTTCGATTGCGACGCTGTAGTGCGCTCCGCCTGTTGGGGTGCCAGACAACGTGCCTTCGAGTGATCCAACCGCCGCCGTCGAGGTGAGTTCGGGAGCCAGTGACGGAAGAGCCGGAGCTTGCTCGCAGGTTTTCACCGGCGACGGTGGTGTGGGGCCTGGATTTGCGGTGCACAACGACGCGCAGTCGGTCACCGCACGATCGGCGCAAGTTGCCGACCAAGCGCCGCTGCAGCACGAAGGGTCGACCGCGCAGACACAGCTCTCAACGCTGAGCGCCGCCTTGCATCCGGGGGTTGCAGTTGCGGTCGCACAGCACATCGAAGCGGGCACAACGGTCGCCGCGCTTTCGCTCAGCGCCACCGTGTCGTCGCGCCGACTGCTACACGATATCGTGAACGCACCTATCGCGGCAGCGCCAACCCAGCGAAGAAATGTAGACATACGCGACTCCGAAGAGTCCCTCTTGCGTGCTCGAGTATGACGAGCTTCCCGACGCTGTCAAACGGGGCGCATCGTTAAGAGGGAGGGACGTGCGCGATCGCGAGGCCGCGCAGATGCAGCCCGATGAGTCCTGCAGCGAGGGCGAACACGACGACGTCGATGAGCACGCCCCCGATGCCCGCGCGGGCGCGCAGACGAAAGACCGCGGCGCCGATCATCAGGCAGCAGGCACCAGCAGCGGCGGCGATGCCGAGTGGCGCCCAGCGAATGCCGAGCAGGAGCCCGGCCACCGACGCGAGCTCGAGCGCACCGATGCTCACCCACTGTGGTGGTTTCAAACCGAGTTGATCGCGGACCCGCAGCGCCTCGGCCCCGCCGACGAGCTTGCTGCGACCCGTGAAGGTGAACAGCACCGCGAGGAGGACCGAGAGCGCGAGGGCGGGCGTTTGGGCCATGTGAGGTTGGGCGCATCTTCGCACGGGCCGAGGCGCATCGCGCCGTTGCTAATATGGCACCTAGTGCTATTACGCACTCAGACGGTTTGCTTCGGGGGTAGTGGAATGAAAATTAGCGCTTCTTTTGTCACCTGTTTTGTAGCGACGCTGGCGGCCTGTGGATCAAGCCAGTTGGTTTCGCAGCCTGACGCAAGCCGTGCCGATGCTGACGCAACTGATGCAAGCGCCTCGGTACCAGACGCGGGACCTCCGCCAGACGCGGGACCTCCGCCAGACGCGGGACCTCCGCCAGACGCGGGACCTCCGCCAGACGCGGGACCTCCGCCAGACGCGGGACCTCCGCCAGACGCGGGACCGCAAGTGTTACGCATCAAATCGATCGCGGCCGGTGCCACTCAAACGTGCGCAATCCTCGACGACAACAGCGTGAAGTGCTGGGGCGACAACGAATACGGTCAGCTTGGTCTTGGCGACCAGAGCAACCGTGGTGACGGTGCAAACGAGATGGGCGACAAGTTACCCAGAGTCGATCTCGGCACCGGACGTACCGCGAAGTCGATCTCGGTGGGAGCCGCACACGCCTGCGCAATCCTCGACGACAACAGCGTCAAGTGCTGGGGGCAAAACCTACTAGGTCAACTTGGTCTCGGCGGCGCCGTGGATCGCGGTGACGGTCCGAACGAGATGGGCGACAAGCTGCCCAAAGTCGATCTCGGCACCGGACGTACCGCGAAGTCGATCTCGGCGGGTTACCTGCACACCT
>JAHFDZ010000208.1 GCA_023248745.1 Myxococcales bacterium | reverse complement strand
GGCCCCGGCAACTTGCTTGACGATGCTTGGTGAACCTTGCGGCACTTCACCCGCACTCGGCGCGAATTGGGTGTCGGTCTCGGCAATTGACGCACCCGAATGTGCATACACGGTGCGATAAACCGGTCGGCGGTAGCGCTTAGCAAGCCACTCCTGAATGTCCTGCGACGCCTTGTTCTTCTCGTGCAGACCCTGACCCCATAAAACGGAATCGCCGATGACGGCAAGTGCGAGCGGTGTCTTTTTTTCAATTTTTACGGGCACAAAGCGACTTTCGTGGGTCGCTTTAAGAGGCCCCGCCGCAGCGGTCAGTGGACCGATCGCCAACGAAATGGCAATAAGTGCATTCACTGCAGCGTTTCGCATGGTCTTCCTTCTTTAGACGGACCCTCTGAACGAGCATTGCATTTTTCCGGTCGTGTGGCATTGAGGCGGTGGAATGAACCGATTGCTCGTGTCCGTTGGACTACTCGCTGTGGGTTGCGCAGAAGCCCCCACAGCTCCCGCTCGCATTGCAGCCGCGGCTGAACCTACGGCCACGATCCCATCGACGCCCGAACCGCCAACCGTCGCGCCCAAGAGCCGGATCGACGAAGAGTACACGGCGATGATGCTCAAGCGCGCCGCGGGATTTTCAAAAACGCAATGTGGTGCCGCGACGAACGACGCAGGTGAGCTGAAGGGACCGTGGGGAAAGGCCGCAGTGACGCTCAAAGTTGGGCGCAACGGACGCCCTATCGACGTGAGTATCGCTTCCCCACATGCCGGCACACCAACCGGGAATTGCGTCGTACGCAATTTCGAAGCGCTCGTGTTCCTACCCTATCCAGGCGATCACGACGAAGCACGCGAAGTCGAAGTGACCATCGACAAGCCTGCTCCTACGAAGCCGCCAGCCGAATAGGCGCGCATCGCCGTTTCATTGAGACCCAAAAATCCGTACCTTTGGGCCGGATTCATAGGGAGGTTGCAATGAGAGTCTTCGTCGCGTGCATTAACGTAACTTCAATTGCATTCTTTTGCGTAGGGTGCACGGGCGCGGCGCAAAGTCCTGATGGAGGCGCGCCACCTGCTGACACGGGCGCCATCGATGCCGGCGACGCAGCGTCTACGCTTGACGCCCGAACCGATGCACCGTCAACAACCTTGACGAGTGATTTTGTGCCCCCAACGGGACGAGGCGCAAACCCACCGCCGGAGACCCCAGGCGAATTTCGAATTCTCACGGCGACGTCAACCGACGGCATCACGTTCACGCGGACGAACAAAGTCGTGAGCGATCAAGCGAACGTTCCCAGCGTGGTCTCAACCGCCGATGGCACGATCTACCTCTATTATACGGGCAGCGGCATCGAGGCGAACAAGGACACAACCGCGGTTGCGATCTCGACCGACAGTGGAAGCAGCTGGGTCTACAAGAAGCTCGTTATCAGTGCACTCGACACCGTGCCCACACCCTCCGATCCGGACATCACGCTCACGTCAGACGGCACGTTCCACGCATTTTTGACCCAAGGCGTCGGAAACTTGCCCGCCATTCGCTGGGCCACAAGCACCAACGGCATCGACTTCACCAAAGGTGGAATGGCGCTTACGCACGCGAAGTCGCCCATGGACTCCCAAACGTTCCGCGACACGGACGGCACCTGGTGGATGCACACGCTTCAGCAGCAAGGCGAAGCGCTCCTGCGCGCCAAGTCAACCGACGGGCAAACGTTCACCTTCATCGAAGAAGCCACGCCGCGCATCGGGAACTTTAACTACTTTATCTCGTGCGCACTTCGCGAGAACAACACGTGGCGGCTTTTCGCGTTCAATCCTGGCGAAGGCGTCATCAAGACGTTCAAGTTCACACCGCCAAGCACCTTGGTCGCTGAAGACGGCATGCGCCTCGGAAATGGCGCCGCCCCGCTTGAGTCAAAGGTCATCAAGGATCCGGCCGTGACCAAGCTGAGCAATGGCACCTACTTCATGGCGTACGCGACGAAAATTCCCTGAGGAAACCAACTTTCGGACGTGACCTCGAAAGAAAAAAACACATTTGGCGCGACGAGCTAACGATGTCGGCGTCCTCAGTACAGAGGCGCTTACGCAGCAAAGCTTTCTTCCTTATCAGGCGCCTCGCCCCGTTCGCGCAGCCAAGCGGCTTGCGCCCCAAGTGTGCCACCCGGGGTCGATAAACCCCAATACCCCGTACCTTCGCAGCAATTTCGGTCCCGGGTGGTGCTTCTTCAAATAGCGCTGGCCTAGTTACGAATTTATCGTCGTCGCGCTACTTCCTTCGTGAGTTTCCTCGCACACGCCTCTTACCTTCCTTGACTTAGGCAGCGTCTTTCTTCATTTTTTTTGTCCTTTGCTCCACTTCTCCTAAAATAAGTACGAACTCACTTTCTTTCTTTCGCAGCTCGCTTGACTTTTCATCGGTTCCCGCACAATTGATTCAACCACAAATTAGAGTGGTTACTCACTTTGTAACAGGCGCGGGAGCGGGTGATGGAAAATTTCGACGTGGTGATCGTCGGCTCGGGATACGGCGGGTCAATTGCGGCAACGCGTTTCGCACAGGCAGGATTGCGAGTCCTGATTCTCGAACGCGGGCCGCGATGGAGCACGCAGGACCTGAAACAGTCGGATGACCCTCGGTACTTGAGCAAGGTCGTCGACCTGGTGATCACCAACGCAGGGTTCGCATTTCGAACGGGTTGCATGGTCGGAGGTGCATCGGTCCCGATGGATGGCGCTCATTTTCGCGCGCCGCAGAAAACGTTCGAAGTGCGCGACGACGACGGAAGGCCCTATTGGCCTTCTGGCTTTTCGCGTTCGGCGCTCGACCCGTACTACGCGCGCGTCGAATCGATCATGAAGATTCGCCAATTCGGCTGGAACGAGATTCCGAAAGCGGGTGGCCTGTTCGCCAAGATGCTTGACCTTTCAGGTGTCAGCTGCGAGCGCTCGCGACTCAACTACACCGACTGCAATCACTGCGGCTACTGCGCTCAGGGGTGCACCTTCGACAAGAAGATGACCATGCTGCATACGTACCTGCCACTGGCCGAAGCGAGCGGCGCAGAGGTAAGGCCCGGCTGCTTGGTCGATCATCTTGAACCCGACGGCACCGGCTACGTCGTGCACTACACAAAGGACGCGGTGAAGACCGAAGTGCGCGGCGCTCGCGTTGTCGTGGCATGCGGCGGCGTTCACTCGCCCGCACTGATGCTTCGCTCGAAGAAGTACCTGCCAAAACTATCGGCGCAGGTCGGCGAGAATTTTAACAACAACGGCGAACATGGCGTCATCGGCATCTTGCCGCCGGAGTTCGACGATCTGTCGAAGTATGCCTGCTACATGGGCTCCGAAAACGCTGCGATGATGACCTTTCACTATTTCGAATCGGAGGGCTTCACGCTGCACCCAGGCGGTGGACTCGAACCGTCGATTCTCGCATCGTCGCTCAGCGCGAGCGATCATCCTCTCGTTCCAAAGCGCGCTTGGGGCATGGAGTACAAGCGCTTCGTCGAGGCCATCTATCCAAACCGCCTCATTGCGTTTTCAACGCTTGGCCTCGCCGATGGACATCGCGCAATCACCCTTGATTTCAAGGGCGCGCCAAATGTAACCGAGCGCGATCGCACAACCTACGACGCCTATCTCGATCGCGTTGAGCGCCTGCTCGGTGATATCTCGAAGAAGTCGGGTGTTGCGCTTCTACCTGTTGTGTCGCGCAAGCAATCGGGCACGACCTCGACGCACTTGCTCTCGTCGTGCCGCATGGCCGAAGACGCAACGCACGGCGTCGTCGACGCAAACTGCGAAGTGTTCGGTCACGAGAACCTCTACATCTGCGATGCGAGCTCCGTGCCCTACGCGCTCGGCGTAAACCCCGCGCTCACGATCTCGGCTGTGACCGAACGTGCCGTCGAACATGCGATTGCGAAAGGATGAGAACCATGAAGCGTCTTGCTGTTTTTCCAGTCGGGAAGCCTCGATCTTATTCGCGACGCGACTTCGTCAACCTCGCAACGATTGCGAGCGCTGCGTTCGCTCTCGCAGCGTGCGGACAGCCGTCGTCGTTATTGGATCCACCGGCAAGCACCGACGAGCCATTGCCCGTCGGACTCGATTCCCTCGGCGGCGCGCCAAACACGGCGCACGGCAGAGCCATCGCAGCGTTCTGCGACACCGTGGTGCCGAGCAAGAGACGCGACCTAACTGGCGCGATCGGCGCGATTGATGTCAACGCGCCCGCGCTCTTTTTCGACCCTGCGCTCCCCGTGTCAGAATACCTGGGACTCATCGTCCTGATCCTCGATGGTTTGGGCAAGAAGCTGTACGACGGACACCTGTTCACCGAAGTTTCGCCAGAGCAGCGCGAGCTGATTTTGGACGCAGCTCTCAAGGACGACAGTCCCCTCGACCTCGCGGTTCAGCTCGCGAAGGTAGCCTTCTTCAGCAACGAGAGGGCGTTCGCGTACCTTCGCTTTCCGGGCCCAAACGCCGGCTACCGCGACCATGCGGATTTTTCGTTCGCGACTAAGATGTCGCAAGAGATCACGACAGACGGCAATCTGCCGTGATCAACCGCATGTCGCCGCCTTGGCGAGCGCTACTTTGCGGCGCATTCAAGCGGATCGCACATCAACTTGTGCACCTGAAGGCATCGGCGCTTGACGATCCCCGAAAGCGCCGTTAGAACCGGCCACCTTGTTTCACCTTGCGAAGGTGGCGGAATTGGCAGACGCACTAGCTTGAGGTGCTAGCGGGTAACACCGTAGGGGTTCAAGTCCCCTCCTTCGCACAAAGCCCCTAAAATTGCGGCACGCCGCGAGACCGTTGGTCCGCGGCGTTTTTTCATTTGGCAAGCACCCGTGTTCGCTTGCAAACGCATTCGAGCGCCACATTTTGCGCGCCGCCGCGGGAAGGAACGCACACGCACTCCGTAGAGCCCTGCGCATGGAAGCGAAAGGGAGTCGGGGATGAGTGAAGCATCAGTAGCTGTCGAGGCATTGTTACGAATTGGGGCGGCGGCGAACGCGTGTGGACTGGCCTGTGAGCACAGTGCGCTACCAAGTGAAGACGGGCTTGCGCGCGTTCCGGCGACCGAGTGGCTCAACTTTTGGGCTCGCCTTACGGTCTCGCCTGCAACCGGAATCCAGCTCGCCGAGCGTGCGATGAGCGGCAAGGCGCTCACCTTCGAATACGTCGCGCGAAACGCTGAGACCATTGGTCAGGCCCTTCGCGCTGTGGGTCGCTATGCGCGACTTGAGCAAAATGTATGTCACCGAGAGAGTTACGTTTCACCTGAAGGACACGTCACGATCAGTCACGTGTGTGGCTTCCCCGCCAACGTGGGCGATCGAACGCACGTGATCTTCTACTTTGCCGAAGTTCTATTGCTCGTACGCGCGCTGAGCGATGCGCAAAGTGCACCCATGACCGTTCGCTTGCGCGACACCGATCCTTCACTCAAGCAGGCGCTCGAGGGATTTTTCCAATGCCAGGTCGTGCTTCGATCGGCAGTCGATGAGCTCACATTTTCGAAAGATCTCGCGGTAAGTCCGATCGCAAACCCAGATCGTAAGCTTCGCACGATCGTCGCTCGCATGGCGGACGATGCAACGCACGCGCTCTCCGATGGCTCAAGCATCTTGTCGCGATCTGAAGCGGCACTTGCGCGCGGGTTGCTTACTCAAAACCCAACGTTGCGCGGTCTGGCAAAGAGCTTGGCGCTGAGCACCCGCACGTTACAACGACGCCTCGCCGAAGAAGGTACGAGCGCGGAAGAGATCATCGATCGCACGCGTCACAAGCACGCGGTGACGCAACTTCGCGCAGGCGCAAAGAACATGAGACGTCTCGCAGCGGAGCTCGGGTACGCGAGTGCGAACTCATTCTATCGCGCCTTTCAACGCTGGGAGCGCTGTTCGCCAACACAGTTCAAGCTGCGTCACCTCGAAAGCAGAGAGGCGCGCGACGCAGTACATAAAGTAGCTTCGTAAGTTACATTATTGCGACTCGCATAACGGGACGAGGCGGGTCAACGCCGAGCCAAAGCTGAAACGCAACCGCACCTTGCTCGACCAACATGCCGAGACCATTTGCGCCCGAAACGGCAACACCTGCCGCTGCGCGCAGAAAATCGGTCTCTGGCGGAGCGTAAATAACGTCAAGCGCGACCGCACCCGGGCTCAGGTAGTCCCAGGCGATAGCGCCTGCGACACTTCGTCCAGAGTCTTTACCGATCATGCCTGCACTCGTGCACTGCACGACGACGGCAAAGGGCTCGCGCTTCGGCTCAAGCGTCTCTGTGCTGATCGTGGTCTCTGCGCCCGCCGAAGCAAGACGTCGGGTGACGTCGAGACGAAACGCATCGGCCAATTCAGAATCAGAAAACGCGCGAGCGCGCACAACGACGCGCGCATATCCGAGAAAAACGGAGAGCGCGACAATCGCAGAGCGCGCCGCCCCACCCGCACCGAGGACGAGCGCACTCGCTTCTTGGTGCGCGGTAGCACCCAGCGCTCGCAACTCAGATGCGAGTGCGGCCGCATCAGTATTATATGCGGTCACACGACCATCTAGTCCACGAACGAGCGTGTTGGATGCACCCACGAGCGCCGCGCTTTCGTCAACTTCGTTTACAAAATTGAGAATGCGTTGTTTGTGCGGCACGGTGACGTTCAGCCCATCGAATTCGCCTGCTCGCAAGCGTTCGACAGCCGCAAACAGTTCGTCTTCTGAGACGTGAAGCGCCTCATATGTATGCGGAAGGCCGAGCGCGCGAAACGCCGCCGTGTGCATCACGGGACTTTTCGAATGCGAAACGGGATCGCCAATCACCGCGAATCGCATCGCTCTCATGGGAGGCACACGCGCACGACGGAAGCGGTGAACTCGCCGTGTTCGACGCGCAGCGAGACTTCGTCGCCCGGAGCGACTTGGTCGGCGCTTCGTATCGCGCGACCTTCCACGTCGAGTGCAATTGCATAGCCGCGTCCAAGTACCTTGAGCGGACTCATTGCGTCGAGGCGAACGGCCGCGGCCTGCAACGAACGTGTTCGCGCAAACATCGCAATCTTTGCAAGGTCAACGAGCCGCGTGCGAAGCGCAACGACTTCTGCGCGGCGTTTTGCAACTATTACACGAGGATCGCAGGAGAGCACGCGGTCGCGCACGGAGTCAGTGCGCACCCGAACGCGGTCGACAATCTTCCTCGTCGCTTGCTCGAGGCGCTCGCGCTTGTCTGCCAATGCGTCCTCTTGGGCCGAAAAAATGAGCGCGCGATCGGGCAACCTCGTTGCAATCGCTTTCTGTGCGGCGCCACGCATCACAAGGCTTGATCGCATCGAATAGACAAGACGTCGTTCTACTTGCGACAGAAGTGTCGATCGCGATCGCGTATCGGCGACGCACATCTCGGCAGCTTGCGAAGGCGTCGCCGCGCGCGCGTCGGCGGCAAGATCGACGAGTGAAAAGTCGACCTGATGACCCACCGCACTCACAACCGGAACGCGGCAACCCGCAACCGCGCGGACGACGGACTCGTCGTTGAAGGCAGCGAGATCTTCAGCCGATCCTCCGCCGCGCCCCAAGATGATGACGTCAACATCATTGACTTTTTGAATTAAGTCCAATGCCTTGACGATATCAAACGCAGCTCTAGCTCCTTGCACCTGCGCGGGAGCGAGCAGAATGCGGGCACCACCTCTTGCAAACGCAACCTTCGCAATGTCGTGAATTATGGCACCTGTCGCGCTCGTCACGACGCCGACGACGCGAGCGTCAGGAGGGACGTTGCGCTTCCTTGAGACGTCGAACAACCCCTCCGCAAGTAGCTTCGCTTTGAGTCGCTCGAGCGCTTCGAGCAGAGCGCCCTTACCGGCCGCTTCAACGCGCATCACCGCAAGCTGAAGCTGCCCGCGTGCTTCCCAGACGGTGGCCTTCGCAAACACACGAACGCGGGCGCCTTCGGCAAGCAGCTTGCGCGCTTGCGGAGTAACGCTCGCGCGATAAAGCACCGCTGAGATCGACACGCCGGAATCGGCGAGCGAGAAGTAAATGTGACCCGAAGCGTTCACTTTCACCGACGTCGCTTCGCCCTCGATCGTCAAGTTGCCTAACCCTTCGCTCGCTCGCCGAAGAGCCGCTACAACCTCGACGACACTCCACACGCGTGGTGCGGGCGGCGGTGGCGCAGGTGGCGGCTCATCAAAGTTGAACGAGAGCGATTTGGGCACGACGCTGACAACGCTACCCGGTCGTCAGCGCGGTAAGAAGCCCCGTGTGAATTCAATCTCTTTGCGGAAGCGACCATTGCACACTCCGCCGCGCGGTCTATCCACGTGACACGCCTCTTGCACTTCGCGATGCGCGTCAGCCCATCGACCCGCAAGCTCGTAAAGAATGCCCAAGTTGTAGTGATTCCACGGGCGGTGCGGGCTTTGGCGGATCTCCGCTTCCATGATTTGCAGCGCGCGAGCACCCTGGCCCATCTGCACAGCATCGTACGCCTGCGAAGCGGGCCCGGATGCGCTGAGTCCTGTGTTGAAAAATCTCTCCACTTGCTGAACCGAACCATCGGGATAGGTCGCCGTAAAGCGAATGCGCTTGACGCTCGTGTCAAGGTCGCTGTTCACGTGCAACTCGCAACCCGCCAGCACAAAAGCCGCAGCGGTAAACAGAGTGGCGCGCGTAAGAAACATGCGAATGATGGTCGCTTTTTGGCCGGGCACCGTCAACGGGCGATCCGTCAACTTGCTTTACGCGTGCGCCAAATGACGGCGTCCACCAAATAGTGGTGAAAGTTGATGGTTTGGTGGCAAATCAGAACGAGCGGCAGAACCTTGCTTGAGAGCAAAGCGGTCGCCCGTCCCAAGGTGAGATAGACCGCTGCCGAGATCACAAAGCAGACCAACGCGTAAGTCCCCACGCGCCCCGGCTGACTGATGCGCGAGAGAAGCGGATGGGACTCATCGATCCCCCCTCGAAACTGCCGCGCATTGTGTGCCCACACGAAGAACAGGTACTGGGCGTTGTGCCACAAATTGATCACGAGCCAGCCGTACGTGATGTCCGCGATGGCGATGTAGCTCACCGCCGTTACCGCGATATGCGAGAGCACGAACAGCACATATCCAGGTGCGCCACCACGCTGGATCGCGAGCAACGTACGGAGTGTCCACGCCGCGAGCAACGCAATGGCGATGCCTCCCGCAACAACCACAAGCGCTTGAGGCACCGGCGGGCTCCACAGCGGGGACGCATAGAACTTCGGTGGCTGCTGGTGAGCGCGGTGAAGCAGCCCCCAAATGGGAAACGCGAACACGACCGCATCGGTGAGGAGATCACGTCCATGGGCGGTGGCCCCTCCTGCACGACGGTACGCACGCGCAATGCCGTAACTTTGACGCGTGTAGTGATACGTCTGCCAATAGAAATAGATCGTATTGAGCGCAACCACGCCACCGAGTCGCGTCGCACTCGCGGTCGCTAGAAAAACAAGCGGGGGTAGACCGGCGAGTAAGAACCAATGACGCTTTGCGCTCTCGCGATCAAAAGCAATGCGCGTAAACGTCGACACGACGTGCGGATAGGCAAGCAGCCAAAAGTCCGCATGGACGATCCAGCCAAACAGCGCCGGTACGAGCAATGCCGTTGCTCCTACTGTGAGCGCAAATGCGAACACGCCAACGATGAACACAAAATCAAACGCCGGGCTGCGGAGCCAGCCCGTTACGTTTGCGCTGCGCGCGCGCGACTCGTGCGCGAGGGGCAAGGGCGCCAAGACAGCCAATACGCTCATCTCATGTCGCCGGATGAGCCGTCTCCGGCGGCAAAGCTGGCGGTGTCGTCGACACGGGCGGAGCGGCAGTCGATCCGGAAGGTGGCGTAGCGGGCGGTGGTTGATTCTCACCGCAAGCTTGGAGCGCAAAAAGCGAGGTACCTCCTGCCAGCACTAACAGGGCCACGACCGCTACAGCCGCACTTGCGCCGCGTCGTTGTGGCGTCTCACGTTTCCCTTGATCGTCAAGTTGGTTGCTCATGGCCGAGGAACGTATCAGGGACCTCAGGCTTACAGATAGCGATCGTTTTTTGTGAAAGTGAGTGCAGGTGACATCAAGCGCACATCAAGCTACGGCCTGGCCCGTGAAGCGCTACTGCGTCCTCCTTGCAACCAGCTGTGTGATGTCGAGCGATGCCGCGCTCGGCGAGCTCAAGGAAAGGATCAAGGGCACCAGCGCGCCTATCGTTGTCATTCGCAATTGCACCTGCAACCGAGCGCCAAGCGCTGATCCTGCATTTTTCCCCGCCTACGCGAACTGGCCCGCCTCATTCGACGAATGCATCGCGTCTAATGAAAGCGCCGTCGCGGCGATTGTGCAGGCGCGCAGCACCTCGCAGCGTTTTGTTTTTGCGTACGCATCAAACGAGAGCTTCGCCAACAACGCGTACTGGTTCGTCCAGCCCGACGCTGCAGGAACGTTCTACAACGACACGTACGGCGCCGATCCATCCGTCCCCACAGACGACGGCTATCACGTCACGACGTTCCAAGCGCTTTCAGTCGTGGCTGACGGCACCGCAAACACGACAGCTTGCGGCAAGACCATCACCTACTCGAAAATCAAGGTGATCCTCGATGGAGCCGACGTCCGATCGCTACCTTCTCGCATCCCGAGCGATAGGTAAGATCATTTACGATGCAGCGGCCTTCTGGGCCCTCTCGATACTCTCAAAGAGCGCACGGAAATTGCCGTAGCCGAAGCCTTCGTCGCCTGCGCGCTGAATGACTTCGTAGAAAAACGGTCCCGCGCGCGAGTCGTCATACAGGACCGATGCCTCGCGCATAAAAATCTGAAGCATGTACTTGTCGTGTGCTCCGTCGAGGAGAATCTCTTCGCGTGCGAGAACCGAGATTTCTTGCGCTACATTTCGAATTCCCAATTGGTCAAGGCGCGCCGGCAGATCTTCGAAGTACGACTTTGGCGTACGCATAAATTCGACACCACGACGTCGCAGCTCTTGAACCGTCGCAATAATATCGCCAACGGCAAACGCAACGTGCTGCACACCCGCGCCGGCGTTATCGTCAACGAACTTCCATATTTGCGACTCGCGAAAGTGCGGGCGCATAGGCTCGTTCGTTGCAAACTTAACCCCACTCGTGGGGTCCCACATGACGATCGAGCGAAGACCGGAACCTGAAGCTCGCTGCTTGGCAACATCTTCGGTGTGAAAGCTAATTTCCCAAAACGGCTCAAAGCCAAGCACCTCGCGGTACCACGCGATAATG